>PMCP01000131.1 GCA_003155415.1 Gammaproteobacteria bacterium | reverse complement strand
ACATGTCGAGCACGTAGTATTTCGGCTTCGACGTGTCGACCTTGACCGGCACGCGAAAGGTCGCGTGGCTCTCCCAATAGCCTTGCCACTTCGCTTCGATGTCTTTGAATGGATACGCCATGCGCCATTCTCCCCGAATGCGAAAGCTCGGTCACGCTCTTTGCGGCGAGCCTATGGCGTCGTGTCGTCGAGATGGCGCTGCAGGTGCGCGCAGATAGCGCGCGCGTCGTCCTCGGCGCCGAGGATGAAGGTGGACTTGCGGCGGCGAAGCACGGGCAGCCCGATCGCGTAGAGGCCGGGTGATTCCACGACGCCGCCCTCATGGCGCAATTGCCCTTTGTGATCGACGACGGGCACCTGCAGCCAACCGTACTCGGGGCGAAACCCCGTCGCCCAGACGATCGAGCGAATCTCGCCGCGGTTCAAATCGATCTCGAGCCGCGAGCGCTCCGGCACGCGCGTGGGCTCGAAACGCCCGCTTGGGTCCACGTCGTCGTCGCGGCCCTGTGCGCGTGACCACTCGTCGAACGTGTCGAGCAGCCGTTCCAGCTTCAAGTCGGCGAGCGCGAACAGATTCAACAGGCCACCCGAGAACAGCGCGCGGCCGTCGCGTATCGCGCTCAATCGGCCGACGAGCTCGACACCGCCGGCCGCCAGTGTGTTCAAGTCCAGTGTCGAATGCTCGGGCGTGCCGACGAGCTGCGGCGACGGCAACCGGCGCGCGCGCGTGAGGTCGTCGATCTCGTCGTAGCGTTGGTTCCAGATGCCAGAGCGCTCCATCCACCACAGCACGTCGCGGCCGCGGTACGTGCGCGGCAGGCGCACGTGCTCGCCGACCGATAGCGTCACGCGATGGCCGGCGCGATGAATCTCGTCGGCGAGCTGCACGCCGGTGGCCGAAGCGCCGACGACCAGCACGCCGCCGTCGGGCAATTGTTTCGGATTGCGATACTCGAACGTGCTGAAGCAGGCGACGGGTTCCGGCACGGCCGCGCGCAGCGCAGGCACGTGCGCAGCATTGCAGGCGCCGCTCGCGATGACAGCGCTGCGACAGTGGATCTCGCCGCTGTGGGTCGTGATTCGGTAGCCGGCACTGGCCGTGGTGAGCGCCGTGACTTCAGTCTGCGCGCGCACCGGAGCCTGGCTCGCCGCGGCGTAGCCCGCGATGAACGCGGCAACCTCGGCGGCTGGCATATAGCCATCGGCGTCGTTGCCAGAGTAGCGGTAGCCCGGCAGCTGCGCCTGCCAGTTCGGGGTGAGCAGCCGCAGTGAGTCCCAACGCTCGCGCCGCCACGAGTTCGCGACCTCGCCGCGCTCGAGCACAATGTGATCGATCGAGCGCTCGCTGAGCACGCGGCTCGTCGCGAGCCCCGCGTGACCAGCGCCGATCACGACCGTCGTGAAGCGTTCGATGACGCGCCCCGGCGAACGTCGTTCGCGTTACGCGACCACCACGGCCACGTTCGTCGGATTCGTGAGGATGTCGTACACCGCCGAGCGCTTCTGCGACTGCGCCACGATGGCTTCGATCTCTTTCTTCGTCGCGTCCGCGTCGATCTTGAACGTGACCTTGATGTCGTCGAAGCCGTTGCGCACGTCGCTATCGATGCCGAGGATGCCCTGGATATCCATGGCTCCCTCGAGCTTCGCTTCCACGGAGCGCAGCTTGACGCCGCGATTCTCGGCCACGGCCGCGACGCCGGCCGTAAGGCAGCTCGCGAGGCCTACGAGCACATATTCCACCGGAGTCGCGCCCAGGTCCTCGGACGCGAAGATCTCGGGGTGGTCCGCGGCGAACGTGAACTCGGTCTTGTGCTTCTGCTCCTCGCCGAGCCCGTGGAAGCCTTTGACCTTCGTGCTGCTATGCGTGCCGTTTTCCCATTTGCACGACGCACGCCACTTGAACTTTGCCGCCTGCGGCGCCTTCTTCAGCGCCTCCCGCGCAGCGAGCAACGCGTCGACATTGACGCCGTTCTTGAGTTTCTTCTCGATTTTCTTTTCGGCCATCGAAGTCTCCTCGATAACGGGTTCGTGGGGTGGGATGCCGCGGGAGGCCCGGATCATACCGCCGGCTCGTCGAGCTTGTCTAAATCGCTCGGCAATAACACTATTCCGAAATGCTCACAGTGAACTCCAAAATCGAAGTGGGCTCCGTCGGCACTGTCGACACGCAACTTCTCGACCTTGCCGAACCGCTGAAGCTCGACTGTGGCCGCGAGCTCACCTCCGTTCGGATCGTGTACGAAACGTACGGCAAGCTTTCGCCCGCGCGCGACAACGTTATCCTCGTGTGCCACGCGTTGTCTGGCGATGCACACGCGGCCGGTTACTCGCGTGCGCCTAACGAAGTGGGCACGCGCGACGGGTTTCGTGCCGACGAGCGCGACGCGGGTAGGGGCGCAGCCCTCGGTTGGTGGGACGGCATGATCGGCCCCGGCAAAGCCTTCGACACGAACGAGTTCTTCGTCGTGAGCACGAACCTGCTGGGCGGCTGCCGCGGCACTACGGGCCCGTCGTCGCCAAATCCCGCGACCGGCCGCCCGTATGGCACGGACTTTCCCGTGATCACGGTCGCGGACATGGTTCGTGCCGAGCGTGCGTTACTCCACGAGCTCGGGATCACGCGCCTGGCCGCGGTCAGCGGCGGCTCGCTCGGCGGCATGCAGGCGCTCGAGTGGGCCGTGCGGTATGCGCATGAGGTCGACGCGATCATTCCGATTGCCAGCACGCACGCGCTGCAGCCGCAGGGCGTCGCCTGGAACGCAATCGCGCGTAACGCCATCACCACCGACCCGAACTGGCAGGAAGGCCACTACTACGGCACGGCCAATGCGCCGACGGCCGGCATGGGCATCGCGCGCATGATCGGCCACATGACGTATCTCTCGGCGCCCGCGCTCGGTACGAAGTTCGGGCGTCGACTACAGTCTGGCGGGGACATCCGTTACCAGCTTACGGAGCCCGAGTTCGAGATCGAGAGCTACCTGCGCCATCAGGCCGACAGCTTCGTTAAGCGCTTCGACGCCAACACCTACCTTTATATGTCGCGCGCGCTCTCGTACTTCGATCTCGCGCGGCAGTATGGTGCCGGCGATCTCGGGGCGGCCGTAGGCGGCATTGCGGCGCGGACGCTTTTGATCTCCTTCAGCTCCGACTGGCTGTACCCGCCGGCGGGCTCCGAGGAGCTCGCGGCTGCGCTACGTTCGGCCGGCAAGGCGGTCGAGCTGCACGTGATCGACGCGCCATATGGCCATGACTGCTTCCTGTTGGAGGAGGCGCGCCAGACTCCTATCATTCGTCAATTCCTCGCTCTTTGAGGGGCGCCCCCATGGAAGAATCGCGCGAATTCGGTTTCGAGACCCGCCAGGTCCATGCGGGCCAGCGCCCGGACCCGAACACGGGCGCACGCGCCGTGCCGATCTATCAGACGACGAGCTACGTGTTCGAAGACCCCGAGTCGGCGGCGGCGTACTTCAATCTGCAGGAGTACGGCAACACCTACACGCGGATCATGAATCCGACGACGGCGGTGTTCGAGGAGCGCATGGCGAGCCTCGAGGGTGGCTGCGGCGCCGTTGCGTTCGCGAGCGGAATTGCGGCGCAGGCCGGTGCGCTATTCACGATGTTGTCGCCGGGCGATCACGTGGTGTCGTCGGCCGCGCTGTATGGCGGCACGGTCAATCAGCTGAAGCACCTGCTGCGCAAGATGTCGGTCGAGTTCACCTTGGTGGACCCGGACCACTTGGACGCGTGGAAGGCGGCTGCGCGGCCGAACACGAAAGCGTTCTTCGCGGAAACGATCGGCAACCCCGGCGGCAACGTGCTCGACATCGAAGGTATCGCGCGCATCGCACACGAGCACGGTGCGCCGCTGCTCGTCGACAACACGTTCGCCACGCCGTATCTGTGCAGGCCCATCGAATGGGGCGCGGACATCGTGCTGCACTCGGCGACGAAATTCATCGGCGGGCATGGCACGAGCATCGGTGGCGTCGTCGTCGATTCGGGTAGGTTCAACTGGTCGAACGGCCGTTACCCCGTCGTCGCCGACCCGTCGCCCGCGTATCACGGCCTGCAGTTCCACGAGACGTTCGGTACGTACGGCTATCTGATGAAGGTTCGCGCCGAGACGCTTCGCGATCTCGGGGCGTGCTTGAGCCCGTTCAACGCGTTCCTGCTGCTGCAGGGGCTCGAGACGCTGTCGCTGCGAATGCAGCGGCACGTTTCCAACGCGCTCGCGGTTGCGAGCTATCTCGAGTCGCACGATCTCGTATCGAACGTGACGCACCCCGCGTTACGTTCGAGCCGCTACCGCGCGCTCGTCGACAAATACCTGCCGCGTGGGGCGGGCGCCGTGTTTTCGTTCGATTTGAAGGGGGGTCGTGACGCGGGGCAAGACTTCATCCGGGGCGTGACGCTCTGGTCGCATCTCGCCAACGTCGGCGACGCGAAGAGCCTGATCATTCATCCCGCGAGCACGACACACCGCCAGCTCGAGGAGAACGAGCTCGAAGCTGCCGGCGTGCGCGCCGGTACGATCCGCTTGTCCGTCGGCATCGAGGATGTCGAGGATTTGATTTGGGACCTCGAGCAAGGATTTGCGAACGTGCGCTCGAGCGCGGAGGCAGCATCATGACGACGGCGCCATTCGATCTCCGTCCCTACCAGGATCCGCTGACGATCCAGCGTGTGCTGTTGAACAGCAAAACGATCGCGATCGTCGGCCTTTCGAACAATCCCCTGCGCGCGAGCTACTTCGTCGGGTTCTATCTCAAACGCCACGGCTACCACGTGATTCCTGTGAACCCACGCGAAAAAGAAATCTTGGGCGAACGCAGCTATGCGAGCCTGCGCGACGTGCCGGAGCCCGTCGACATGGTCGACGTGTTTCGCGCGCCGGACGCGCTCCCCGGC
>PMCP01000192.1:220-37429 GCA_003155415.1 Gammaproteobacteria bacterium | reverse complement strand
CCCGCCAGCGAGCGATCGCCAGTGCCGATGGCATAGGTCTCGGAGATATGCGAGTGCCCGGCCAGATGCACGTGCGAAGTCGGCTTGCCGGCGGCCACGCGCGCGTCAACGAGCTTCTTCGTTTCCGTCTGGAACATCTCGGGATCGAGCTCCGCGTCGGTCGCGAGTATCGGCACGGCGGTGGCCACCAACCCCGGTAGCGACGAGCGCTCGGCATACTTCGACACGTCGTCTCCGTAGTAAATCTTCCACACGGAGACTTCATGGCCGAGCTCGTAGAACCCTGATGTGAGCACCGCTCCCGCGACACCCGCGGGCGCGCCCCGCTTCGAAAGGCTCGCCAGGTAATCGCCGACGTGCGCGGCGCCGGCCGAATGCCCCCACAGCACGATCTTGTTCGGGTCGCCGCCGTATCGTGCGATGTTGGCTTTGAGCCATGCGACGACAGCGCCGAGATCCTCGATACCCGAAGGCCACATGCTCTGCGGCGCGAGCCGGTAATTCACCGTGACGCCGACGAACCCGTAGCCCGCGGCCCAGAGCCCGATGTTGTCGTAGAACGGCGTGCCCTCCGCGCGCTTCGCGCCGCGCGCAAACCCGCCGCCGTGCACGAACACGACCACGGGCTTGCCCGCCCCAATCTCCGGCGCCGCGAACACGTCGAGCACGTTGCGCTCCGCGGGCCCGTAGCGCAGGTCGCGCGCGACCTTGAGCCACGCATACGGCTCTTTCGGCTGCAGCGGCACGTACAACGCCGNNGGTTTAGCGGCACTCGTCTGTCGGCCCGTAACCGGGTGCGGATAATGAAACGGAATCTCGTAAACGGTCGGAAACATCTGGAACACGAAAGTCGGCGGCGTGTCGGGAGGGTAGCTCTTGCTCGGGCCCGGCACGCCGCGCCCCGGGTTGCGCGCCCAGCCGCCGTCGTAGCTCGCTGTCCACGTATTGAAGGTGTGATCGACGCTGAATTTCCACACGCCGTCTTCTTTCACGAACTCGTTCTCGTACAGCGACGCGCCCATCGACGGGCGCTGGCCGAAGTTCAGTTGCTGCAGCATGCGCGAGCGTACTTTGGCTGATTGGCCGTCCGCCGCAACGTGAATCACCGCTTGGTACTGGATGTGGTTGCCGAGACGGTTCTCGGTCGGCCCTTCTTTACCGAACACGTTGAACAGGAAGCCGCGCACACGCTCGCGACCGATGTACGAGCCGCGCTGCGCGAGCTCGATCGAGCCGTTCGCCGAAAACAAATTCGCGAGATCGTTCCACAAGTTCTTGTCGAGGTAGTACCCGTAGGCGCTCACGAGGTTGTCGATCTCGTGGAAATCCTTCACGCGCCCGACTTGCTTCTCGGTCTCGGCCACGAGCACTGCAACGTCGCGCACCTGCGTCTTCCGCGGGCGTGCGCCTGTCGGAGCGACCGGCGCGCGCACCGCCGCGATCGCAGCCGCACTGGGCCGGCCGCGCGCTTCGGGGTAACGCGGCGGCGAGCCCGACACGGGATTGTCGTAGTGATATGGCGGGATATGTGGCTTCGGATAGATCGCGTACACGCTGGTGGGCGGCCGATCGGGCGGCAACTCCTTGCTGGCGCCGGTGACCGGTTTCGCGTCCTTGGCCCAACCCTGGTCATAGTCCGTGATGAACGTGGGGAAATAGCGCAGATCCTTCAGCTTCCACACGCCACTATCTTTGACGAACGTGTTCTCGTAGACGCCTTCGCTCCACTCGCCGTGCTTGTTCAGCTCGCCGGTCATGTTGAGCTCGCGGCTGCGCGCCTTCGCCGTACGACCGTCTGGCGCGACGTCGACGACCACTTGCAGCTGCACGTGATCGTTGACCACGCCATCGCCTATTCCGAGCGGCCCCAGCAGATTCAGGAACTGCCGCACGCGGGCCTTGCCGACGTACACGCCCTGCTGACCCATTTCGATCGTGCCGTTGTCGGCGAAGAGATCCGCCACGTCATCCCACATTCGCCGGTCGAGGTAGTAGCCGTAGATCTTTTGTAGATTTTCAACTTCCTGCTCGTCGGCGAGCCGCTGCGCGCGCTCCGCAAGCGTCTGCGCACGGTCGCGGGCGACAGGCTTGCGCCCAGTCGTCGGCGACAGCGCAACGGTCGTCCAGACGTGCCCCGCCTCCGTGACGCCGGGGTTCGTGTAGTGGAACGGACCGACGCACGCGGCGGGAAAACCCGCGCACGCTTCTTCGCGTGGCTTGTCAGCGGGATACGGGAGGTCGCGCAAGCCCCCACGCCCTCCGCCGCCTCCGCCCGCCGGGCGCGGCTCAGGCGGCACCCAGCCCGTCGCATACGCCGCGCCAAAGCCCGAGTGGTAATCGAGGTTCTTGATCTTCCAGACGCCGCGGTCCTTCGCGTACGTCATCTCGTACACGCCCTCGGCCCATGTGGCACCGCCGCCGAAGCTGCCGAACATCGCAAACGCGCGCCAGCGCCCTTTCGCCGTCTGGCCGCCCGCGTCGACGTGAACTACCGGCTGGATATTGATGTGGTTGTAGAGGCGGTTCTCGGGAAGACCATTTTCGCCGACCTGGCCGCCGCCAACGTTCATATACAGGTGCTTGCGGATGCTGTCTTTGCCGATGTACGTCCCAGCGGGATAGTTCGCGACGGCGTCCTCTGCGTAGAGGTCAGCGACGTCTTCCCATAGGCCTTTGTCGACGTAGTAGCCGTACTCACGCTGGAGGCGTTTTAGCGCACTGACGTCTTCGGCGGCGGTGACTTGCACATCGAGGGCGTCGAGGCGCGCATCGAGCGCAGGGTCCGGTTGCGTTCTCGCGCCTGCAGCAGCGAGCAGAGTGCCGGCGAACGCGATCCAGCGAGCCGACTGCGAGAGGCGGTGCGACATCGTAGTTCTCCCCCAACCTCGGTCGAGTCTGCCAGAACGGTGACTTGATTTGCACCGCGGCGCAGGCGAGCCTGCACTGCTGACGGTGCCAGAGTGACGGCGCCACGAGAGGGTGCGCGACGTTGGCTCAGGAAGAGACGCAGCGATTACGTCCTTGCATCTTCGCCTGGTAGAGCGCCGCGTCGGCACGCTCGTAGACCGCGGTCGGCGAGTCCCCTGCTCGGAACTCGGTGAGGCCGCACGAGATCGTTACGGGCACATGCTGGCCGTGGTGTCGAAACTCGGTGCGCTCCACGCCGGCACGGATCTTATCCGTCACAGTNNTCGTGACCGCAGGTATCGTTGATGCGCTTGAAGAAGTCCACGTCCCAGATCGAGAACGTCAGCGGCTGGGCGTGGCGCTGCCAGCGCTGGTACTCCTCTTCGAGCCGTTGCTCATACGCGTACCGGCTGTGCACGCCGGTCAGCGAATCGAGCATGAGTCGGTTCTCTTTATCCGCGCACAGCCTGATGAGCTCCGTCGTGCGACCTTTCAACTTTGTTAGCTCACGCTTCAGCTCGACCGCGCGGCGCTCGCTCTCGGCGAGCCGTCGGCCCTCGCTATCGCGAAATGTGATCAACTGCTGCGCGACCGTGTCGAGCCGTGATTGAACCTTGACCTTGAGTGCCGTGAGGTCGCGCGAGTCCTCGACTTCTTTATGCAGCCCGCGCATCTCAGCGGTGACGGTGTGCTCGAGCCCGATCGTGTCGGCCTGCCGACTCCTGGCCTCGCCTTCCTGCCACGTGCTCCAATCCTCGAACTCGGCCAACTGCCCGGTGACCTGCTCGAGAAACTCTTCGAGCTCGCGACGCTGCCGCTGCAGATCCGCAATGACGGCGGCGACGGAATCGGCCACGGAGTGCAGATACGGCGCGCAGTCCGCGGGGGTCAGGCCGGCGTCGAGCTTGCGCTCGAGTTTGCCGGCCATTTCCGCTAGCGCCGGCGTGCGCGCGAGTGCCTCGACCAGACCGCGCAGCAGGGATTCGAAATCGACGGATGTCGCTGCGGAGTTGCTCGAAGGCGCGGTGGGCCCGGAAGGCGCCGCGTGCACCGGCGCAGGATGAGCGACGGCGGGGGAAATTGCCGCGGGCGCTGGCTTCTCCGCAGCGGGAGCTTCAGCCGCCTTCGGAAGTTGGATCGCGCGCATGAGGCCGCTCATGCTCGCGTCGAGATTAGTCGCGGAGAGACTGGTACGCAGTGCCCCTAGGACGGACTCGATGGCCTTGTCGATCGCTTCGCTCTGCCCCATGGCGGCGAACGCCAGCTTACCGGCGGCAGCGCGCAGGGCATGCTCGAGCGCAGACCACTCCCGCTCCTTCGTTTCGTAATCACGAACGAGTTCGCGATATTTATCTTTCCACTGCGCTTCCGCGGCAACGCCAGGCATAGACCCAATCCGATAGCACCCAAAAGAGTTTATCGGCCGCAAACGGGAAAAGTTTACGTACTACTAGCGTGGCCCTGTAGACGCCATCAAACCCTGCAAAAGCGCAGCCGTCTTAGGGTATGCGGCGGCACCGCCGCGGCCGCGACCCCGCAGCTTGCCCATGGCAGCTTCGGCAGGTGTGACGCCGTCCACATCTTTGGCACTCAAATCGGCACCGCGATCGACCAGCGCTTTCGCCACGTCCGTATAGCCCGCGGCCGCCGCGTAATGCAGCGCCGTACGCCCGTTGTTGTCGCGCGCGTCGATGCCGGCGCCGGCCGCCAGCAGCGCCTCGGCCGTGGCCAGCGATTCGAGCTCGGTCCGGAACTTGCCCCGCGTGTCGGTTGGCGACGCGCCAGCGCCTACGGCCGCCATCAACGGCGTGATCCCGGCCTGCTGAGGCAGGTCGAGCAGCGCGCCCTTCGCGACGAGGCGCTCGATGGCCGCGAGGTCCGACCCGCGCGCCGCCCGCAGTAGCGGCGTCGTGCCGATGTCGAGAATCGAATCGGCACCGCGATCCATGCGCAGGCTGCGGTACGGCGGAAACAGCTTCAGCTGCGCATTCGGATTCGCGCCCGCCTTGAGCAAAATATCGATCATCGCCGTGCTAGTCGTCGCGTCGAGCGACAGATGATCAGGCCGACCGCCGTGCGGCAGCGTGTTGTAGTCGACGGCGAGGTACAACGGTGTGCGGCCCCACCAGTCCCACTTGTTTGGATTCGCGCCCTTGTCGAGCAGAAACTTCGCCGTGTCGAAATGCCCACTCAGCAGCGCACTGATCAGCGGCGTTACGCCGTCGGGATCCGTGCGATCAACGGCGGCACCCGCCGCGATGAGCGCCTTCGCACAGTCGAGGCAGCCCTGACGCGCGGCGTACAAGAGCGGCGTGAAGCCACCCGGAAAAAGATTCTTCTGCCGCGGCTCGGCCGTGACCTGGCGCTCCCACTCGTTCAAGTTCGACCGCGCTTCCGCATCCGCGCCGTGCTTCAGCAACGCGGAGACCATGGCCGGCTGGCTCTGCGCCACGGCCCACATCAGCGCCGTCTGTCCTTTGCGTTGCTCACGCGCATTCACGTTCGCGCCGCGCGCGATGAGCAGCTCCGCTGCTGCGACGTTGCCGCCGCGCGCGACCACCATGAGCGCCGTCTGATCGTCCGAGTTTGCAGCCTCGACATTCGCGCCGGCTGCGAGCAGCGCCTTCAGCACGTCGACGTTGGCGTTCACGGCGGCTTCCGACATTGGCGTGGCACCGTAGTCGTTGGCCGTGTTCACGTTCGCNNGGATCGGCGCGCTCGGAGAGCGCCGCGAGCGCGGCGGCGTGCTGCGCAGCGCGAGCCGCGCTCAGGAGTGTGCCTTGCGCGTAGGTCGCGCCGGACATGGCGAGAGCCGTGAGCAGACTCGCCAGAACACGCGTGCGCATGATCAGACCTCCGAAATCTCGCCGGTGCTGTCGCCGAGCGACTCCACCGGAACGCCGGCACGATTCAGAACGGTCAGCAGCAGGTTCGAGACGGGTGTTCGGTCCGGGTACTTCAAGTGTTGGCCGCCCTTGAGCTTGCCGCAGCCGCCGCCGATCANNACGAGGATCGAGTGATCGAGCATCGAACCGTCGCCGTCCGGCATGTCGGCCAGCTTCTTCACGAATCGCGCGAACGCCTGCGTATGGTACGTCTGCACGCGCGCCAAGCGCTCGAGCTTCGGCCCATTGTTCTGGTGATGCGACAGGGCGTGGAACGCGTCCGGCACGTTGATGTGGTTATACGTCATGTTGCTGACCTCGGCCGCCATCATGAAAGTCGTGACGCGCGTGAGGTTCGCCTGCCACGCGAGCGCCACGGTGTCGAACATCAGATTCATCTGTTCGTCGAAGCTGGTCGGAATGCCGACAGGCGCATCCGGCAGCTTCAGGTGCGACAGATCGTTGGCTTCCATTTTCTGCACGCGCCGCTCGATCTCGCGCACGCTTTCGAGGTAGTCGTCGAGCATGGCGCGGTCGGAAGCGCTGACGGCCTTCTTCAACGCACCCGCCTTGTCGGTGATGACGTCCAGGATGCTCGAGTACTGGGCGGCGAGCAGCTTGCGCTCCTCGGGCGTGTCGCCCTGGCCGAACAGGCGTTGGAACAGCTTGCGTGGGTTGAACTCCATCGGTAGCGGCGTGTTCGGAGTACGGAACGAGATCGTCGCGCCATAGCTGCAACCGTAGTTGCGATCGCAGGCGCCGCCACCGACAGCTTCCTCCGTGGCCACTTCGAGCGACGGCAGCGCAGTTTCCTGGCCGATGTGCTGAGCCGCGATCTGGTCCGCCGTGACACCACCATACGGGTCGTGACTGATGCGCGGCGACACGCCCGACAGCCACGTGCCCGGCGTGATCGCATGCGTGGGACCCGACGCGTGTTTGTTCTCGAGACCGCTGACGATCGTGATCTTTTGCTTGAACGGCGCGAGCGGCGCCAGCAGCGGCATCAGTTCGAACGCCTTGCCCTCGGCTTCGGGCGTCCACTTGCTCATGATGGCGCCATGCGGGAAATAGATGAACCCGAGATGCGGCGCAGCGGGTGCGGCTTTCGCACCGAACGCCGGGACCATCGCGTCGAGCATCGGCAGGGCAACCGTCGCGCCGATTCCGCGCAATACGGTGCGGCGTGACAAATGCTTCCTCGTGACGAACATCGTCTCTCTCCTTACTTCGCCACCGCCGCCTGGGTATCGACCGAATTCTCCGCAGCCGGCGCGGTGCTGAAACGGAACGGCTCGCTCGTTGCAATCCCGGCCAAAATCGCCGAGAAACGGTAGTTCTGGCTCTTCGCGTCGCGCACGATCTGGCGCACCACCGGCATGTCGTAGTACTCGACGCCGCGGCCAAGCGCGTAGCCGAGCAGCTTCGCCGTCAGCGTCTGCACGAACTGCGGCGGATCATTGAGCAGCGCATCGCGCAACTGCTTCGGGCCGTTGACCTTTCTGCCATCGGCGAGCTGGCCCGAAGCATCGATCGGCGTTGCCGTCTCGTGATCCAGATCGCGCCACGCGCCAACGGCATCGAAGTTCTCGAGCGCGAAGCCGAGGGGGTCCATGACGCCGTGGCAACCGATGCACGCCGGATTCTTCCTATGTTGCTCGAGCCGCTCGCGCACGGTGCGCGGCTGCTCGCCGTCCTGGTTCTCGGCCAGCGCCGGCACGTTCGGCGGCGGCGAAGCGGGTGGCGTGCCCGTGATCGATTCCAGAATCCACGCGCCCCGCAGCACGGGCGCGGTGCGGTTCGGGTACGACGTGGTCATCAGGATGCCGCCCTTGCCGAACAGGCCCCAGCGATTCGAGTCCGCAAGGTCCACGCGTCGGAAGTGGTCGCCGCGCACGCCGGAGATGCCGTAGTGCAACGCGAGCGGCTCGTTCAGAAACGTCTGCTTGCCGTTCAAGAGCTCGAGCACGCTCTTATCCTCTAAAAACACGCTGCCGACGAATAGCTCGATCTCGCGTGCGAGCGCGTCGCCGAGGTTCGGCGTGTATCCGGGGAATAGCACGGGATCGGGCACGATCTCGCGCACGTTGCGCACATGCAGCCACTGCCGCGAAAAGCTCGTGACCAGCGCTTCCGCGCGCGGGTCGGCCAGCATGCGCTTGACCTGCGCCTCGATGACCTGCGGGTCGCGCAGCTTGTGCTCGCTTGCCAAGCCGAGCAGCTCCTCATCCGGCACGCTGCTCCACAGAAAGAATGAGAGCCTCGACGCGAGATCGAAGTCGTCCAGCGCGTAGGTCGCGCCCGGCCCGAGATCAGCCGGCGGCGACGAAAACCGATACAGAAACTCGGGGCTCGCGAGCACGACCATCAATGCGCTACGGATTCCCTGCTCGAAGTCGCCGGTCTGCCGCGCCGTCGCGGCATAGAACTCGAGTGGCGTCTTCAGATCTGCGTCGGTTACCGGGCGGCGGAACGCGGCGCGTGTCAGGCGCTGCACGATCTCTTGCGCGCACGGGAGCTCTTCTGCGGGCGTCTTCGGGTGGCACACGAACACGCGCTTGCGGCTCGGCGTATCGCTGACGCCGCTCGCATCGAACGGGCCGTTGATCTCGAGCCGCTGAATTTTCAGCGGGCTTTCCTCGCCTTCGATAATGCCCACCTCGCCGCCGCCGGGCACGAACGGCTGCAGCACCGCGTCGGACTCCGCCATGGTGCGCGCGACGAACGTAGCGCCCACTTTGTGCGGACCAGCGGTCACGGGCACACGGATTCGCTCGAAGCGGCCGTTCAGTTCCGCGACCGCGGCCGCCTGGCGAAGATCGACTGCGGCCACGTCCTCTCGACCGCCGATCTCGTTCTCGAAGACTTTGACGCCGTCGATCGTGAGGATCAGCGTGTGTCGATACTCGAGGCCTTCGACGTANNCGCGCTCGCGCGAGCCCCCCGATATCGAATTGGTATTGGCCATCGGCTGGAAACATGTGCTCCACGAGCATGCCACCGCGCGTGCCGAGCGGCATGCCTTCGACGTGGTAGTTCTGGTTCATGCCGGCCTTCATGTAGTAGACACGGCTGTCGCGTTTGGCCTTCGCGTCACCCACCGCCATCTCGCTGATCACGCGCGCCGCCGCGATGTACTGCTCGAGGAACGACGGCGACACCTTCAGCACGTTCGCGACGTTGTCGAAGCCGTCGCTCTCATCGTCCTTCGGCAGCAGCGCCTTGACGTCGATCTGCAGCGCAAGCAGGTCACCCACTGCGTTCGCGTATTCGGTGCGGTTCAGTCGATGCAACGCGACGCGACCGGCCACGGGTTTTTGCGCAGACGCCGCGTCGAGCGTGTGCTCTAGCCAGCCGATCCACTGACGCCGGGTAGTGACGTCGAATTGCTTCGCGCCCGGCGGCGGCATCTGCCCGCCACGCAGCTTGCGCACCGCGGCCTCGAAAATCTCGGGCTCCGCCGCGACCGACTCTGCAGTCATCTTGTCGAACGCGATCGACGCCGTGTTGTCGTCGCGGTTGTGGCACTCGGTGCAGTATTGGCCGAACAGGGCCCACTGCTGCGTCGCGTTCGGCCGTGGCGTGTGCACGTGCCACAGGTAGCCAACGCCGACAGCCACCAAAGCAGCACACAGAGCGACCGAGACAACGGAAGAACGTGTCACCTAGATCACACCCCCGAGCTCGCGCAGATGCGCAAACCCGCCTTTGTAAACGAGCTTCAGAAACAACGAAGGGTCGCCCCACTTCGCGTCATAGGCCGCAGTCGGCTGTGACGCAACGAAATCCTTCAAGCTCATGCCGTTACGAAACGCCTCCGAGGCCTTCTCTCGCATGGCCATGCAGAGCTCGTGTTGCGCCGTGAGCTCGGCGCGACCGGCGACACCGCCTGTCGCAGGCACGATCCTGGTCTGCGCGTCCGTCTTGTCGAGCAGTGCTTTCGACGCCGCCAGCATGCCGCCAATCCAGCCGCCCGTGGCGTAGTCCGGGACCGGGTAGCGGCCGACGGACAAGAGATCGCTCGCGACGAGCACGTTCGCGTCGGGGAAGAACACCGCAACGTCGCCGTCCGTGTGCGCCCGCGGCACGTACCAGTACTCGGCACGCCTACCACCAAGCTCGACTCCGCCCGACACGTAGAACGTGTTGTTCGGCAACATCCTGGCGGGCCGTGGCGCGTAGTGCTTGTTTTCCCACTCGACGTCGAAATCGCCGCCAAGCCAGAGCTTCGTGTTCTCGTGGGCCATGACCTTCGCGCCGGCGGCGAGAGCCGATTCGTTCGAGCCCACGTGCTCGTCGCGCCAGTTCGTGTTGAAGAGCACGTTGACGCGCCGGCCAGGCCAGCGCTGCGCGAGCGCCGCCGTCACCGCCGCCGACTGCTCGGCAAGGCCACCGTCCACCAATAGCACGCCGTCTGAAGTGCCGAGCGCAACGACGTTCGCGCCCGCACCTTCGATCAGTACCAGGTCCGTGCCGATATCGGTGAGCTTGAGGGGGCCCGTTTTGCCGGTCTGTGCGCGAACCGCGCGGCCAGCGAACGTGACGAACGCTGCCGCCGTCGCAGCGGCTACCACCTGCCGACGCGTGAATGCTCTCCCCATCCGCCAACAATACCGGGCTACCGCGCCGTGCGGAATGCTCTAACGGTCAAGAAAGCTCGCCAAGTAGTAGTTTCCGCACCCCTTGAGCTACGCAGACGTGCACAGGAAGTCGAGCGCCGCCTGCGTGCCACCCCGCCGATGCGGAATCTCCGCGAGCGCGAGGCCCATTTCGACTCCGGCGAGCGTGCCGGCCAGGGTCAGATCGTTGAAGTGGCCGAGATGCCCGATCCGGAATATTTTGCCCGCGAGCTTGCCCAATCCCATGCCGAGCGACATGTCGAACGACTCGAGGATCACATGCCGCAGCTTGTCGGCATTATGTCCTTCCGGCACGAGCACGGCGGTCAGCGAGCTGCTGTATTCGGCTGGATTCGCGCACAGCACCTCGAGCTCCCAAGCGGCTACCGCTCGCCGCGTCGCTTCGGCGTGCCGCGTATGGCGCGCGAACACGTGCTCGAGACCTTCCTCGTTCAGCATGGCGATCGCTTCGCGCAACCCATACAAGAGATTCGTGCCCGGCGTGTACGGGAAGTAGCCGTTCTTGTTGGCGGCGAGCATGTCGTCCCACGCCCAGAACGAGCGCGGCAACTTCGCCGTCTTGCTCGCAGCGAGCGCCTTCGGCGAGATGGCGTTGAACGACAACCCTGGCGGCAACATCAGGCCCTTCTGCGACCCCCCCACAGTAACGTCTACGCCCCACTCGTCCATGCGAAAGTCGATCGACGCGAGTGACGATATGGTATCGACGAGCAGCAACGCGGGATGCCCCGCTCGATCGATCGCCTTCCTCACTTCACTGATGCGGCTGGCAACACCGGTCGACGTCTCGTTGTGCACTACGCACACGGCTTTGATCGTGTGCTTTCGGTCCTCGCGCAGGTGCGCCTCGATGCCGGCGGGATCCGCGCCCCGTCGCCAGTCCGTCGGAATCAGCTGCGGCACTAAACCTAAGCGCGTCGCCATCTGCTGCCATAGCGTCGCGAACTGGCCGGTTTCGCACATGAGCACGTTGTCGCCCGGCGACAGCGTGTTCACCAGCGCGGCTTCCCACGCCCCGGTACCGGATGCCGGATAAATAATGACCGGCGAGCTCGTCTTGAAGATTGGTTTGAGCTCCGAGAGAACCTCTCGGCCCAATACCCCGAACTCAGGTCCACGGTGGTCGATCGTGGGCTTGGCCATGGCGCGTAGCACGCGATCCGGCACGTTGGTTGGCCCTGGGATTTGTAGAAAGTGTCGTCCGCTGGCGTAGGTCATCACTATGTTTCCAAGCTGTTGTGTCGCCCGCTCGCCTGCCACGACCGTGGCCAGAGACCGACTTTGCGTTGACAGGGCGAGTGGTAGCGCTAGATTAGTGCGAGACGCTCCGCTCAACAAGAAACCGCATGGAGCAACCGAGGTGAAGATTATCCGTAGCCCTTGGCGGCGCGTGCTGTGCCTCGGCGTCGTCATCGGCACGCTAAGCGCGTGTGGTGGTGGCGGAGGCGGCAGCAACCCGGCGCCCAGCCCATCCCCCGGCGCCGGCGCCACAGGGCTATGGCAAGGCACCTTTGCGTCGAGCGACGGCACGTCGCGCGGTTTTGGCATGCTAATCGCGCCCGACGGGCGGTTCGCCGGCATCATCGACAGCACGGGCTTGAACGGCCGGTTCGTGCTCGGCACCGGCAACACCCTACTGAACATGTTCAGCGCGACCGGCACCGTGTTCGCGCAGGCGGGCGAGGGGCTTCTGCCGAACGGCCAAGCCAGCGATCCGCTGACGATCTCGAGCGGCCCGGTGGTCACGCATGTCTCGCTGGCCGGCACATTCTCGGGAGGCGGCGAGTCCGCGTCATTCGCGTTGACCTACCTGGGAACCACCTCGCGCGGCGCCTCGCTACAGGCAATCGCGGGTGTCTATTCCGGTTATCCGCTGCTACCTGGCAACGTCAGCACCTCCTCGTTGGTCGTCAATGGTAACGTCGTGACGTTCGCAAACGACGGCGGCTGCAACGGCGCGGGCACTATCGAGGTCATCGACGCGACCTTGAACATGTACTCCTGGTCGATGCTGATAGCCGCGTGCGGCGGCGTAACCGACCACACGGTGTCCGGGCTCGCAACGCTGGCCGACGACACGCGCGGCGCGAACGGCAAGCGGATCGAGCTCTACGGCGCTACGGCCGCGAATGAGCTGCCTTTCGTGTTCAGCGGCTTCAAGTAGCCGCGCGCCGCGCTCGCTAGACGTAAGCGCCGAACTGTAGATCAACTGCGTGCACGCCGGCCACGAGGTCGCCGTCGCCGCTCGGCCTGCCGTAACCGATGCTCTCGGACGGGCGCGGGTAGACGCCCCACATGTCGTCGATGTGCCAGTCGGCGAGCTGCGCGCGCGGCGTCGTGTCGCCGGCAGGGGGCGCCGCCACGGCAAGCGCAATCGGCAGCGCGCTTGCAGCGATTACTGCGCCCGCGCCGACCAGAAATTCGCGCCGATCGAGACTTGGGTTCGTGCTCATGCGGACTCCGCCTCCTGCGCGGCGAGATCGTCGGCGGAAAACCAATTTACGTGCGTACCGCCGCGCAGCCGGAACGGCAGCTTCACGACGGCCACAGCGCCGTCCTCCATGCGCTTCGCGTCGACGATGTGCAGCTCCGACGCCATCTCGGCGTAATTGCTCGCTACACCGACGATGTACCCGTCGCCCTCCTCCGTGCTGCCCTTGCGCGGCACGAAGCCGGATTCCTGGAGGCTTTGCACGTTGCCGACGAAGAACGTGCTTTCGGGCGCCTTCGGATTCTTGAGATCGAAACGCTTGTAGCAATTCGTGACGCGCCCCGCACGATTGCCGCCGGTGGCCGTATCGTAGGGCTTCGACGCATCTGCGTGGCCGACGTAACCGTAACGGTACGGCAACGACAGATAGCGATCGTCCATGCGAGCGAGCACGCCGTTCGACACGGAGATGACTTCCTCGCCGAACGCGTCGTTCTTCGAGTTCAGGTTGAACGTCCAGCGTTTGATCTGCGACGGCGAGCGCTCCTCGTCGGACACCGGCAGCTCCATCGTGACCTTGTTGTCGCCATCCGACGCGTTTAAGAAGTGCAGCGTGTTGCGCGCCGGACCTTTGAACCAGCGCACGTCCTTCGCACCGCCGTTGCGAGGCAGCACGCCCACCATCGTGGGCAACTTCGCATCCCACTCCCACATGGGCTCGCCGGATTTCAGCCGCTCGAGGCTCGTCGTACGCGAGATCACGGGAATCAGAATGTGTTTCTGCGTGATTGCAATGTCGTGGATGATGCCGAGGTACGGCGACTGCAGCCANNGTCAGCGGATCGATCTTCGGATGCGCCGACATGCTCGTGGCTTTCCACTTACCGTGAAAATCCCAGCGACCGAGCGTCTCGAGCGAGTGCGGATCGATTGCGTACGGCAGCGAGTCCTCTTTCAGCACGATCATTTTTCCGCCGTGCCAATAGATGTGGGTGTTGGCTGCACCGCGATCGATGTTAGCGACGCTCGGATCGTCGGTATAGGGATTGCGGTACACGCCCCACAGACGCTTACGCGCCTTGCGTTCGGTCATGAGGCGGTCGGTTTTGACGTAGCGCGCCTTGAAGTCGACGGAGCCGTTCGCAAACCGGAACGCGCTGACGTGGCCGTCGCCGTTGAACGCGGTGGGCCATTCGTTCATGGGCGGGCGGTACTGGAAGTCGCATTGCACGCGGTAGAACGTGCCTTCGATGTCGGACGGAATCTTTCCCCAGACTTCGCAATCATAGACATCGGCTTCGAAGCGCGTCGGGCTGTTGAAGCCGGGCGCAAACATCGGATGTCCGCGGAAATCTACGCTCATCGCGATTTCTCCTTACTGTTTTAGAGTAGGCCCGTGCATCGCTCATTTCGCGAGGACGGTGGTGATGTAGGCCGCGATGTCGCCGAGATCGGCGGTCGAGTAGACGCGGCCAAACGGCGGCATGTTGTTGCGGCCCGCGTTCGCGACCGCCACGATCGTGTCGGCGGGCAGCCCCGCGATCAGCGTGGGGCCGCCGCCGTGACCGCCGTCGCCTTGCTCGCCGTGGCAGGCGACGCAGGCTTCGGCGTAGAGCTGGCGGCCTTGGTCTGCGCTGACGGGGCGGACTGCGGCGGGTACCTGCGCACGGGGTGGGCCACCGGGCCCGCCCGGACCACCGCCCCCTCCGGTCGTCGTGACGGCGGCGGGCAGCGATTTCATCGTGCCCTTCAGCGAGAACATCCAAATGCCGTCGCCGCGAGGTGCGCCCGCGAACACGCCTCCACCCGCATGCACGACGACGCGCTGGTCACCGTGCCAGTCGAACGTGGTGACGGTCGTGTTCACACCGGCGTCAGTGCGGAACTCCCACAGCGACCGGCCGTTCACCTTATCGAGCGCCGTGAGCCGGCCGTCGTTGCGGCCGACGAACAGCAAGCCGCCGGCTGTAACGACCGAGCCGCTATAGCAGATCTCGCGCCACTGCTGGCGCCACGCGAGCTTGTTAGTCGTGACATCGAGCGCCGCGAAAATACCGCGATCGTCGGCGGCTGCCTGCACGAAGCGGCCACCCATGTACACATCGTTCGGCGCGACTTTCGTTGGCAGCTCCGCTTGCACGCTGAACGAGTTGATGCGATCTGTCGCACACACGTAGAGAAGGTGCGTGTCTGGATCGTAGGAGCTCGGCGGCCAGTTCGCCCCACCCATCGTGCCGGGCTTCATCGCGATCGGGTCCGTCCAGAAGGGCGTGAAGATCTTGCCGTCGTTCAGCACGGACACACCACTCGGCACGATGCTCGAGCCCTCCGGTGGAATGTCGATCGACTGGGGCACGACCGCGTCGCCGATCGGATAAGGTTGCGTCGCCGCCGTCGCTTGCCGCGGTTCCTGCATCACCGGCCGCTCCTCGATACCGAGCAGCGGCTTGCCGGTCGCACGATCGAGAATGTAAGCCCAGCCCGTCTTCGAGACTTCGACGAGGGCCTTGCGCATGACTCCGTTCACCGGCGCGTCGAACAGCACGACAGGATTCGGCGAGTCGTAGTCCCAGATGTCGTGATGCACCTGCTGAAAGTGCCAGCGGTATTTGCCGGTGTGCGCCTCGACGGCGACGATCGATACGCTGAACAGGTTGTCGCCGGGCCGTACGCCGCCGTGCAGATCGGGACCAGGATTTCCCGTGGAGAAATAGATGAGGTCGAGCTCGGGATCCACGGCCGGCGTCTGCCACACGGGCGCGCCGCCGAACTCCCACGCGTTGCCGTCCTTCGGCCAGGTGTCGTGGCCGAACTCGCCAGGAGCGGGCACCGTGTTGAACTGCCACAGCGCCTTGCCGTCCTTCGCACGAAACGCTTTCACGCGGCCGCGGCTCGCTGTCTCGCCGCCTGAGAATCCGGTGATAACCATGCCGTCGTAGTACAGCGGTGCGCTCGTGATGCTGAAGCCGTTTTGCCACCGCTCGGCTTCGACAGACCACACGACGGCGCCGGTCTTCTGATCGAGCGCGACGAGCTTGGCGTCGAGCTGGCCGACGAACACCTTCCCCTCGCCGAGCGCGACACCGCGGCTCGACTTGCCCACGCCGGCCTTCGGATCCGGCTTGCCGTGATACGTCCAGCGAATCGCGCCGGTGTCGACGTCCACCGCGAACACGTCGTTCGCGCCGTTGATCACGTACAGCGTGCCGTCGTAGTGCAGGATCTGCGCCTGGCCCGAATTGTTCGGATTCGCACCCGAGCCCATGCTCGTGCGCCACAACGCCTTCAAGTCCTTGACCGTATCGCGATTCAGCTGAGTCAGCGGCGAGTAGCGCTGATTGAAGGTCGTGCCACCGTTCGTGATCCAGTTGCCGCGCGGTGGCGTGAGCAGGTCACGCGCCTTGAATGCGGGAGCCGCAGAAATTGGCGTCTCCGCCGCACTCAACTGGGCAGCCCCCAGCGTGCCGAGCACGAAGCCCGCGAGCACGACGACTGCCGAGCGCTTTCGCCCCACCTGCATCGCAACCCCCCGATGACGGCGGTTCGCACCGTCGATCAACGAGCCTAGCTCAGCGGCAACGAGCTCGGCAATCACGCGGCGGATTACAGCCGCACGCTCATGCGGGCGGCGGTACCGGCTCCATCCGTGGACTGAGCAGGTGAAACACACCCAACGCGAGCGGATAGATCAGGCCAGCCGCCACGAAGATCGGCAGATACGAGGTCGCGTCGGCATCGAGCACTCGCCCAATCGATTCGGCGGCCACGATGCTGACCATGCCGGCCACGAATCCACCGAACCCAGACACCGAGCCGACCATCCTGCTCGGAAACAGGTCCGTGGCCATCGTGAACACCATCGTCGACCAGGCCTGATGTGCGCCACACGCGACGGCGATCAGCGCGATCGCAAAGCGCGGATCGTCCAGCGTGCCCGCAACGATCACCGTCGGCGTCATGATGCATGCGAGCAGCGCCATGGTGCCCTTGCGCGCCGCATTCAGCCCAACGCCGCGTTTCACCAGTGCGGACGACAACCAGCCCGCACCGAGGCAACCGACGTCGGCCGCGACGTACACGGCCGTCAAATACGGAATCACAGCCGTGCCGCGCACGTCGAACTCCGCCGCCAGATATTTCGGCAGCCAAAATAGATAGAACCACCAGATCGGATCGCCGAGCGACTTCGTGAGTGCGTACGCCCACGTTTGGCGATACCGAAGCAGCTCACGCCAGCGCGGCGCGCGTTCGCTCGCCGCAGCCGCGGCAGCACGCGCATCGGCGAGCGGCCCGTCGCGGTAAACCGCGAGCCAAAACGGCAGCCAGCACAGACCGAGGGCCGCGGTGGCGATGAACGCGGCGCGCCAGCCGAAAGCTGCGGAGAGCAGCGGCACGCCGATCGACGCGAGCACGATGCCGAGCGCCACCCCGCTGTTGAAGAGACCGGTGACGAGCGCCCGCTCCCGCGCGGGAAACCACTCCGAGATCGCCTTCAGCCCCGCAGGAAAGTTTGCCGCCTCCGTCACACCGAGGGCGAACCGCGCGAGCCCGAAGCCGAGTGGCGTGCGTGCGAGTGCGTGACTAGCCGCTGCAAGCGACCAGAGCACCATCGACCACGCGAGCCCCACCTTCGCGCCGACTCGATCGAGCACACCGCCGGCCGCGAGCAACGCGAGCGCGTACGCAAGCTGAAACGCGTTGACGATCCTGCTGTAGTCGAGCTCCGACCAGCCGATGTCCTGCTGCAGATCCGGTGCGAGAATGCTGAACACCTGTCGATCGACGTAGTTCAGCACCGTTGCGAGAAACAGCAGCACGCCGATCAGCCAACGGCGGCGCACCAGTGGCGCGGCGCTCATCGCGGACCCGCCTCGACGAAGAACCGCCGCATGCGCTCCGCATCCGCGGCGACGCCCGTGAATAGCCGGAACGCTTCGACGGCTTGCCACACCGCCATGCCGGCGCCGTCGAGCGTGCGGCAACCGCACTCCCGCGCCGCGTGCAGCAACGCAGTCGTCAACGGAAAGTACACGACCTCGGCCACCCAGAGGCGCTCGTGCAGCCATTCCGCCGGCAATGCCATACCGGGGTGGGAGGCCATGCCGATCGGCGTGGCGTGAATCAAGCCGGCAGCCTCAGCCAGCGCGTCACGCGACGGCGGCGCGGCAAACACGCGACCGGGGAACCGCGCTTCGAGCCGGCGCACGAGCGCCTCCGCCCTCGCCGGCACCGCATCGACGAGCTCGAGCCGCTCGGCGCCCATCTCGAGGATCGCGTACGCCGTCGCAGCGCCGGCGCCACCCGCGCCGAGCTGAACCACGTGCCGCAGCGATGCGTCCGGCAATCCACGCTGCATGCTCTCGCGAAACGCCGACCAGTCCGTGTTGTGGCCGATCCGCGCGCCATCGCGCAGCACGACCGTGTTCACGGCGCCAAGCACACGGGCCTCGTCGGACAGCGACGTCAAGTGTGCGATCACGATCTGCTTACACGGATGCGTGACGTTCAACCCCGCGAACCCCGCACGCTCGGCCGCATCGATCAGGAGTGGCAGGAAGTCTGCGCCGTACCCAAGCACGTCGAGATCGAGCAAACGATACGTGCACGCAACGCCGTGCGCCCGCGCCTCACGCTCGTGCATCGAAGGCGTGCGCGACGCCTGGATGCCTGCGCCGATCAAGCCGAGCAGCAGCGTGGCCGGCATCTGCGGCGTGGCGGTTGCGTGAATGACCACGCCGGCTTCAGATACCGACCGCGGCCACGACGGCACCCGCGAGCGCCGCACCGATCAACGGGCCGATCACGGGAATCGGCGCGTAGTCCCAACCCGAGCTGCCCTTCCCGGCAATCGGCAGCAAGGCGTGCACGATGCGGGGGCCGAGATCACGCGCAGGATTGATCGCATAACCGGTGGGCCCGCCGAGCGATAGGCCGATGCCCCACACCAGCAACCCGACGAAAAACGGACCGAGACCGGGCGCAAGTCCCTTGGGCGACAGGTTGTCGGATGAGATTGCGGCCGCCACGAACACGAGCACGAACGTACCGATGATCTCGGCCAGCAGATTGGCCGGAACGTTGCGCACAGCCGGCGACGTGCAGAAGCACGCGCGTTTGGTCGCGGCGTCGTCGGTCTCGGCCCAGTGCGGCAGGTAGTGCAGCCACACGAGCACGGCGCCGAGCGCGGCGCCGAGTAACTGCGCGACGATATAGGTTCCAGCTTCGCGCCAATCCCCGCTCACGATGCTGACGCCGATGGTGACCGCCGGGTTCAAATGCGCGTGGCTACCGATCGCGAGCGCGACGAGGACGGCGCAGACCACGGCAAGACCCCAGCCCGTGGTGATCGCGACCCAGCCACCGCCCTGGCCGTAAGAACGTTTCAGAGACACGCTGGCGACGACACCGTTGCCGAGTAGAAGCAACGTGGCCGTACCAATCAGCTCACCCAAGAACGCGTGCACTGGAACCTCCGCTGGCTCAGCTCGGCCGTTCGATCCAATTTAGTGAGCGATGCACGGCCTTTTTCCAGCCACCGTATAACGTCGCCCGCTGCGCTTCTTCCATCTTCGGCTGCCAACGCTTGTCGACGCCCCAGTTGCGCTTCAGCTCGCTGCGGTTCGCCCAGTAGCCGACCGCGAGCCCCGCGGCGTACGCGGCGCCGAGCGCGGTCGTCTCCGTGATCAGCGGCCGCACGACGGGCACGCCGAGCATGTCCGCCTGGAACTGCATCAGCAGCTCGTTTTCGACCATTCCGCCGTCGACGCGCAACTCCGTCATTTCGATGCCAGCGTCCTTTTCCATGGCCTCGAGCACGTCGCGCGTTTGGTACGCAGTGGCCTCGAGCGCAGCGCGTGCGATGTGGCCGCGATTCGCGTAACGCGTGAGCCCTGCGAGCACACCGCGCGCGGTGTCCTGCCAATATGGCGCGAACAGCCCGGAAAACGCCGGCACGAAATACACGTCGCCGTTGTCGTCGACTTGCCGCGCAAGCGGTTCGATATCGGCGCTCTTCGCGATCAACCCCAAGTTGTCGCGCAGCCATTGCACGAGCGCGCCGGCAATCGCGATCGAGCCCTCGAGCGCGTAATGCGGCGGCTCGTCACCGAGC
Source organism: Gammaproteobacteria bacterium (assembly GCA_003155415.1). Lineage (GTDB taxonomy): Bacteria > Pseudomonadota > Gammaproteobacteria > Steroidobacterales > Rariloculaceae > FEN-1219. The sequence goes on along the minus strand of PMCP01000192.1, from coordinate 17,455 downwards.
TGGTACGCAACCGTCGTGATGAGCCCGGCCGTCGACGGCACCGGCCGTGTGCCCGTGTTCAACAACATGAAGCAGCCGGTGCCATACGTGTTTTTCGCTTCGCCCTGCTCGAAGCAGGCCTGCCCGACGAGCGCCGCCTGCTGGTCGCCAAGCATGCCGGCGATCGGCACACCACGCAGCGCGCTGATCTTCGCCTCGCCGTAGCTCGCGCTCGAAGCACCTACGCGCGGCAGCAGCGTGCGTGGAATCGTAAAGGCCGCGAGCAGCCCCGGGTCCCAGTCGAGCGTCTCGAGATCGAGCAGCTGCGTGCGGCTCGCGTTCGTGACGTCGGTTAGATGCACACCGCCCGCTGGGCCTCCCGTAAGGTTCCACAACAACCAGGTGTCGATCGTGCCGAACAGCGCGTCGCCGGCTTCAGCCTTCGCGCGAGCGCCGGGCACGTTGTCGAGCAACCACTTCAGCTTGAGACCGCTGAAATAAGTCGCGAGCGGCAAGCCGGTGCGCGCGCGAAACCGATCTTGGCCGCCAGCGCGTGCGTATTCGGCGACGAGGTCAGCCGTACGCGTGTCTTGCCACACGAGCGCGTTGTGCAAGGGCTGGCCGGTATTGCGGTCCCACAGCACCGTGGTTTCGCGCTGATTCGTAATGCCGACCGCTGCGATGTCCGTCAGGCGAATGCCGCTCTGCTCGATCGCCTCTGCGACCACCGTCTGCGTGTTACGCCAGATCTCGGCGGCATCGTGCTCGACCCAGCCTGGGTGTGGATAGATCTGCGCGTGCTCACGTCGCGCGAGCGTGGCAATCGCGCCACGCTCATCGAACAGAATGAACCGCGTGCTTGTCGTGCCTTGGTCGATGGCGCCGATGTACTTCGTCACGGTACCGTCCCCCTTAATCCAGGGTCATGGCGCAAGTGGCGGCATGAGCCCGTGATGAAACAGGTACGCGACGGCGTAGGCGATCGGCACGATGACCACGACGAGGGCAAGCCCGTAGAGCAACGCCACCTTGCCCAAGCCTTTGAGCTTCGTGAAATCCGTCATCGTGCCCATCGCGACGAACGTCATCATGAACAGCATCGTGCGCATCGGGCCCTGCACCACGGCCGTGCCACTCGCCAGCAAAGGTTTGCCCGCGGGCCAGGCTGCCGCGATCGCGAGATAGCCGAGCCACGCTACAAAATAACCCAGCACGAACTTCGGAAAGCGAAACCAGATCTCCATTGGGCTGATCGAAACTACACCGCTACGCTGTTCGACCTTTTTGATCCACACGATCGCGAGGAGAAACGCCCACACGCCGATGAACACGTCGATCCAGATTTTCGTCAGGATCGCCGCGCTCAGTATCCAGCCCACCTGCCAGTGCTCGCCGGTCAACTGCAGATGGCGCGCGTTCATGAGCTCGTCGAGCAGCGCGCCGGCCGCGGCGTCCGCGCCATCCGTCTTCACCGTCATGCCGAGCGCTGCGCCGTTCACGACGGGCGCATCCGGAAAGAACGCCGTATAGGCGCCGGGAAGTACGATGAGCTCGAGCATCGCAAAGATTACGACCACCATCGACACGGCAACCGGGATCACGGGCTTCGCGCGAATCGCACCGGCAGTCGCAATCGCTGCGGACACGCCGCAGATGGAGATGCCGGACGCGAGCACGGCCGCCGCGTCGCGTGGAAACTTGAACATGCGCCGAGCGACGGTGTAGACGATTGGCCAGAACAGCAAGTACGCGACGAACGTAGCCGCGGCGCCGGCGAGGATCAAATCGAGCGCGAAGGCACTTGCCTGGATTGTTTGCGCGCCGAGCGTAACGCCGAGAAACACGATCGCCGTCTTGATGTACCACTCGGGTTTGGCGGCTTCGGCAAGGCGCCCCGCGAAACCTTTCGCGAAATTGCCGATGGCAAGCCCCGCGACCAGCGCGAGCAGGAAGGGCGCACCCTCGCTGAGCTGCAAACCCCATGACAGAGCGGCTTCGCGATAGCGGTTGTGGCCATCGACAGTCGCGTTGACGATGGTCAGATGTAGCTCGTTGCCGGCGATCCACGCGAGCCACGTGATGACGTACAGCGCACTGAACCCGAAGACGAAGCGACGCACTGAAAGCCGCTGGAAGTATGCGCCGACAGCGAACAAGGCCGTGAACACCGCGTAGGACACGAGCCACGAAACGAGCGGATGCCAGCCGGCATAGCCCGCGCCTGCTGGCGCGAACCACTTGCCCCACGCGAATGCGCTGACCGTGTCGGTCCACTCCCAGGGCCGCGGTCGCGCCATCCAGCCGACGAGATCGAGCCCCGCGAGCGCCAACAGGCCCGCGCCGAACAACGCGAGACCGATCCAGACGGACCACCAGTCTTCCGTCGCGAACATACCGCTGTTCCAGCGGCGGTTCGTGCTCATGCCTGAGCGCCTCGCGGCGGCACGTGCAGAACATAGTTGCAGTAGTGCCCGTGATATTGCAGCAGCCAACGCGGCAGCGCCGCCGTGTCGAAGCGCAGTTCCACGTCAAGCGGTGTGCGTTCCGTGGCGAGCTGGGACGCGAGCAGCGTTTCGATTCCACGCAGCTCCGCGTGGACGATTTCTATTCCCGCACCGCGCGCACGCCAACGATCGCGCTCATAACGAAGCTCGATGTCGATCTTCGTCATGGCAAGATGAACTGCGTGACCGCCCAGCCCAATACGACGAGTGCGAGCACGCCCACACCGATGCTACCGAGCACGAGTACGGTTTCCCAAGCCTCCCAAGGCTCGGGTACGCCAGACAGCGCATCCCCACCGGAATTGGACCCCGGCGCCTGATCCTGCGACATGAATACCCCCAAGAAATCCGCAATCTCCGTTGCGTTCGAGGCAGAGTATAAACACGTCGTGGCAGCGGAGTGAAACCGCGGCTTGCTACCATGGGGGCGATGAACGTTCCTTGGGCTGACTCGTTGCGCGGGGGCCGCACGCTGTTACTCGACGGCGGCACCGGCACCGAGCTGCGCCGGCGCGGCGCGGCGCTCGACGACACGACGTGGACAGGACTGGTCCCGCTCGCGAACTACGACCTGTTGCGCACCGTCCACGCCGACTACATCGCGGCCGGCGCCGACGTCATCACGACGAGCACGTTCGGAACCGCGCGCTTCGTGCTCGAAGCCGCGGGCCACGGAGCCGACTTCGCGGCGATCAATCAGCGCGCGGTCGCCGCTGCGCGTGAGGCACGAGATGCCGCGGGCCGCGCGGTCGCCATCGCAGGGTCCATCTCGTGCCTGCCCCCGCGCTACGATCTGCATGCATACCCGGACGAAACCGTCGAGAGCGCCGCCTACCGCGAGCTTGCGGATACGTTGGCGACCGGCGGTGTCGATCTCTTGATCGTGGAAATGCTCCAGGAGACGCACCACGCACCGCTCGCGCTCGCAGCGGCGCGCACGACAGGGCTGCCGGTGTGGCTCGGTGTCAGTTGCCGGCTCGGCGCGGGCGAGACGCTGATCGGTTTCGACTTCCCGCTCGTGCCGCTCGAAACGTGTCTCGACGCGCTGTTGCCGCTCGCACCCGACGCCGTGGCCGTCATGCACAGCCCGGTGCCCGCGATTGCACCTGCGCTCACCGCACTGCGACGGCGGTTTCGCGGCCCGCTCGGCGCGTACCCCGAGATCGGTGACGGGACAGGCGCGGGTTCTGTGACTTCCGCGGAGCTCTCAGCGGAGGCGGCGGGTTGGCTCGAGGCCGGAGCGCAGATCGTCGGCGGATGTTGCGGCACGACGCCGGAGCACATTCGTTCGCTGCGTAGCGCCATTGGCGCGCACGAAGCTCGGCGCGGCTACGCCGCCGCGCCGAGCGAATCGCGAGGCTAGGAAACTAGGGCGCCTTCGGCGCGACCACGGCCTCGTCCCAATGCTCCTTGATGAGCCCGCCCTCGACGCGAATGACGTCGAAGTGGCTCCACGTGTATTCCTGCGTCGGATCGTTCGGGTCCTTGTCCTTGCGGTTGAACATGAATGCGACGTACGGACCGCTCACGAGCGTGATCGTCGGCGGGTTCTTCCACTCCGGCTTGATCTCCTGCGGCACGCGGCCCGGCACCTTGGCCATGTACGCCTTGAACCCATCACGGCCCTGCGGCACGTTCGGGTTGTGCTGGAGGTAGCCCGGGTCCATGACCTTGTCGGCGAGCTCCAAGTGGCCGTACTGCAGCATGTCCTTGAGCTCCATCACGCCGACCTCGAGATTCTTCTTCTCCTCGGCGCTGAGCGTACCCATGCTGCCGCGCTCCGGCGTCGACGGGGGTTGCACGAACGGTGCCGGCTTAGGCGCGCCGTCCGGCAGCTTCGTGCGCTTCGCGCTGTCCCAGTGCTCCTGCACCTTGCCGTTCTCGAGACGCAGGATCTCGAAAGAGTTGCTGAAGTAGGTGCGCGACGGATCGTTCGGATCCTTCGCCTCGCGCTCGAACACGAGGAAAACGAAATCACCCTTGGCCCCTGCGACGACCGGCGGCCGCGCCATCTTCTCGGCGGGCGGATTCTTTACCGGAACCTTCACCACGTTCTTGAAGAAGTTGATGAACGCAGCCTGGCCCGTCGGAATGCTCGGGTTGTGCTGGATGTAGTCCGTGGCCTGGTACTTCACGGTCTCGTCGACGTGGCCGTTCTCGATGACGAGGCGCCACCAATCGAGCACCATGTCGAGGTTGGCCTTTTCCTTCGCATTCATCGCCGGGCTCGTCTGCGGCTTCGTCGGCGGATTGATGGACGCCGCGAGCGCCAGCGAGGTTATGAGCAATCCCGAGAGTGCGGCCGCGAGGGCCGCTTTCTTCTGCACGATCATGGGCTCCCCCAATGGAGTGAAAGATGGACGGTCCGGCGCATTGTAGTCCCGCACGCCTCAGGCCGGCAGCGGTATCGGGGCCACCCGCTTCGGCACGTCGTAGCCGCGCTGCACGGCGGGCCGGCTCGCGATCGAGAGGTACCAGCGTTTGACGTGCGGAAAGCGGTTCAAGTCGATGTCCTGCCACTCAAAGCGCGCCACCCACGGCAAGGTAGCGATGTCCGCGATCGAGTACTCGCCGGCCAGGTACTCGGCGTCGGCGAGGCGGCGGTCGAGCACGCCGTAGATGCGCTGGGCCTCGTCGGCGTAGCGCTTCTCGGCGTACTCCGACTTGCCGCGGTTGAACTTCAGGAAGTGATGCGCCTGCCCGAGCATGGGCCCCACGCTACCCATCTGGAGCATGAGCCACTCGACGACCTGCCAGCCGTTCTTGCCCCCGGTCGCGAGCTGGCCGGTCTTCTCCGCGAGGTACATCAGGATGGCGCCGGACTCCATCAGCGAGAAGCCGTTGTCATGATCGACGATCGCCGGAATCTTGTTGTTCGGGCTAATTGCGAGGAACGCGGGCGTAAATTGCTCCTCCGCGTTGATGTCGACGGCGATCACGCGATAAGGCAACCCGAGCTCCTCGAGCATGATCGAGACCTTGCGGCCGTTCGGCGTGGTCCAGGTGTAGAGATCGATCATAGCGAGAAGTCCGGGTCGCCCACCGCGCAGATTCTAGTGCCTCACACGCTCAGAAAGTGAACCGCGCAACCACGCGAATGTCGCGACCGGGCAGGATGACTTCATCCTTGTTGAGCGCCACGGCATTGCGCTGCAGGGTGTTCGTGAGATTGCGGGCGACGAGCGCGAGCTCGAAACCCGAGCGCACCAGCATCGGTCGCCAGCCGAAATGCGCGTCGACCGATGTGAACGCGTCCGTGAGTGTCTCAGCCGTCGCAAGTTTGTCCTGCTCGGCCGAGTAGCGAACGACGAACCCTGCATCTAACGCGGCGCGTTCCCAATGTATCCCCACGCCCACGTGGTACGGCGGAATCCGCGGCACGTTGCCGGCGCCGTGATCGAGCGACGCGCGAACGTAGTCGGCCAACAAATCGAGGCTGAGCCCGCCATCGGATCTCGAACCGAGCGGAAACGAAGCCTTGCCCTCGGCGCCCGTGAACGTCGCACCTGCCTGCGTGTAGTTCAGCTCCTTGAGCCCCTGGCTATCGCCGTCGACGCAGACGCCTTTGTCATCGCAGGTTCGCCCGCTCAGCGCGCCGTAGATGTAGTGGTCAAAGTGCGCCTGCCACAGCGCGCCCTCGAAGCTGACGTAGTCGTGTTTGAGCCGCAGTGTCGCCTCGAACGAGTTGGCACGCTCCAGATCGAGCGTCGGATCACCGGTCTCGAACGTTGCGGGACCGTCGTGCGGGCCGCGCGCGAACAGCTCCGTTTGAGCAGGCGCACGCGCCGCGCTCGTGAACGTGAGCCCGACCTTCGCATGCTCGTTGACCGTGAACAGCGCGCCGAGCGAGCCGCTAACCGGAGTGAATCGCCGATTTGTCACCACGTCCGACGCGGGCGTACCGGTCACGTCGACATTTTCGACGCGGGCCCCGGTTTGCAGCCGCACGCTGTCGCCGAGCGGCACCTCCGCGAACGCAAACACGGCCTGCGCTCTAGTGCTGGTCGGCTGCAGATAGTTCTCGCCTTCGCCAAGCGCCGAGAAGTCGCGGTTCTGAAACTGCGCGCCAACCGCGATGCCCGAAAACGGCCCTGTCGCGTTGAACGTGCTCTCGACGCGCGCGTCCCATTCGTGGTCTTTGAACGTGGAAAGGATCTCCGCAGTCGCCGGATCGATCTCGCTATGCTCGTAGTCCGCACTGCCCGCATCGACCGTCACACGCTTCAGCGTATCGCCACCGCCAAACGCGGACCGCAGCGTGTGTTTGGTCTGCTTCATGTCGATGTACGTGTCCTCTCCGGGGATGCCGTATTTGGCCGCGTAATGCACCGCGCCGAGGCCGAGGAAGTCGGTGCCGAAGAAGTACGAGCCACCGAGCGCGTAGCCGTCGCCGTTCACGTACGAATTCGACTGCGTACCCCCTGGGATCGAGTAATCGTCCGCGCGCCGATTGAAGGCATCCGCGTGTAGCGCGAACTCGCCGGCGCGCGCCTCGATGCGCGCAGCCCCCTGGCTCGTATCCGCACCACTCCCATACGTAGCAGTGACCTCGGCATGGATCGGTTGATCCGGCAACACATCCGGAATCCGGCTGTTGATGGCATTCACCACACCGCCGATTGCCTGGCTGCCGTACCGCAACGTCGCCGCGCCACGCACGAGCTCGATCTTCTCCGTCGATAGCGGATCGATCGGCACGCCGTGGTCCGGTCCCACGTCGGACACGTCGAAACTGCCGATACCGTTCTCGAGCACTCGCACACGGTTCGCGTCGAAGCCACGGATGATTGGCCGACTTGCACCAGCGGCAAAGCTCGTCCCAGTGACGCCGGGCTCGTTCGCAAGCGCATCGGCGAGGCTGGCGCCCCCGCTCTGCAGGATTTGCCTTCGGTCGACGCTACCGACCAATGTAGCCATGGCGTTGCGATCCTGCGTGATCGGTGACGCCGTGACGACGATCTGCTCGAGCTGCTGGCCCTCTTGTGCGCGGCCGATGGACGTAAAGCACAGCGCCGCGCACGTTACCGTGGCGACGCCCAAGATTTTGGGTGACATGGATTCCAACTCCTATTGCGGCCGAACCGAGCACGGCTCGGCAATTCGACTGGTCGATATGGCCCGCGAGCGGTGCTCGCTCGAGCCGTATCGGATCTACGCGTGCAATGGAGTCGAGAGAGGTGGACCGCGAGAGGTCCAGAAATACGAAACAGCGCTGACGGTAAAGGCCGGCGCGCCGACGAAATGAGGCGCGGGTCCCGCTTCGGCAGCAGGCAGCAGCAAGAAGAGGATCGCGACCGCCAGTGGCGCCGCGCCCGTACCCAGCGATTGGCACAGGCCGCAATCCGGCGAATCGGGAGCGCTCGGAGCGCCTCCGCTGCCGGCCTGATCGTCCGTCTTCGCGATCACCACATCGCCCAACACGACGACATCGGCACCCGCGGAATGCGTGTGCGTGTGACCCTGCGCGACCATGCCCTGCAGCGCGAACAACGCGAGCAGACAAAGCGAGAATACATTGCGCCAACACAACAAAGCGTCGTGCTCGTGGCGACGGGCGTGGCTGATTCCTGGCGTAGAGCGCTGCTTTGCCAAGTTCACTCGGAAGCGAGCAGATCCTTTGATACTAGGCCCAACGGGCGCGCCTTGACCAGACCTGCCGTCGCGAACCGTGATCTTGCTCAACGGCGAGGTACCGCTCGCCGGCACGGTTGCCTAGAATCGCGCCGATGAGCTACGAGATTCTCGAAACGCTGCACCGCCTGCTCGGCCCCGAGCACGTCCAGAGCGGAACCGAAGCCGGCGCGCGCTACCACGTCGACTTCAGCCACGAAAACGCATGCGTGCCGCTCGCGGTGGTGCGGCCGCGTACCACGGACGACGTTGCCGTCATCCTGCGCACGTGCCACGCCGCGCGACAACGGGTCGTCGTGCAAGGCGGGCTCACGGGTCTCGCGGGCGGAGCTACGCCACAACCGGGCGAGCTCGTGCTGTCGCTCGAGCGGCTGACCGGCATCGAAGAGCTCGATCGCACGGCGAATACGATGACCGTGCAAGCAGGCACGCCTCTACAAACCGTGCAGCAGGCCGCTGCGGACGCGGGCTATGTGTTCCCGCTCGACTTGGGTGCGCGCGGCTCGTGCACGATCGGCGGCAACATCGCGACGAACGCCGGCGGCAATCAGGTCATTCGCTTCGGAATGATGCGCAGCCTCGTGCTCGGTCTCGAAGCCGTGCTGGCCGACGGCACGGTCGTGAGTTCCATGAACAAGATGCTGAAGAACAACGCCGGCTACGATTTGAAGCAGCTGTTCATCGGCACCGAGGGCACGCTCGGCGTCGTGACGCGCGCCGTGTTGCGCCTGTATCCGCAGCTGCCGAGCAAAATCACCGCGCTTTGCGCGTTGCACAACTTCGACGCGACGGTCGAGCTGCTGCGCAGCCTGCAGACTGGGCTCGGCGGCGCGCTCAGCGCGTTCGAGGCCATGTGGGCCTCGTACTTCCACTATGTGCTGGCGCACGCGCCGGGTGTGCAATCGCCGTTCGACCGCGAGTATCCGCTCTACGCGTTGATCGAACTCGAAGGCACTGCCGATGCACCTGACCGCGCTCGGCTCGAGTCCGTGCTCGAAGCCGCGTTCGACGCAGACGTCATTGCGGACGCGGCGATCGCGCAGTCGTTGCGCGAGTCACAGAGCTTCTGGAAGATCCGCGATTCGATCGGCGAGGTCACACCGACATTGCAGCCGATGCTTGCGTTCGACGTGAGCCTGCCAATCGATGCGATGGCTAGTTTTCTAGCGCAGGTCGAGGCCGAGTTTGCACGCTCGACGGAACCGGTCACGAACCTCGTGTTCGGCCACATCGGCGACAACAACCTGCATCTCGCCGTTACCACACATCGGCACGACGGGCTCGAGCGGCTGTGCGACACCGTGTATTGCGCCGTCGGCGCCCACGGCGGCTCGATCAGCGCCGAGCACGGCGTGGGCACGCTCCGCCGCCAGTACTTGCATCACTCGCGGAGCGCGGCCGAGCTCGATCTCATGCGACGGCTGAAAGCCGCACTCGACCCGCACGGCATCTTGAATGCCGCGCGGGTCTTGCCGGAGTAGCCCGGGTAGCTCTAACGCTTTTGCGCGCTGAGCTCGGTGATCAACCCATTGACGAATTGAGGGATGAATGCCGGCGGCCCGCCGACCTTTTCCTCGAACTCCGCCGTCGGCTTCGAGGCGAGAATGTCGTCGGCGCTCTTGCCTTCGCGCAACAACTTCGCCACGCGGTCACGCACTGTCACCGCCATGTCGCGATGGAACACGAGCGCGGCCTTGTCGACCACCGGGCCGTGACCCGGGACCACCTTGGTGTTCGGGCCCGCTATGGCGATCATCTGCGTCAGCGCTTCGATCGTGCCCAGGAAGCTGCCGCCGTTCGTGACGGCCGCGGCCGGGAAACCTTGCGAGCGGAACACGTCGCCCGTCATCAGCACGTCGGCCTGGTCGAACTTCACGGCGGTATCGCCGTCGGTGTGCGCGGCGGGCAGCGGAATCATGTGCACGGTTTCACCGTCGAGGTACACGGTGGTCGGTGCATCGAATAGCACGACAGGCAACGCAGTCGGCGGCGCGACCGGCGGCACCGCACCGTTACCGGGACCCGGACGCGGGTTCAGCAGCTGCGCGCGCAGGGCCGGCCGGCCGAGAATCGTGGCGCCGAGGTTCGCGAAATTTTCGTTGCCACCGGTGTGATCGCCATGCACGTGCGTGTTCACAAGAAACTTGATCGGCGACGGTGACAGCTCCTTCAGTGCCGCAACGATCTTGTCCGACACCCGCGCGAACTGCGAATCGACGAGGAAGATGCCGTCGGGCCCGATGAGCGCGGCCGCGCGGCCGCCCTGCCCGTCGATGCCGTATACATTGCCGCCGAGCTTGGTCGTGACGACCTTGACCTCTTGCTGCGCAGGTTGCCCTTGGGCCGCGGGGGGTGCCTGAGCATTCGCTACACCCAGGACCAATGTGGCGGCCAACGTCAAAGCGAACGTCTTCATTTTTCGATTCCCCCGTTGAGGTGTTGCGCCCGCGTCTGCGGTTCGCGTGCGCGATTGTCGGCCCGAATTCGTCACCCAGGCAAGCCGCACGCAAGTCTTACCGTAGGAGCACGAGGCTGATCTGCGGAAAGGCCATCAGCAGGATGGTGACGGCAAGCGTGATCAGCACGAACGGGAACGCCCCGCGGAATATAGTCGCAAGACTTATTCGTGGGTCGTTCATGCTGGCCTTGATCACGAACACGCTGAGCCCGAACGGCGGCGTCAGCAATCCGATCTCGATGGCAATCGTCGTGATGACGCCGAACCAGACGAGGTTCGCGCCCAGCGCCGTCGCAACAGGTAGTGCGAGCGGCAACATGATCAGCATGATGGATGTCGAGTCGAGCAGCGTGCCCAGCACGAGCAGCAGCAATAGATAGGCGGTCAAGAAGCCAAACATTCCGAGCCCGGTGCCGCTCATGAACGCGGCCATGTCCTGAGGTAACTCCGAGAGCGCCAGCATGCGGCTGAATGTGCTCGCTGCAATGATCAGAAACAGGATGGACACTGACACCTGTCCGGTCTCGCTGATGACTTCCCACAGCTTTGGCCAATCGAGGCGTCGTTTGACGAGCGCGATGATCATCGCGCCGAACGCACCGGCGGCACCCGCCTCCGTCGGCGTGAACAATCCGCCGTAGATGCCGCCGAGCACGAGCACGATCAGCGCGACCACCGGCACGAGCCCGGCGAGTGCTGCGGGCACACTCTGCCGCTCAGCGGCCGTGCCACGATGAACGTTGCCGACGAAGCTGGGCCACAGCCACGCCATCAGAATCACCGCGACGGCGAACGCCGTCGCCAGCAGGATGCCGGGCAACACCGCGGCCAGAAACAAACGGCCGATCGACACCTCGGCCAATACGCCATAAATAATGAGAAGCAGACTCGGCGGAATGAGCATGCCGAGCAACGACGAGCCCGCAGTCAACCCCACGGCGAACTTCGGCGTGTAGCCGTGCCGAATCATCTCGGGCACAGCGATCTTAGTGAAGATCGCGGCGGCCGCGATCGAGATGCCCGTGATCGCAGCGAACACCGCGTTCGCAGCCACGGTCGCGACACCGAGACCGCCGTGAATGCGCCCGAAGATCCGCTGTGCCGCGACGAACGCATCGCGGCCGATCTCCGACACGTTTACGAAGAGCCCCATCAGCACGAACAACGGCACGGTCGCGAACACGTAGTCGGACACCGTACCGCCGGCGGCGAGTGCGAGCGTGCGCGTCGCGATGCCGAAATCGTGCTTGATCAGCGCGAGGCCGAGCAGCCCGCCGAGCAGTAGCGCGATCGCAATCGGCATGCCGAAAAGGATCGTGACCACCACGAGGCCGATCATCGCAAGACCCACCGTGCGCGGCTCGACGTCGGCCTGCCACAACAGCGCGACGAGGACGGCAACGAGGACGACCGCGAGCGGCGCGAACCAACGACGTATATCGCTGACGCCTTGCAGCGCCCGACGCGAATGAATCAGGAGTTGCCTCGTTAGCTCGATCGCTGCGACCACCGAGCCCGCGACGATCAGCAGCTTGATCGGCCATACGGGAATCTTGTACAGCCCCTCGACGCCGGCGAACTCCGCCGTACGCCACGCGCGCACGAGGTCGGGCCACGCGCCACGCGCCATGACGACGAGCACGACCGCTCCGATCAACGCGAGCGCCGCATACCACGCCGCTGCCACCGGAGGCCTTCGCTGCTCGAGCGGCTCGATGATCATCTCGACTCGCATGAGCCGACCCCGCAACACCGCGTGGCCGAGCTGCAAGAATACGCAAGCGACGAGCGACAGCGACACCATCTCGGTGACGCCCGCGATCGGGTGATTGAATGCAGCGCGGCCGATGATGTCCGCCGTGATCAGGAGCATCAGCGCGAAGATCCACACCACGCCGGCGCCGTTCATCCACGTCACGAACAACGCGAACGCGCGCCCAGAACCCGTGGAAGGTGGCTGCACGCTCATGCGCCGGTTACTGCGGGCGGTCCCAATCGCGGAGCGGCCGTATTCCGTGCGCGCGCATGGCGTTCATGTACGCGCGCAGCACGTCGCCGGCCGGAATGCCACGGCGTTCGGTAGCCGCGGTCCAGCGCGTGGCGATGTCTGGCATCGCCGCGAGCCACTTCTGTTTTTCCTCAAGCGACAGCTCCGTGACCGTCGCGCCCTCTTTCTGCATGCGCGCGAGGCTCGCGTCGTAGCGCTTGCTGATCTCGTCGGCCACGGCCTTGCTGTATTCGGGACCGAGCTCGTCGAGCACGGAACGCACGTCCTGCGGCAGGCGGTTCCACGTGTCGAGATTCACCGCGAGCGCACCAGTCACTTGGCTGCCGAGCCCCACGAGCGTGATATACGGCGCCACCTCGTGCAACCGGTTCGGAGCAGCGCCTGTGAGGATCGTGATCACGCCGTCGGCGACTCCGGTCTGGATCTGCTCGTAGTACGTCGTGAGGCTGCCGTCGACGGCTACCGCCCCCGTGCCTTCGAGCCACGCGGCCGACGGACCGGGCGCAAGAATCTTGCGGCCACGCAAATCCGCGATGCTGTGCACCGGAAACTTCGTCAGCAGGTGATAAGTGTCGAGCGCGCTGGCGCCGAGGAAGTGCACGTTCTGCGCCGTCCACGCGTCCGTCATCGCAGGCACCGTGCGGTGCAACTCGTTCAGCACATCGACGGTGGTGCGGAAGTCATCGCTGACGAACGGCGCATAGTAGGTGACGTTCTGGAGCGGCAGCTTCGAGAGCTCCCACAACGTGCCGACCCAGCCCATGTCAGCAAGGCCGATGTCGATGGCCTCGAGCGTGTCTTGGTACTTGTACAGCGCGCCGCCGTACGCCTCGGTCCAGCGGATGTGGTAGACGCTGCCGCGCGCCTCGAGCCGGCGGTTCAACTCGGGCACGATCAGGGTGTGCAGCGTGCCGACCCAGGCCAGACTCGTAGACTGACTCGATGCGACGGTCAGCTTGATCGTGTGCTCGTCGCCGCCGGCGGCACTCGCGCCAGACACCCCACACACGAGCGCAGCCGCGACAAACAACACTCCGATGGCCCTGAACATCTCAAGCCGACCCGAAAAAAGCTGCGGCAACGGTATCATGCTGTGACGAAAGTGAGGTAGACGCGATGGGACTGCTAGTCGACGGCACGTGGCACGACGTTTGGTACGACACGAAGGCGTCGCAAGGCCGCTTCGTCCGCACCGAATCGCAGTACCGCAACTGGATCACGGCCGATGGCTCGGCCGGCCCATCGGGAGGCGCAGGGTTTCGCGCCGAGCCGGGCCGCTATCACCTCTACGTCGCGTTCGCGTGCCCCTGGGCACACCGCACGCTGATCATGCGTGAGCTCAAAGGGCTCGATGGAATGATCGGGGTATCGGCGACGAACAGCTACATGGGCGCCGAAGGCTGGACGTTCGCGCCGGGGCCCGAAACGATCGCGGACGACGTGAATCATGCGCAGCGCGTGTACGAGCTGTACACGATCGCCGACCCGCAGTACTCGGGACGCGCGACGGTGCCCATCCTGTGGGACAAACATCAGCGCACGATCGTGTCGAACGAATCAGCCGAGATCGTCCGCATGCTGAACACCGCGTTCGACAACGTGGGTGCCAACGGCAACGACTACTACCCGCTCGCACTGCGCACGGAGATCGACGAGTGGAACGCGTTCGTCTATCCGAACCTGAACAACGGCGTGTACCGCGCGGGTTTCGCAACGACGCAGGAAGCGTACGAGGAAGCGGCGACGGCGGTGTTTGCTGCGCTCGACAAGATCGAACGCCAACTCTCGACGCGCCGCTACCTGACGGGACCGAAGCTGACCGAGGCGGACATTCGTCTCTTCACGACGCTGATCCGTTTCGATCCGGTGTATCACGGGCACTTCAAGTGCAACCTGCGGCGAGTCATCGACTACNNGCAAACTTGAATCCGACGCGCATCGTCCCGATCGGCCCCGCGCTCGACTACCTAACGCCCCACAACCGCGACCGCATCTGAAGATGGTGCCAGGCACCGTCTTCACTTGAACTCGAAGATATCCTCAGTGGCCTTCGGGCGTTGCATGCCCTGCTCGAAGTACTCTTCCCAGATCCGCGCCCAGGGCCGGTCGTACCAGTCGGGAACGCGGTACTGAATGACCGTGCCGGCCGTGACCGGCTGCAACCGGCCGTTCACATTCCACAGTGCCTGCTGACACTCCTTCCACTGGTAACGCGAGTCGGAGTCCGGCCCGTTCAGCCAGTTGTACAGCACATCGAGCCGCAACGGCACGGTGAACGCGACGGGATCGTACAGGGTGATCTCGAGGTGAAGGTTGCGGTTGCTGTCGCGCGTGTAGACCTCGATCGCCTCGAGCTTGCTGCTGAACTCCGGCAACGCGTGCGACATCCACCAGCCTTGCACATTGGCCGTCCACGCAACGAGCGTCTCTCCATCCCAAAAGCCGACCGTCTCACCGTACCACTGCGGAATCTGCGCGACGTGCTTCTGGCCGATGAGAACCTGCCTAAGGATGTTGAGCGCCGTACCCGAGAGGAGCTGCACCTGGTACGGCGTCGTCGAAATCTGAACGTCGCGGATGCCCTGCGCCCACCAGCGGATGATTCCCTCCGGGTAGCAGGTAGACGACACCCACTGTGATGAGTTGCTGACCGCCACGTGATAGAGCGCTTGCGCGAACCGCTGCTGGTACTCCGGCGTCAGCACCTGCATCAACGTAGCAGACTGGATGTTGTTACCGAAGCTCCACTGCTTCTGCTGCAACCCGCGCGAGTTGTAGTAGCCATCCCACGCCGGCGGCGGATGGTTGCGGTCATAGACCGTCGGCCCGCCGCGTGCGCGGGCTTTCTCCAGCAACGCGGCGTAGTGCTGCTCGGCGGACTTGTAGGGATACGGGCTCGTCAGCTCCTTCAATGACATTCCTTCTTTACAGTCACCCCATTCACCGACGAAGTTGCGAACCCACATGTCGTCGATACGCCGTGGCGAGTTGCACCGCGTATAGCGCGGATCCGCCCAGGACTTCGAATCGAGGTAAAAGTCCTTCGTCGTGAAGAGATCCACCGGCAACGGCTTCACGCCAGGCGGCGGCTCGTGCGCGTTGCTCGCTTTCCCCGCTTGCACCGGCCCTTGCGCAAGCGCCGGCGCCGTGCAGAGGATCGTGGTGGCCACGACGAGCAGCGCGACGCCGTTGCGCATCTTCATGATTACAGCCGTCCGGCCTGGTAGTCGGCGAATGCCTGGCGAATCTCGTCCGGCGTGTTCATGACGAACGGGCCGTAGCGAGCAACCGGCTCGTTCAATGGGCGAGCAGCCACGACGATGAGCCGCGCACCTGCGCTACCCGCCGTTACCGGTAGAGCTTCGCCGTGCGTCAGCAGCGCCAGCTCGCCGCGCGCAACGCCTAAGGCCGCGGCGCCGATTTTGGCCTCGCCCTGATACACGTACGCGAACGCGTTGTGGCCCGGCGGCAAATCGGCCGTGTAACTCGCGTTCGGCTCGAGGTGCAAGTCGAAGTAGACCGGCTCGGTCGCGACGTTGTCGACGGGGCCCGACGTGCCGTTCACGGTGCCGACCAGCACACGCGCACGTGCGCCCGGGCCGAGCTCGATCTCGGGGATCTTGTCGCCCTGCACGTCTTGGTAGCGCGGCTTCGTCATCTTGTCCGTGCGCGGCAGATTGACCCACAGCTGGAAGCCGTGGAACAGCCCGCCGGAGGCCACCAGGTACTCCGGCGGCGTCTCGATGTGCAGAATCCCGGCGCCCGCGGTCATCCACTGGGTGTCCCCGCCGCTGATCAGCCCGCCGCCGCCGTGCGAGTCGGCGTGCTGCATCTGCCCGTCGATCATGTACGTGACGGTGTCGAAACCACGGTGCGGATGCCACGGTGTGCCCTTCGGCTCGCCCGGCGCGTAGTCGACCTCGCCCATCTGGTCCATGTGCAGGAACGGGTCGAGGTCGCGCAGGTCGACACCGGCGAACGCCCTGCGCACGGGGAATCCTTCGCCCTCGTAGCCTCGTAGCCTCGGGGCGCGGTGCTGATGCTGCGCACCTGCCGGTCGACGCTGGCGGCCGGTTCGGGACCGGCGATTCGGGGAAGGGTGAGCACCGTAGGAACAGTGACGGCGGGCATCTGCGCCTCCAGGGGAGAGTGTCAGGTGCCCGGTGCAGCGTTTCCATGCATGTGCATATTCCCGCACCGGAGTGCGAAGCTCAGCGCGGGGAACCGGGACTGCGGTTGGCGCTACCCCTGCGTCTCCGAGCGGCGTCGGCGGACTTGCGGCGATCCGGCACACCGCGGTCCGCCACCGGGCCGACGCCGTTGCGGCCGGTCTGCCCATCTGCCGTGCTGTCCCGATCGCTGTCCCGATCGCTGTCCCGATCGCCGATCTCGAGCCGGCCGAACACCGCGGCGAGCACGGCGGCCTCTTGATCGCTGATCTGTGAGGTGAACTCCCGCTCGATCCCGGCGATGTGCAAGACCGAGGCCCTCCGCAGCGCAGCCCGCCCCGCCCGGGTGATGTGCACGATCACCCCTCGGCCGTCAGCCGGATCATTCAGCCGCTCGACCAGCCTGTTGCCTTCCATCTTGGCAACCTTTCGGGACAGCCCTGGCTGCGAGAGCACTACGCGGTTGACCAGTTCCTTGAGCCGGAG
>PMCP01000192.1:0-141 GCA_003155415.1 Gammaproteobacteria bacterium | reverse complement strand
GACCCGCCGCATCCCGCAGTCGTGCCATGACGGTACGGTGCGCGGAGATCGTGCACCAGTGGGGACCCCCGGGCAACGGGGTCACCTACAACGACGCAGAGTGTCCGACTGCCCCTCGAGAGGAGACAAGCCACATATGGC
>PMCP01000077.1 GCA_003155415.1 Gammaproteobacteria bacterium | reverse complement strand
AAGTTTTTTGCGTTGCCCGCATGTCAGAAGTCCGCGCGATAACCGAGGTTTAGAAACTTGTCCGTGGAGTCCAGCTCGGGGGCGGCGGAAGTACGCACGACGTTCTCCCTCCCGAACTCGAGCTCCAGCCGGTAGCGACGTGGCGCGTTCCACAGCAGCCGCAGCGAAGGCGTGACCGTCTCACGCTGAACACCGGTCTGCATCCCTTCCCAGACGCCGAAGCGCAACCGTGGATTGATGCGTAGTCGTTTACCGATCGGCACGCGTGTGTCCCAGGTCAGCAACGTCGTCGTGAAATCGGGCGCCTCTCCGTGGCGGAGGTTCAGGACGTTGACGTCGCGACGACCGAACAGCGACGACACAACCAAGGTTGCGGAGTAATAGACTTGCTGGCCCGTGCCAGGCAGGGCTGCCACTCCCGCAGAATCCACGCTCGGGCCAATGTCCAGCGTCGTCACGTCGGCGTTGATCTGCAGGCGCTCTCCGAGCGGCATCGACATACCGAAAGTGGTGGTTCTGCTCGTGGTGGTGCGGTCGCGCGCGATCTGCCGAATCTGTTCTTCGGTGTAGGAGGTAAGCAATTCGTCGAATGCAGATACCGGCTGGCCGATCAGCGCATTGCGCGTGAAGATCGACGTTCGTTCGTCGTATAGACCGGTCAACATGATCCGGTTCTTCAGGCGCCAGGTGCCGAACACGAGCGCGGTGTTGACCTTGCTATACAGCGTGTCGTAATCGAGCATCGTCGTGAGGCTGCGGGTGTCGTCGAAGTAGCGCGCCTCCACCCCGATGGCCTGTCGGTCGGACGTCCCGTCAATCTGCTGCGACTGTACGTACGGACTGAAGCCCCACTTGCCCACGACGTGATCGAAGTCGACGGCGGCCCCGATGAATTTGCGGTCGGTTTTCACGCCGTCCAGCGTCGATTCGACCGGATAGCCCATCATTACGTGCAGGCGTCGCTGGTCGGCCAATTGGTAGGTGCCGTGCACGCCGTCGAATCGGCCCAGCACGCCCCAGTTGTGCAGCGACTGGCGGCCCACGCGCACGGACCAGTCGTTCTGCGCGTCTGCGACGTCGTAGTACGCGTACGAGGTCCGCTGACGGTCGCCGGCTCCACCCTTGTCCTGGCCGAGCATGTCGTGCAGATCGTTGATGCTTAGACGCCCAAGCATGTTCACGGACTCGCCACGATGCCGCACGGTCACATCGAGGTCGGTCAGTAAACCGGAAAACGTCGTGAGTTCCGGTTGATACTGGTCGAGGCGATCGACGTTTCGATAGTAGTACTGCGTCAGGCCCGTCGTGATGTCCCAGCGCTTCACCTCGGCCTGTTCGCTGCGGAGCCGCTCGGGTGGCGCGCCCGCGACGAGGTTGTTCAGGCGCTGGCGCACGCGCGCCGCCGCTTCGCTCTCCGGATAGTCCGCCAGGAACTGTCGATACTCGGCGGCCGCGCGCGCCGTCTGACCGTTCTTTTCGCGCGCGATACCAAGATACTCCCGAGCCTCGGCCCGGTGATCACCGGGCTCCTCCAACAGGCGCGTGTAGTCGCGGATCGCGGTCTCGTAGTCGGCCGCGATCAGCGCAGTGCGTGCCGCGGCTCGCAATTCTTCGAGGCGTTCCGGCGACAACGCGGCTACGGCGACGGTCGAGGCCGACGTGGCCGACGCGCCCGCGACCTCCGTCTTCGGCCTCTCCGAGATGACACCACCGCGTTCGACGGAGAGACTCGCGGCACGTTGCACCTCGTCTGCCTCCGCGCGCCCGATCCAGGCACGTGGGAACGACGCCGCGAGGCCGGTCAACGCGGCACTCGCCTCGCCTTCGCCCGCGAAGAAACCGAGACGCAGTCGGTACCAGGTCACGCCGGCGATAATCGTCGTCGACACGTAGAGATGCTGCCCTTGCTTGACTGAGACCCCTGCGACGAGGGCCGAGCCCACCGGCTCGCGGGTCGACTGCAGGTTGATCACGTAGTCCGGCACAACGAACGGAGCGCGGACTCGTGACCTGATCGGCGCACGGTCGCTCGGGGGGCTGGCGGGTGGCGGCGCAACACGCGGTACCGCCTGCGTGACCCGAGGCGTCGGCGCTGCCGGCGCTGGCGCGATCTGCGACACGCCGTCGCTGCCGACGAGCACGCGCAACTCGACCGTCCGCAAGTCGCCGCGCTGGGCGACGCGGTAGTTCACTGGCCTATCGAAATGAAAGATCAGCAAGCTATCGCCGAGACCCAGTGACTGGTACTCCACTTCGGTGAGGTATGCGAGTCGACCCGACTCCGGCCGATACACCTCGCTCGCGAGCCCTTCGCCGACACCCGCCTGCCGACAGGCATCCAGCGGTGCGACTCGAACCTCGACCAACACGCCGGCCTGTGTGTTTACGTCCGACTGGAAGCGCATCGGGCAGACGAGATCGATCGTCACCGTCGCTTCTTCACCTCTTTTCGAAACCTGAATGTCCTCGATGAATACGCCGGCCGCGAGCGCAGCCCCCGGAGCCACACAGGCGAAGAATGCAGCGGCCGATGCAATTGCAAACGAGCGCGCCCAAATCCGCTCTGTCGAAATCTTGTGTGTCGCCGTCATGGGCGCGCCGGCGTCCAGGCAGTCGTCGTGTGACAGTTGTCGCAGGCGTTACCCGTGATCGGGTGAGCCGCGTTCTTACCGGTAGCCGTCCGGCCGTTGTGGCAGCTGACGCAAGTACCGATCACCTCAGCGTGGTCGACACGCACAACAAAGAAGTTCCCCGCGCTGTGGCAAGCATCGCAGTTGTTCGTCGAGAGGATGTGGTCGGCGCTCTTGCCCGTGGCGCTGCTAACAAGCACCGGTAGCCACCCCGTCGTGCGGTGACAGGCATCGCAGTCGGCCTGCGTCAGCAGATGCCCGGGTGGCTTGCCGGCGCTGAACACGTTGTTGTGGCACGACGCGCACGTGCCGAAAACCGCATCGTGGTTCATACGCGCCGGTACCCAGGCCGCCGCACGATGGCAATCGGCGCAATCCTCGGTCGTGAACGGATGGTTGGCGGGCTTGGCCGAAGCGCGAATGCGCCCGCCAGTCACGTGGCATGAGCCGCACTGGGTGGGCGTGCCCTGAAATACACCCGCCACGTGGCAGGTTTCGCAGTCGACGCTGCGATGCGCACCGTCGAGATCGAACCCCGTCGTAAAGTGATCGAAGGTCGAGTTTGGCCGCGCCTGTGCGAAGAGAACTCCGGGCGCGAGCAGCAGAACGATCCAAGCGGCGAAGAGGCGCCTCATCTCGCCTCCTTCAAGTCGCGGAACGACTCGGTCGTGTGGCATTGCACGCAGTTCCTGCCGAACTCGCCGTCGTGGACGTCATCCTTCCGGTGGCAGCTGGCGCACGTGCTGTCGAGCTTGATCGTACCATCCACGGTTTTTTCACGGTGGCAGGCATGGCAGTCGACGCCCCGATGCTTGCCGGTCAGCGGGAACGACGTCTGGCTATCGTGATCGAAGCGCCAGGCGAGCCAAGCACTCGGGTTGTGGCAGGTCTCGCACGTAGTTCCGAAGCGTTCCTTGTGCACGTCGTCTTTGCGATGGCAATCGATGCACTGCTCTTTGGCATCTAGGAACGCTTTCGATTCGTGGCACGCGTCGCAGGTCGCCGTGTGGTGTTTGCCGAGCAACGGGAAGCGCGCGAGGTCGTGGTCGAAACGAACTTCCTTGGTCCACGCCTTCTCGCCGTGGCACGTATTACACGTCTTGCCGAGTTGACCTCGGTGCGGATCGTCCTCAGCGTGGCAGCCGAAGCAGTCCATGGGCAGCTTTACCACCTTGGCGGGCTGCTTGTGGCACGTCTCGCACGTCAGGTTCGCGTGAGCACCGTGCAGCGCGAATTTCGTGTCCTTTGCATGATCGAATGTCACGTCCTTCCAGTTCGTCACGCGATGACACGTCGCGCATTCGGTGCCATTGACGCCTGCGTGCGCATCGTCCTTGCGATGGCAGCCGATGCACTCCTTCGGCGCCTTCTTCTCGTATTTGTTGCCTTCGTGGCACGACTCGCACTTCAGGCCCGAGTGACCGGCCCGGAGCGCGAAACCGGTCTTCGCGAAGTGATCGAACAGCAGCTCTTTCCAGTCGTTGGTCGTGTGGCACTGCTGGCACTCCTTGCCATTCGTGCCCTTGTGATGATCGTCCTTCGCATGACAACCGACGCAGGTCTTCGCTGTGTCCTTGTACTGCTCGTCGACGTGGCAGCTCGCGCACGTGATGCGCCCGTGGGCCCCGGTCAACGCGTAATCGGTCTTCTGCTTGTGGTCGAAGCGCACTTCCTTCCACGTGGTCTCTGCGTGGCAGTCCGCACAGGCCACTCCGAGATTTCCGTGGTGCCGATCGTCCTTCGCGTGACAGGCATTGCACTCGGTTGCCGCGGCGTGGAACGACTTCAGCTCCTTTGTGTGGCAGTCGTTGCACATGACCTCGGTATGCTTGCCGCGCAAGGGAAAGGCGGTGACGTTGTGATCGAACGCGTCGCGGTCCAGGTGCAGGATATCGGCCGTTCGGCCCTTGTGATCGGAGTGGCAGCTGGCGCACTCGGCTCCGGCGACGTTCGACGTTTTACCGTGGAAGCCCACGCTCGACTCGATGTCGCGCGCCACGTCCTTGTGGCAATCGAGACATAGCGACTTCTGGAGCGTGCGCGAAAACGACTTGTGACAGTTGGCACAGTTCGCCTCGAGATCGGCATGGGCAGCGGATAACGGGCCCGGCATTACGAGCCGCTCGAGCGAGTTGACCTGCGCCATCGCCGCATCCGCCATGCCTGCACTCGCGACCACTATCAACGAGTACCACCAACCTTTTGCGCGCACGTCGTGTTCCCGCGCCGCTAATACATGTGCACGGCCAGCACGTGAATCAGTGCCGCCACCACGAGCATGTAGAAGAACGGCAGATGAAATACGTGCCACACCGAGAACATGCGCTCGTACGAACCAAGCTCGGCGACGCGGCGAACGCGGCGCAGATGCTCGCGAATGAAGCGCGCGACTGCTCGCTGCAGACGGGGCCGCTCGGCCCGAATGACCGCAGAACGGCGCGCCTGCGCTCGCAATTGGCCGCGCGCGTACCAGGTCAGCCGCATCGCAGTCCAACGCGTCTGCACGGCGAGTTTCATGGGCAATAGCAGACTTGCGATCGTGCTCTGCGGCGGTGTCAGCACAATCTTGTCGTAAGCCGTGAGCCGCTCGATCAACTGCGGCACGAGCGCGGCGGCCCGGGGATTGTCCGCGGAGGTGATACGCGCCTTCGCCGACAGTTCACTGAGCGTCTGACGGTGGCCGTCGAGATCGACGTGCACCTTGGCGTACACGTAACGGCCCACTAGGCCGCTGACTGCGACCAGCAGCGTGCATGCAAGCGCCACGGTGTCGTTCAGCGATCGGAATGTGAAGTTGCAGTGGTACAGAATTAGCACGGGCCCCAGAACGCCGAAAATCATGTGCATCCGAAACCAGTGGCGCGTAGCGCCGAGCACATGCATGAACCGCACGCGTTTGCGCAGCGGGTACAGAAGCAAGGTAGCCATCAGGCTTGCGCCGGTGATGCCGAGCCAGTAGCCGAAGCCCTGCTGTGCATCGACGATCGGGTAGTACCGCGTGTATAGCCAGCCGGAAAAAACCGCGAGCGATGTGACGCCATAACCAATCTGGGCCGCACTGCGCAGGCGGCGTTCGCCCTTGGTCTCAGTGGCTGGCTCCGGTGTACTCTCACCCTGCGTGCCTTCGAGCGTGCGCACCACCTGGCTTGGCGCCAGAGGAGCGCCTGCGCCGTTGACTGGCGCCGAGCGACCCTTCGCGCGCGCAGCGGCCTCTTCCGATTGCGTAGGCTCGTGGGCCACTGTCGAATTCGCCGCCATCTGATGCCCCTAGGGCTGACGCTCGCCGGCCGCGAACACACCGGTGTGAACCCCACGTCTTGAGTCCGCAATGCGTTCGCGCAGCGATGACTCCTCGACACCGAGCTCGACTGCGCGTTTCACCGCACGCTCCAAAGCAGCGTCATCAGCGGTGTAAGCGTACGACTGCGCCAACAACGCCCACCCATTCGCGTCGTTCGGCTGCGCTGCGAGCCGCGCTTCGAGACGGCCGACCAGTGACTCTACCGATGCGACCGGGCCAGTGCTGCCGGCGGCTGCCGGTGCCGATTGCGCAGCCGCAGGCGCCACGAGCGGCGATTGAAATGGCATCGGCCAAGCGACCGAGTCGAGCGAACGCACGAGCTCTGAGCGTCCCTGGGGCGGCCGATCCACGACCAGGGCGATACCGACGCCCACGAGCCACACCGCGAGACCGATGACGCCGACGAAATTTCCGAGCGGCATGCGTCGCGCCTGGAGCAGCCACCATGCAAGGCCGCAGATAGCCGCTAGAGCCACTCCCAGTATTGTTCCGAACCAGAGCATCCGGGAACCTCCCAAACTGAACCAATCGGCGCATTCTCCGCGTCGTGAACTTGCTGCGCGCTAACGTGCCGAAATGCGTGGATAATTTCCGGCAGCGTTTCACAGAATCCGTGTGCTGCATGCTAACGTCTGTGGGCATCTTTTTCACACAGTTGATGTTTATCAACCCGTCTCCGATTCCAGACAGCAACCGCACGGGCCGGTTTGCAAGTCCGTCCCGGCGAATTTGGCCGCCGGCACCGAGGCTCGACGCGGCCTGGACTACCCCAACGAGAACCGTTCGCAATGTTTGATCCGCTTGCCTTGGTCATCTACGCGACCCCGCTGGTGGTGATCTGGCTCGTGTATGTGCGCAAACGGCGCGCCCAGCACCGGGCCAGCACGGCGGTCTTCGACGACAGCCGGGAAGCCGGCCTGCTCGACGCCCCATCGCTGCACCCGATCATCAACACCGGAACCTGCATCGGCTGCGGATCGTGCGTGGCCGCCTGCCCCGAGATGCCCGGGCATCAGGTGCTCGGCATGATGCGCCGCAAAGCCGTGCTCCTGAGTCCGACAGACTGCATCGGCCATGGCGCCTGCCGGGCTGCATGCCCGGTGGACGCGATCACGCTCGTATTCGGCAGCGAACAGCGCGGCGTGGACATTCCGAACGTCAAACCGAATTTCGAATCAAACGTGCCCGGCATTTTCATCGCCGGCGAGCTCGGTGGCATGGGCCTCATCCGCAACGCGATCGAGCAGGGCCGTCAGGCCATGGAGGCCATCGCAACCAAAGTGGCCGGTAAGAAAGTCGGTAACGCGCGTGATGTCGTGATCGTCGGCGCCGGCCCGTCCGGAATCGCCGCGTCGCTGTCGGCCAAGGAACGCAAACTCGACTTCGTTACGATCGAGCAGGATTCGCTCGGCGGTACAGTCGCGAGCTTCCCGCGCCGCAAGCTCGTGATGACTGCGCCGGCGACGCTACCGCTGGTCGGCAAGGTGAAATTCACCGAGACCACGAAAGAGGCGCTGCTGGAGTTCTGGCAGAAGGTCGAACGCTCGACCAACCTCAAAATCAACTACGGCGAGCGGCTCGAGAAAGTAGAGCGCAAGGGCGACGTGTTCGAAGTACGGACCACCAAAGGGCGCTATCTCGCGCGTGCCGTGTTGCTCGCAATCGGCCGGCGAGGTACACCGCGCAAGCTCGGCGTACCGGGCGAAGAGCTGCCCAAGGTCACGTATAGACTCAGCGATCCGGCGCAGTATCGCGGCATGCATGTGCTCATTGTCGGCGGCGGCGATAGCGCTCTTGAGAGCGCCGTCACCATCAGCGAGCAACCAGATACGACAGTGACGCTATCCTACCGCTCCGCGTCGTTCAATCGCGCGAAGCGCAAGAACCGACAGCGGCTCGAAGACGCCGCGGCCACCGGCCGGTTGACCATACTGATGGAATCGAGCGTCACGCGAATCGACGCCACCGACGTCGAGCTCGAGCAACGCGGCGCGAAAGTAAGCTTGCCGAATGACGCGATCATCGTGAACGCCGGCGGCATCCTACCGACACCGTTCCTCAAAGAGCTCGGGATAGAAGTCGAAACGAAGTTCGGCACGCGTTGATTGGCGCACAACACGGTGTCAGCGGGCAACGCGCCGGTCAGGTCGGCTGTAATGCCTTCAGCAGCGGTCGTCGGCCGCGCGGCAGAGGCGTGCGCGCCACGTTCAGCAGCATCGCGAGCATCGCGTAGTAGCCAGCGACACCAACCAGGTCGACGATACCCCGCTCGCCTAGGACCGTGCGCGTGCGCGCGTACATCGCGTCGCCGACCGACCGCNNGGCGAGCCGGGCGGGCCTGCGGCCCGCGGCAATCGCGGCAATCGTGGCGGCGCTCAAGCCCGCGGCTCGCGCCGTCGCCGCGTGCAGCGACCACACCGCCGCGCGGCGTCGCGGCAAGCTCGCGTGCGGCAGCGCGTTGCTCGGGCGTCTGCTTCACCTTCGAGATGGGCGGCATGCGGTCACGACGCGAGGCGGCGGAGCTGCGACGTTTGCGAACCTTCACTGGCATTGGTGTACGCCCCTACGGCACGAGCAGAATCTTTCCAGCCGTCTGCCGCGCCTCTAGCGCCTCGTGCGCGCGGGCTGCGTCCTTCAGCGGCAGCGTGCGATCGACCGTGATCGTGATCCTGCCAGTTTGCAGCCACGCGAACAGATCCCGCGCGCGACCAACGAGCTCCTCGCGAGTCGCGATGTATTGATTCAAGCCCGGGCGCGTCAGGAACAACGAACCTTTGTAGCCGAGGGTCGCGGGATCGAACGGCGTGACGGGGCCGCTCGAAAAACCGAACAGCGCGAGAACCCCACGCGGTCTCAGACAGTTCAGGCTCTTGTCGAACGTGTCCTTGCCTACGGAGTCGTACACGACGTCGACACCACGACCGTTCGTGAGCTTCTTGATCTCGGCCTCGAAATCCTGATGCGTGTAGTCGATCGTGGCTGCCGCGCCCACGCGTTTAGCGATCTCGGCCTTGGCGGCGCTGCCCACCGTGCCATACACGGTGGCACCGCAAATGCGTGCGGCTTGCACGATCAACTGACCAGCGCCGCCGGCAGCTGCGTGCACAAGCGCCGTATCACCGGCCTTCAGCGGAAACGTGCTCTGCGTCAGGTAGTGCGCCGTAAACCCCTGCAGCATGACGGCCGCGGCCGTCTCGAACCCGATCGCATCAGGCAACCTCACGAGGCGCTTCGCAGGAACGGCGGCATACTCCGCGTACGCACCGAGCACCATCGCGTACGCCACGCGATCGCCGACCGCAACCTCGGTAACGCCCGGCCCCACGGCGGTCACCGTGCCGGCAGCTTCCGACCCGACGGTGAACGGCAATGCCGGCGGTTTGTACCTTCCCTCGCGATGCTGCACGTCGATGAAGTTCACGCCCGCCGCGGCGATCTTCACGACGGCTTCGCCGGGCTGCGGCGCAGGCATTGGCGCCTCTTCGTAGCGAAGCGCGTCAGAACCACCACACGCATGCACGCGAACCGCTTTCATTCTTCCTACCCTACAAAGAACTAATGTGTTGCATGGTTGCACAGATGCGCGCGCGCGCGCGACGGCTGAAGCGTGGAGGTGACACGCCTCCACGCTCGCGGTGACGCGGGACTCGCGCGCGTCTGGGCAGCTATGCAAAACTCGCTTCCCATGACACAGACGCTGCGGTATCAGTCCGGGTTCGGGAACGACTTCGCGACGGAGGCGTTGCCCGAAGCCCTGCCGGTCGGGCAGAGCAATCCGAAAAAGCCGGCGTATGGTCTCTATACAGAGGAGCTAAATGGCACGGCGTTCACAGCGCCGCGGGGTTCCAACCGCCGGAGTTGGACCTACCGGATTAGGCCTTCCGCAGTGCACGAACCGTTCAAGCCGCTCGCGAGCGGGTTGCTGCGCAGCGCGCCGTTCAACGAAGTGCCAGCGCCTCCGAACCAGCTGCGCTGGCGGCCGCTGCCGATCCCGACCACGCCCACCGACTTCGTCGCGGGGCTCGTGACGATCGGAGGCAACGGCGATCCCGCGCTGCAAACCGGCGCGGCCGTGCACCTGTACGCCGCTAACACGTCGATGGTCGACCGCTTCTTCTATGATGCCGACGGCGAGCTACTGCTCGTGCCCGAGCGCGGCGCGCTGCTCGTGCGCACGGAGCTCGGCGTGTTGCACGTAGCGCCGGGCGAGATCTGCGTCGTCCCACGTGGCGTGAAATTCCTCGTCGAGTTGCCAGATGGCGTCGCACGCGGCTACGTCTGCGAGAACTACGGTCAGCACTTCCGCTTACCGGAGCTCGGCCCGATCGGCACAAATGGCCTCGCGAA
Organism: Gammaproteobacteria bacterium; assembly: GCA_003155415.1. GTDB lineage: Bacteria > Pseudomonadota > Gammaproteobacteria > Steroidobacterales > Rariloculaceae > FEN-1219. Next base: position 25,330 of record PMCP01000077.1, on the reverse strand, counting down.
CTCACGCGACTTCCTGACGCCCGTGGCCGCGTTCGAAGAGCGCGCCGGTGATTTTCGCGTCGTGGCGAAATTCCAGGGCAACCTCTGGGAAGCGAAGATCGACCACTCGCCGCTCGACATTGTCGCGTGGCACGGCACGTGTGCGCCGTACAAGTACGACCTCACGCTGTTCAATTGCATCAACACCGTGACGTACGATCATCCGGATCCGTCGATCTTCTGCGTGCTCGCGAGCCCATCCGCGATTCCGGGCACCGCGAACATCGAGTTCGCGCTGATCCCGGACCGCTGGTCTGTAGCCAACAGCACGTTCCGGCCACCGCCGTTTCACCGCAACGTCGCAAGCGAGTTCGTGGGGCTCGTGAAGGGCAGCTATCTCGGCAAGGGCGACAGTTTCGCGCCGGGCTGCGCGAGCCTGCACAACTGCATGTCGGGGCATGGGCCGGATAAGGACGCGTTCGACCGCGGCAGCGCGGCCGACGATTCACCGCAATACCTCGCCAACACGCTCACGGTGATCTTCGAGACGCAGCTCGTGATAAGACCCACGCGCTACGCGCTCGAGACGGAGCAGCTCGAGCACGACTACTACAAGCACTGGCAGGGCTTGGGTAAGAACTTCCGCCGCTGACGGCGGCCTTTCAGGCGTTCGCCGCTGCTGCTTCGGCCGCTTGCTGATACCGCCGGTACTCGCGCCACAGAATAATGAGCCCCGCGGCGATCACCAGCGGCGCGCCGATCCACATCGACCAGTGCGGCACTTCCCCGAAGAAGTAGTAGCCGAACGCCACCGCGAACAGCAGGTTGACGTAGTCGAGGGGCGCGATAGTAGAGACTTCGGCGAAACGGTATGACAGCGTCATCAATAGCTGGCCGGAAACGCCGAACACGCCGACGAGCCCGATGAATAGCCACTGCTCAGGGGTAGGCATCGGCCAGCCCGCGAGGGCGGTCACCGCTCCGCAGACCATGGTCGTGGCGGAGAAGTAGAACGTAATCGTGATCGCGTGCTCGCCGCCACTCCCGCTCATGCTGCGCAGGAAGAACATCGCGAGCGCGGAGAACATGGCGGCGCCGAACGACACCAACACGCCACCGGAATTGCCGCCGAACGTCACTTGCGGCCCGACGGTGATCAGCACGCCCACGAAGCCCATCGCGAGCGCCGTCCACCGATACGCGTGGATCGGCTCCCGCAGGAACACCAGGGCGAGCGCCGTGAGGAACATCGGCGCTGTGAAACTGATGGCCGTGAAATCGGCGAGCGGCACCATCGTGAGCGCAGTGAGCCAGCAGAACATGCTCGCCGTTCCGGCCAGCGAACGCACCGCGTGCGATCGCAGGTTCTGCGTCTTCAGAATGTGCAGCCCCTCGACGCGCCAGGCGATCAACGCGAGCACGACGACGGAAATCACGCCGCGCACGAAGATCGTCTGGCCCGTGGGGATCGCGGTGCCGAGATACTTGACGCAGGCGCCCATGCTCGCGAGGCATGCGACGGACAGGAGCTTCAGCAGCGCGCCAAGGACGGGGTGATGATGATTTGCGGCGGTCGTAGACACGGTCGCGCGTGGGGGTACGGAAACGGGCGCCAACGATAGCAGGGGCGACGCGGATTTGCCGGTATCCCCTTCCAGTTCGTTGCTAGTGCGCGCGGGACCAGCGCATCCAAAGCGTAGCGCGTCCTGCTGGTGCCGGCCGCCGGGCGCGGCTATCCTCCGAGCGCTCGCAACGCCTTGGGGAGGCTCGATGCGCCAGACGATTCTTGCTTGCCTGATCTCACTGCCGCTCGTGCCCGCGCTCGCCCAATCAACCGACGGTGAAGCGTTGTTCGGCACACACTGCGCCGCCTGCCACGCGAAGCCCACGGAAGAGAAGACGCCAACGCGCGCCGCAATGGCAACGCTGACGCCGAACGCGATCGTCGAAGCGTTGACCGACGGCGCGATGCGAATCCAGGGCCAGCCGCTGTCGCCCGCCGAGCGCGCGGCAATCGCGGAGCGCGTAACAGGCCGCCCCGTCGTCGCAGCGTCGCGCGCTACCGGCGCCGGCCTGTGCACGGCCGGCGCGGCATTCTCGCCCGCGGGAATGCGCACCGTATGGAATGGTTGGGGACCCGACACGCACAACACGCGGTTCCAAGGCGACGCCGGCGGCATTTCCGCGGCGAATGTCAGTCAACTTAAACTCAAGTGGGTGTTCGGCATCGCCGATGCGACGCAGTCGCGTGCGCAGCCGGCCGTGATCGGCGATTGGCTGTTCATGGGCAGCCAGACCGGCGCGATCTACGCGCTCGACTCGAAGACCGGCTGCACGCACTGGACGTACAAAGCACAGTCTGGCGTGCGTACGGCGATCTCCGTCGGCCCACTCGGTTCAGCGGAAAAGCCGACGGGCTACGCGATCTATTTTGCGGACGCGCAGGCGCGCGCATACGCGGTGGACGCTTCGACCGGCAAAGAGCTGTGGAGCCGTAGAGTCGACGATCACCCCGCCGCGCGCGCGACGGGAGCGCCGACACTGCATGCGGGCCGCTTATACGTCGTGACGTCGGGTGTCTCGGAAGAAACGGCGGCGTCGATGCCGGACTACGAATGCTGCAAGTTCCGCGGCAGCCTCACCGCCCTCGACGCGACCACCGGCGCCGTGGTCTGGAAAACTTACACGGTCGACGAGCCCAAGCGCCGCGGCACGAGCTCGAGCGGCAAGCCGTTGTGGGGCCCCGCCGGCTCACCGATCTGGAGCGCGCCGACCATCGACGCGAAGCGGGGTTTGATCTACGCGGCCACCGGCAACGCGTACGCCGACCCGGCGCCGCGCACGAGTGACTCGATCGTCGCGTTCGCAATGGACACGGGCAAGATTCGCTGGATCAACCAGATTCGCCCCGATGTCTGGATCCTGGGCTGCGACGCCCAATCGACGGGCGGCAACGCGAAAGCCGGCGAGAACCCGAACTGCCCCGAGGACGTGGGACCCGACTTCGACTTCTCAGCGTCACCAGCGCTCGTGACTTTGCCCGGCGGTCGCGACCTGCTGGTCGTGACGCAGAAATCCGGCGTGGGCTTCGCGCTCGACCCGGCGCGGCGCGGCCGCGTGCTGTGGCAGTACCGCTGGGGCAAAGGCAGCCCGGTCGGCGGCGTGTGGGGCACGACGACGGACGGTGAATACGCCTACTTTGCTGTCGCCGACCAGCTGACGCCCGCGCCCGGTGGCTTGCACGCCGTGGATCTCAAGACCGGCCAACGCGCGTGGTACGTGCCGCCGCAGCGCGCTGTGTGCACGGCCGGCGCCGGCTGCAGCTCAGCGCAATCGGCGGCGCTCACGTCGATTCCCGGCGTGGTGTTCTCGGGCTCGGCGGATGGCGCGATGCGCGCGTATGCGAGCGCGAACGGCGAGATTCTCTGGACGTTCGACACGAACCGCGACTTCGCAACCGTCAACGCCGTCAAAGCCGACGGCGGCTCGATCGACGGCCCAGGGCCCGTGGTGGCCGGCGGCATGCTGTACGTCACGGCCGGTAACGCCGGCTTCGTCGGCACCGCGGGTAACGTGCTGCTCGCGTTCGGCCTCTAGAGAGAAAGAAGCCCCGGCCTCGATTGGGAGGGGGATGAGGCCGGGGCGCGAACCGCTATTGGCGGCGGTGCGTCACGCGTTGATCGCAACCGAACGCGGGCGCTCGCTCTCGGCGCGCGGTAGTCGCACCGTCAGCACACCATCGCGGTACTCTGCTGCAACCTTTGCAACGTCGAGCTGAACGGGTAACGTCAGGGACCGCTCGAACTCGTTCGCCTCAGCCTGCACTTCGGCGCTCTGCCGGTGCGCGGCGGCCTTCTTGCCCTTGATGCTCACCGTGTCGCCTCTGACCTGCACGTCGAGGTCTTCCCTGCGCACTCCGGGCATCTCCGCGACCACGACAAAGTCTTCGCCGTCCTTGTACACGTTCACGGGCGGATACGCGCCGCCGGTGATTCGAGTCCCGAGCTGATCGCCACCGATCACACTGTCCATCGCACGCTGCACAGCCGCGAGCGTCGCGAACGGATCTCGCATTCGAACTACCATAACCAGGTCTCCTTTCTAAGTTCGCCAAACGGATGGCACCCTTAGTGGGGATAGGCCCGGAACGTTTCAAGCGAGCGTGCGCTCGCCGCGTGTTCAGTTCAGGTCGGGAGTCCGCAGCGCTTCGGCGTGCCACGCCTTGTTGCGCATGTGCATGCGCTGCTTGATGCGCCAGCCTTCGGGCGTGCGGACGTAGATGTCCTCGTAGCCGCCGTGGCGTGCAACCGTGCCAGGGCCATTCATGCCGAGCTGCACGAGGTAGACGCGCCCTTTCGCGCCTTCGGCCGTCGGCGTGATCTCCTGATTCAGCATCAAGTGGCTCCAGTCGGTCCACACGAGCTTCGTCTTGCAGCCACGCTCGCCGCCACCCACCAACGTCGCAAGCGCATCGCGGCCCTTGGCCAGCACTTTGCCGCCGGCGCCGTAACCCGAGTCGGAGTTGTTGTCGATGAACACGCCATCCGTGGTGAACAGGTTCGCGTAGTCGTAACCGTTGTTCGCGCAGGTATCGATGCCGTACGCGTAGCGGTTAACCAGTTGTTGGATCTCTTGATAGTCGAGCGCCGTGAACTTGCCGGCCTGTGCCTCGGCAGTCGGCACGAGACTGCCGTGGCCTGCGAGGAAAGCGACGGCGGCGACGGCGACGAACGCGAGCAGGACGGAAATGCGTTTCACGAGGGAACCTCCGCGATTTGGAGGCCCGATGTTACGCCACTCCGCCCGCGGTGGCTGCTAGCGCGCGAGCTTCAACAGAGCCACCGCGATGCCGTCGGTCGACTGCGTGACCTTACGCCACACTGAGGGCTCCGCGCCGCACGCGGCCGTAATGTCGATCGCAAGGGCGTCGCCGCGCGGCGAATCCGGGGGCCGCGGCTCCGAGCGCGTGATGATGCCGGTCGTCGTGCGATAGACCCGGTACACACGCGCGACGTCGATGTCCTCGTAGGTCGAGGTGCCGTACGTGGCATCGAGCAGGAAGTTCCAGGAGCCGAGCGTGCGAGCGACCTTCACGATGTCCAAAGCCGTGTCGTCGCCGAGATCGTGCGCAATTTTCGGCGCAGCGTTCTGGTCTTCGGCGGAGCGATAGCGCCCTTCGAGCCGGTCAAGGCGATATTGCGAATCGAGCCCGAGCAACAGGGCCCAGTACTGCCACTTCAAGAACGCCGCATCCACTCGCCATTGCTCGCCGAAGACAGGAAGAACGCGCTCGTTGCAACGATCGCCCGTGCGCAGATACGCGAGGTATTGTCGGTCGCCCGTAGGTTCGAATCGAAGCTCGGCGATGGCAGTCTCGGCCGTCAAGCGGTGATAGGTGTAGATGTTCGCGGCCAACAGCAGCACCGCGAGCGCGGCCAGCACGACGATGAGCAGCAACGAAACGCTGAACGCTTTACGCACGCTACCTCCGGTGTCCCGCCGGCCGGCGACTCTGCCCCGCCCCGCGAGGGTAACATGGCCATCGTGACGTCAGCCGCGCTTGCCATGCAGGACGTCGCGCACAACAACACGGAGCGTTCGCCATGCTAACTATCTACGGCCGCACGAATTCGGTGAACGTCCAGAAGGTGCTGTGGTGCCTCGCAGAGCTCGACGTGCCGCACGAGCGCGTCGAAGCGGGACTGCATTTCGGCAAGAACCACGAGCCGTGGTACCTCGCGCTAAATCCGAACGGACGAGTGCCGCTGCTCGTCGACGGCCCTTTCAGCCTATGGGAATCGAACACGATCGTTCGCTATCTCGCCGCCAAGCACGGCGTGGGCGGCGTGTGCCCCCGATCGCTTGAAACGCGCGCACTCGCTGAACGCTGGATGGACTGGCAGTTGTCGACGCTGATCCGGCCCGTGTCGATCGTGTTCCAGGCGTTGTACCGCACGCCGCCGGCCGAGCGCGACCTGGCGGCCATCGCCCGCAACACCGTCGAAGCGAATCGGGCCATGGAGCTCTTGGACGCTCACCTCGCCACGCAGCCCTTCGTCGCAGGAGACGCGTTCACAATGGGCGATATTCCGGTAGGCGCCACCGCGCATCGCTGGCTCGAGGTCGCGGGGATTGAGCGGCCGGAGCTCATGGCTGTGCGTGCCTGGCGCGACCGCCTGACCCAGCGGCCGGCGTTCCGGAGCCACGTCATGCTGCCGCTCAGCTAGCGGCTTTGACGCGGCTGAGAAGCTGCGGTACTTTCGCCGACTAAGCCGACAGAAATAAACAAGAAAGGTCGGGCGCAGACGGTCCCAATCGAACCCCTTCCCCGGACGTGAACTGCTTCCGGATTTGCGGTTCGGTCGATGGACATAATGCGGGTCAAGGTGTCGATGCCAATGGCGCGACGGATTTCGAGCACGCGGGAAACGGAGCGATGACTTTGAGCACAGTGCAGCGCACCTTCTTGTGGACTGTCGCGACGATGATCGCGTTCATTGCCACCGCACAGGCGCAATCGGACCTGTTCCCGCGACCGAAGGAGCTCGAGCCGGCCGTCCAGTTCTGGACGCGCGTGTACACCGAGGTCGACACGCACTCGGGCTTCATTCACGACGACCTGCATCTCGACATCGTCTACCAGACGGTGCGCTTCACCGATGACATGAGTCAGCGCGACCGCCGCCGCCGTGTCGAACGTGCGCTGGAACTGCATCAGAACATTCTGAACAAGCTAGCCGGTGGCGCACGGCAGAATTTGAACAGCGAGGAACAACGCGTGCTCGCGCTGTTCCCGGAAGGCACGAGCAACGCGGAGTTTCGCGCCGCCGTGGGCCGCTTGCGATTCCAGCTCGGGCAATCCGACCGGTTCCGCGCCGGCCTGGTCCGCGCCGGCGCATGGAAACAGTACATCTACGAGGTGCTCGATAAAGAAGGCCTGCCCCGCGAACTGGGGTCCTTGCCCCACGTGGAATCATCGTTCGATCCGACCGCGTATTCGAAAGTCGGAGCGGCCGGACTCTGGCAGTTCACGCGCTCGACTGGCGTGCGTTACATGCGCATCGACCACATCGTTGACGAACGTCGCGATCCGTTCATGGCTACGAAGGCGGCCGCACGCCTCCTGGCCGACAACCACAGCGTCGTCGAGACGTGGCCCCTCGCGCTGACCGCCTATAACCACGGCCTCGCCGGCATGCGCCGCGCGGCGGACACCCTGCGCACGACGGACATCGCGACAGTAATAGCGAAGTATCAAAGCCGCTCGTTCGGCTTCGCCTCGCGCAACTTCTACGCTGCGTTCCTGGCTGCTCTCGCAATCGATCAGGACCCGGAGCGCTATTTCGAGCACCTGCGCGTCGATCCACCCTCTCCCACGGGCGTCGTCGTCGTGCCCGCGTTCATGCACGCCGACAAATTGGCAGATGCACTGAGCTTACGCTTCAGTACGTTGCGTTCCCTGAACCCAGCATTGTCCGACGCGGTTTGGTCCGGCGACAAATTCGTACCGGAGGGCTTCGAGATGCGCGTGCCGCAGGCCACGGCCGCCGTCGCCGAGGAACTGATGGCGGCGATCAAGACGAACGACCGCTTCGATTCGCAGCGTGCCGATCAAGAGCACAAAGTACGCAGCGGCGACACGCTGTCGCAGATCGCGGCCGAGTATCGCGTGAACCTCGCAGCGCTGATGCGAGTCAACGGGTTCACCGGCCGCGACATGCTGCGCGTAGGACAGATGATCAAGCTGCCCACCGAGGCCGTGGGCGGTGTAACCGTAGCGGCGGCAGCCGCCAGTTCAACGGCCACGGCGATAGTCGCGCGCGCTGAGCCCGCGCCGCGCAAAGCGCCGACACCCGTCGTCACGACAACCGACGACGGCGCACGCGTCTACGTCGTCCGCAGCGGCGACAGCATAGAGCGCATCGCCAAGAAGACGGGCGTCGATGCCAATGCGTTGCTCGCGGCGAATTCGATTCGCGACAAGAACCTGATCATCGCCGGCCAGACGCTCACGCTACCGTCGGACGATGCCACCGCCGTCGTCGCAGCCAATGCCGATGTTGCGCCGCCGAACACGGACGATACGGCCGACGAGGTGCTCGACACCGCCGACCTAACAGCGGCGCTGGCACCGGCCGTTGGTAGCAAGCGCGACGCGGCTGCGACCGAATCCGCTGGCACTTTCGAGGACACCACCACCGTCACCGAGCAGGCCGTGCTGGCAGCGGACCCGACCGACTACTCGGTGTCGACGACGAACCAGATCACGGTGCAAGCCCTCGAGACGCTCGGGCACTTCGCGGACTGGTCGGGCGTGCCGACTCAGCGGTTGCGTGAGCTGAACAAGCTGCACCCGAACGAGGCCGTTGCGATCGGCAAGAAGATCACGCTTGACTTGAACGAGATAGACGCCGCGACGTTCGAGCAACGGCGCGTGGCCTTCCACCAACAGCAACAGAGCGACTTCTTCGCGTCGCACCAGATCGAGACGATCGAATCGCACGTCATCAAATCCGGCGAATCGCTGTGGGTGCTCGCAGAACGCACCTACAAGGTTCCCGTGTGGTTGCTGCGTCAGTACAACCCGGACCTGAACCTCGATCGCGTGCAGCCGGGCGCGGTCGTAAAATTCCCGCGCCTGAAGGTCGTGGCGCCGGGCGTGATCGCCGCCGCGCCTCAATCGGTGGCCGCGAGCGGCCGCTGATCGTCGATGAGCACGCCCGCGGAGTCGGATGCCGTGCTCGCAGGCCGCGTCATCGCCGTTCCTGAAACGCGTCAGGTCGACGTCCTTGCAGGCTTGCTCGAACGGCGCGGCGCGCGCGTACTGCGTTGCCCTCTGGTTGGCATCGAGGACTCTCCGGACACCGCGGCGGTCATCGCGTGGCTCGACCGCTTGAGCTCTCTGCCGACAGATCTCATTGTGTTCTACACCGGCGAAGGCATCGAGCGGCTGCTCGGCTTCGCACGGAGAGAAGGTCGAGAAGCAGCTTTCTTGGCAGCGCTGCGGAGCATTCCGAAACTCACTCGCGGGCCGAAACCGAAACGCGCGCTGCATCGCCTCACGCTCGATGCCGACTACGAGGCCGCGCAGCCCACGACGGCCGGACTTATCGACGCCGCCGCAAACGCGCCGTTGCCGCATGGTCGTGTTGCCTTGCAACTCTACAGCGAAGGCCAAGACCGCGAGCTCGAGCAGCAACTGCGCGGCCGCGGCATCGAGGTCGATAGCGTGGCGCCGTACTTATACGCGACCGGCGCAGACGATGAACACGTCGCGCGCCTGATCGGCCAGCTCGAAGCGGGACAGGTGGATGCCATCGCGTTCACCAGCAAGTCGCAAGTGCAGCGACTACTCGCAGTGGCGGAGGAGCGCCGCATCCAGCCGGCACTCCGAGCGGGTCTCGCGCAAACACGCGTCGCAGCCGTGGGCCCTATCGTGGCGGCGGAGCTTGCCGCCGCGGGCTTACGCGTGGACGCGATGCCTGAGCACAGTTATTCGATGAAGCCCCTCGTTACGAGCCTGTGCGAGCTGCTAGGCCGCGCGAGCTAGTGCTTGCGACGCAGCTGCATGGCGGTCGGGCGACCGTCGCCCGTGGGCTGATACCACACCGATAGATCGCCGAGCGCCGTACGGTACGACCCCAACGGGTCGGCGCCTTGAACATCGAAGGCATCGAAGCCAGTGCGCAGCATGAAGAACAACTGCTCGAGCAGCACGTCGCCGACGGCCCGCAGCTCGCCGGTGAACCCGTACCGCTCACGCAGTAACCGCGCATAGGAATACGCGCGGCCGTCGCGAAACTTCGGAAACTCCAGCGCCACCAGCGCGAAATGCCGCAGGTCGGCTGCAATCAGCTCGGGCGGCTGATCGCTGTGCAGGCGAATACCGAGCGGCGTGCCGCGCGCGAGTAGTGCCGCGCGCTCTGCCTGCCACTGATCGTACGTCACGAGCACAGGACCGGTCGGCGGGAGGGCTTCCGGGCCGCTGGCGTCGACGAAAGGGTCTGTGACGAGCTTACCGTCTTTGATCAACGCCATTACGCGGCCTGACTCTCGCTGCCGTAAACAGCTTCCTTGAATGGCTCGATGCCGACGCGCCGGTACGTGTCGATGAATCGCTCCTCGTGCTCGCGCCTTTTGAGGAACGTGTCCACGATCTTCCGTATCGCGCCCGGTACTTCGGCCTGCGGCAGCCCCGGCCCGAGCCGATCGCCCAGCGACGCCTGTTGATCCGATGAACCACCCAGCGTCAGCTGGAAGTACTCCTCGCCGCGTTTATCGACGCCCAATATGCCGATGTGACCGACATGGTGGTGGCCGCAAGCGTTCATGCAACCGGAGATGTTGATAGTGAAGTGGCCAATGCGCTGCAGCTCATCGAGATCACTGAAAGCGTGGCTAATGTCCTGCGCAATCGGAATTGCACGCGCGTTCGCAAGCGCGCAGTAATCGAGGCCCGGGCAGCAAATGATGTCGGAAAGGAGCCCTAAGTTCGGCGTCGCGAGCTCGAGCGCAAATAGCTCGCGCCAGAGTTGCTGCAGATCGCTCTGCTTCACGTCGACGAGCACCAGGTTCTGGCGATGGCTCACACGGATCTCGCCGAAGCTGTATTTGTCTGCGATATCCGCTACGGCGTCCATTTTGTCGGCCGTGATGTCCCCTGGCACGCGGCCGGGCGCTTTGAGCGACACGTTGACGATCGCATAGCCCGGGACCTTGTGCTCGATCACGTTGCCGCGCAGCCAGCGGTCGAATGCACGATCAGCCTTGCGGGCGACGGCAAGCTCGGCAGTGAGATCTTGAAGCCGCTCGTACGCCGGCGGGGCGAAGTAGGCCCGGATTCGCTCGATCTCGTCATCAGGCACCTTGAGTGCGCCGTTCTTCGTGAACTCCCACTCCTTGTCGACGAGTTCTCGATACTTGTCGATGCCCATCTGGTTCACGATGATCTTGATGCGCGCCTTGTGGATGTTGTCGCGCCGACCCTGCATGTTGTAAACCCGCAGAATGGCTTCGACATACGACAGCAAGTCTTCAGGAGCGAGCCAGTTGCGGATGGTCTGGCCAATGTATGGCGTACGACCAAGCCCGCCGCCGACGAGAACCTCGAAGCCAATCTCGTCCTGTTCGTTCCGGTGCATGCGCAAGCCGATATCGTGCACGGCGACGGCGGCGCGATCGTTCGGCGAGCCCGTCACCGCGATCTTGAACTTGCGCGGCAAGTACGAGAATTCCGGGTGCAAGAACGAGTACTGGCGCAGCAGCTCGCAATAAATGCGTGGATCCGAAAGCTCGTCCTTCGCGCAACCCGCGTATTGATCCGACGTGATGTTGCGGACGCAGTTGCCCGACGACTGAATCGAGGTAATTTCAGCGTTCGCGAGCTCTTTGATGATATCCGGTGCTTGCTCGAGCTTGATCCAGTTGTATTGGATGTTCTGCCGCGTGGTGAAGTGGCCGAAGCCCTTGTCGTAGGTGCGCGCGACGTGCGCGAAGGTACGCATCTGCTTCGATGACAGCGTGCCGTATGGCACGTTCACACGCAGCATGTACGCGTGCAGCTGCAGGTAAAGACCATTCATGAGCCGCAGCGGCCGGAACTGGTCTTCCGTGAGCTCACCCGCAAGCCGGCGGGTCACCTGGCGGCGGAACTGCGCCGCACGCTCGGCAACGAACTTGGCGTCGAATCCATCGTATCGATACATCGGCTGCCCTACTCCTTGGTGCTGCGCCGCAGGTGCCCGGCTCCGTCGGCGCGGCGGTCTGCTTCACGCGAAATGACAACGGCCGGCCCCGTGTCCTCGAGGTCCGTGCGAATCGTGGGACCGAACGCGCGAATGACCTCTCGGATCTCGGTCGGCCGCACCTGACCGTTCTCGACGCGCACCTGGATAAGGATCGGGTCGATTACGAGGCAACGGGCCTGATCCTGCTTGGCGACCTCGAGGAGGCGCTGCGCCTCGCTATCCTCTTCGATCAACGCGCCCTGTGCGATAGCGGTATCCCACTGCCCGCCGGAAACGAGGAAGACGACAAGACCGTCGATCAGACGGTTCGCGATGATCATCTGCGACATGACTAATTCGAATCGGGCCTAAGCCGATCGACCGTGAGCAAGGAGCACGTATTCTACACGCGAGGTCGCGCACGCCCGTTAGAAAAAACGCGACGTTGGATATGCTCGCACCACTCTTCGACGCTACGCCCACGGTGCAGCGCATCAGGTAAAGACCTGATTCAGAATGTTCACAAAATCTGTGGATAACGATGTGAACAACGACTTGATAGTCGGCGGTCTGCAAGCGCGGTGCTGGCGCTTCTCCGATTTGGTCAAAAAAGCGTCAAAAACCTCGACTATCTTTTGTGATCAGTTAGTTACAGAGTTTTTGGCGATCGTACACGAGGATCGACCGCCAACCTCTAGCGGCTCTGAGCCGCGCGCCAAAGCCTCTGCGCGCGGCTGTGCGTAGTTCGCGCGCGCAATCGCGGCGGCAACCGTCGATACCAGAGGAAACCCGCGCGCCCCTTGCCGTATAGTTCCACCGCTCCGTGGAGCATTGGGGGGATGATGATGCAAGGCGCGAAACTTCTCCGGGCCACCGTGGTTCTGTTGGCGGCAACCGCAAGCACTGCGGGGTCTCTCGCGGCGGAGACCGTGAAAATAGCGAAAGACATCGAGTACGCACGCGTCGGGGACCGGCCGCTGCGGCTCGACCTCTACGAGCCTTCGGCCGCCAAGGCGCCCCTGCTCGTCTGGGTGCACGGGGGAGCATGGGAACGCGGCTCGAAGACCCCGATGCCGCTGACCGGGCTCATCGAGCGCGGCTACGCGGTAGCAAGCCTCGACTTCAGTCCAGCTTCCGCGGCCCGCTTCCCGGGCCAAGTACACGAGATCAAGGCCGCCATCCGGTTCCTGCGAGCCACGGCATCGCGTTATGGGTACGACGCCCGCCGCGTCGGCATTCTCGGCGCATCGTCGGGCGGTCATCTCGCGGCGCTCGTCGGCACGAGCAATGGCCAGGCCGATCTCGAGGGCACACTCGGCGACCATCCGAACGAGTCGTCCGCCGTACAGGCGATCGTGTCGTACTTTGGCGCATCCAACTTGACCACGATCCTCGCGCAGTCCACACCGTTCGGGCTCGGGATTCGCACACCGGCCTTGAAGACACTGCTCGGCGCTCTACCAGCAGAAGACGAATCCGTCGCGCGCCTCGCGAGCCCTATCTTCCGCGTCGACGCGAGCGATCCCCCACTTCTCATGCTGCACGGTGACCAGGATCCGCAGATGCCAATCAATCAGTCTCATGAACTCCAGGGCCAGTACGAGCGCACGGGCCTGAAAGCGGAGCTGATCGTGGTGCACGGCGCTGCGCACGGCGGCGACGAGTTCTACACGCCTCAGAATAACGATCGCGTGGCAGCATTCCTCGACGCCCATTTGCGCCGCACGGAGCTGAGCTCAGCGCAGCGGTAAGTCGTCGGTCTGCCAGGTGGGGCCGGCGAACCGCCGCTCGGCGACGGCGATCCGTACGTCGTTGATGCTCGCCTCGCGACGGCGCATGAAACCATGGTCGTCGAACTCCCACAGCTCGTTGCCATAGGACCTGAACCACTGCGCCGACGCGTTGTGCCATTCGTACTGGAAGCGCACGCCGATGCGTCGATCACTGTAGGCCCAGAGGCTCTTACGTAGGCGATAGTCGAGCTCGTGCTCCCACTTGCGCGTAAGAAAGGCCTTGATCGCTGCGCGCCCCGTGATGAACTCGTCGCGGTTGCGCCACACCGAATCCTCGGTATACGCGCCCGCGACGCGCTCTGCATCGCGTGTGTTCCACGCGTCTTCGGCAGCTTTGACTTTGATGCGCGCCGTCTCTTCGGTGAACGGCGGTAGTGGCGGACGAGGCTGCATCACATTCGATCGCGACTGCGGTCCGGCGGATCTTCTGCTGGCCCGCCACCCCACTTCTCGCGATGCGCGTCCTCCGCATCGCGTCGGATGTCGGCGTGCCGGGTGCGCAGCAGCAGGCTGCCCGGCGAACACACGCGCGCGCGGATCAAACCAAGATCAGCAGCAGCATCGAACAAGCTCGGATACCACTGTCTCCAGTTCGGTAGAAGCTGATCTACCTCGTCGCGCAGGCTCATGAGGTCGGAATCTAGCCCACTTTCGGCGGGGGCCGCAACGAACGTAGTTCGCTTTTATCGTGGCGCGCATCGCCAGCGCATGCTCGACGGCCGCCAGCCCGCGGAAAAATTGCGGCGCCGGGCTTTGATGAACCAAGCGCAGCTGGTAGGTTAGCGCCCGGCTACCGCGAGCGGGAAGGCTTGGTAATGGTATTTGGCGAGATCGTCATCGTGGCGCTGCAGTCGATACGCGCGAACCTGTTCCGCGCGGCGCTGACGATGCTCGGCATCATCATCGGAGTCGGCGCTGTAATCACGATGCTCGCAGCCGGCGCCGGCGCTCAAAAACGCATCGACGACCAGATAGCGGCGCTCGGCGCCAACATCCTCACCGTCAACGCTGCCACGTTCTTCGCCGGAGGCGTGTCGCGCGATCGGCAGGCTCTCGTCGTCGACGACGCCGACGCGCTGCGTGAGCAGGGTCGCTACTTCAATGCGGTCGTTCCGGAAGCCCAGAACCGTGGGCAGTTAAAGCTCGACAACGTCAATACGAACTGCCGTTTGTCTGGCACCACGCCCGATTACGCCGGCATCTTCAACTACAAGCTCGCGCAAGGCCGGTTCTTTACGGTAGAAGAGAATGACCAGCGCAAACGCGTCGTCGTGGTGGGGGCGGAAATACCGGGGCGGTTGAATACCACGCCCGAAGCGCTGGTCGGCAAGAGCCTGTCGGTCAACGGCCAGCAATTCCAGGTCATCGGTGTGTTCGTGAGCGTCGGCGGCGGTTTCGGCAACCAAAGCCCGGATTCCTCGGCGTTCATACCTCTGCGCACCGCGCAGCAGCGCGTTTTCGGCACCGACAAGGTCGACAATATTAGCGTGCGTGTCGTCGACAACGCGTCGATGGAACGCGCGATGGTCGACATCGAACAAGTCGTGCGACGCAAGCACAAGATTCTCCCCGGCGGCGCGAACGATTTTGCGATTGTCGATCGCCGCTCATTTCTCGACACTCAGCAACAGGCGCAACAGACCTTCACCATGTTGCTCGCGAGCATCGCCGGCGTGAGCCTGCTCGTCGGTGGCATCGGTATCATGAACATCATGCTCGTCAGCGTAACGGAACGGACGCGCGAGATCGGCATACGCATGGCGCTCGGTGCAACGCGGTTCAGCATCCTTCTGCAGTTCCTGGTGGAATCCATCACGCTGTGCCTGCTCGGCGGAATTCTCGGCATCGCGCTCGGCACCAGCGCCGCCCAGATGCTGTCACGATTGGCCGGATGGGAAGTGTTCGTGTCACCTCAATCGGTGGGCCTCGCGTCGTTCTTCAGCGTTGCGGTCGGATTGTTCTTCGGCATACTTCCCGCACGCAGAGCAGCAAAACTCGACCCCATCGAAGCTCTGCGCTACGAGTAAGTCTTGCGATCGTGTAACTTCAACAAGCTGCTCGCGGCCGTGCTGATGCTCGCCTCTTCAGGCTGCGTGTTGCACATTCGCCGTGACGGGCCGCCGCCGCCGGAATACAGCTACACGCCTGCGCCGACGGCATTCGAGCCTTTCCAGGTACTCGAGCGCCATCCGGTCGTGCTCGGCGAGCCGACGAGTCGAACGCGGCATCACGACATCGTTCCGTTTTCTTTCGTGTCGAGCGGCCACAACGGCCACCCGGAAAACCTCGTCATCGGCCAGTACTTCCGCTCGCACGAGCCCGGCCGCAAAAAGCTCGTGATCGTCATGCCAATCTGGGGCACGAGCGCATACCCGCCGCACAAGATCTCGGCCGGCTATGCACGCCACTCCGGTGACGCCGCTAACGTCATTTGGATCCATGGCGACTCACCGGTATTCCCTTGGGCGGCGCTCGCCCACACGCCCACCGAGGAGGCGTTCGTCGCCATGGCACGCGACAGCACGGAGCGTTTTCGAACCGCAATCGTCGATATCCAACGCATCGTTGATTGGGCCGGCACACGCGACGACATCGACCCGTCGCGAATCGCTGTCGTGGGCTTCAGCATGAGTGCTCTGGTGACGGCGAGCGTGATGGCGAACGACTCCCGTATCCGGGCTGGGGTCCTCATGATGGGCGCCGCGAACTTCGCGGAAGTCTTCAGCGCGTGCGGTGACAGAGTCGCCGCAGTGCGTACCCACGTCATGCGCGACTTCGGTTGGTCGCTCGATCGATATCGCAACTTCTTCCACGAGCTATTCGATCCCGCAGACCCGATGCGCTTCCGCGGTTACTACGATCGCGAAAAAATTCTGATGATCGACGCGATGTTCGACGACTGTATGCCGGAATTCGCTCGCACGAATCTCTGGAACGTGACGGGCCACCCCGAGCGCATCACGATGATGTATCGACATCGCAGCTCGTTCTATTCGTTGACGCCGCTCGGGCTCAACATCTCGCGCCGCCAGATCTACCGCTTCCTCGACCGCAAGCTGAAGCCGGCGGAGTAACGCGGCGGCCGAAGGTGGTTGACATAACGACGACCTCGTCGCGATGCCAACGCTTCGCTTGCCCCACCGGCCCTACCTCTGAGATAGTCCAGCCGCTGAACAGGGTAAACCCGGCGAAAGCCGGGGACACAAAGCTTCCGGTCTACAGGACTTCGGTCCCACGACAGCGGGGTTGCCGGCAACGCTCGAGCATGGACTTGCGGCGCTCCCCTTTCGTTCAGCGGGCCTGGGGGCAGATCGAAGGGAGTCCGATCGAGCATGAATACCGCCGTCGCGCGCAAGCGCAGCCTACCGTCCACTGCTGCCAATGCCGGCCCCGCCGCGACCATCCAAGTAACCGCACCCAGCGAAATCTATCAAGTATTGATGGATGCGAAACGCTATCCGTCACCGGTGCGCCCCACCGGCAGCGGCAGCTCTACGACGCGCTGCATCACGGCTAACGGCGGCACGCAGCTGGATCTCTCGGCCATGAACCGCGTGCTGAAGATCGATGGCGACACGGTCACCGTACAGCCGGGCATCTCACTACCGGACCTCGCCGAAAT
This sequence comes from Gammaproteobacteria bacterium, assembly GCA_003155415.1. GTDB lineage: Bacteria > Pseudomonadota > Gammaproteobacteria > Steroidobacterales > Rariloculaceae > FEN-1219. The sequence goes on along the minus strand of PMCP01000077.1, from coordinate 8,210 downwards.
CCTGAGTGAAGAAGGCCTCGAGCTGATCGGCGGCTTCGATCTTGCGAACCGCACCGTCGGCGGAGCCGTGTGTGCGGCGGGCCTCGAAGCATCGATGGCGGGCGACGTTGGCCAATTCGCATCGCACGTCACGCAACTCAAGGTCGTGAGCCCGAACGGCAAGAAGTTCGTGATCAACGACAAGACGAAGAACTTGCTCGCACTGATGCGCCTGAGCTACGGGCTGCTCGGCGTCGTCTACGAGGTCAGACTACGGGTGCGACCGGTGCAGGGGTTCTCCGTGCAAACGGCGAAGACTTCGTTCCAGGATTTCGCCAAGCTCGGTTCCAAGCTGCTCGGCGCAAAGGCCGGTGTGAAGCTGTATCTGCTGCCGTTCCGGGACCGAATCTATTTCGAGCTGCGCCGCCCGGCGACCGAGAGCGACACCGGTCGCAAGTTCGCCTGGCGGTTCAAAGACTGGGCGGTGTCCTCCGCTCTGCCAGAAGCGGTGCGATCGCTCGGCATCGCAGTGCCGATTCGCCAGCTGCGCTACCCGCTGATCGACAGCTTGAGCGAAGTCGCTCAGCGGCTCGTGAACAACGCACTGGTGAAGAGCGGCAGCAACTCGGTCGAGCAGAGCGGCCGCTATCGGCTACTCGGGAGCAAGAGCCGGTTCACGTATACGACCTGGGCGTTCCCGGCCGCGGACTTCCCCAGCGTCGCACTGGCTTACAAGCTGTTCTGCAAGGAACACTACTTGAGCACGGGGTTTCGCTGCGACATGCCGGCGGTGGGCTTTCGTCTGAACCAGGATCGAAGCGCGCTGCTCTCGCCCTCATTCGACAGCCCCATGTTCACGTTGAGCCCGCTGTCGACACAAGCGAAGGGGTGGGACGACTTCGTGCTCAGCTACGCGGATTTTGCGGCGCACCACCGCGGCGTTCCGTTCTTCAACCAGACGCGCAACGCAACCCCGGAAACCGTGACACAGCGCTACGGCGCGCGCCTGCCCTTCTTCAACAAGGTCCGCCGTCAGCTCGATCCGCACGACCGACTGCTGAACCAGTTCTTCCAGTCCTACTTCCCGGCGACCTGAAAGGCACGCGCGCGGGCGTGCATCAAAAGAAGCTCGGCCGCGGAGGTCGCTGCGCGAAAGCGAGCGGATCGCTGGCACCGTCTTCGCGACGCTAACACGCACCTCGCGCTCGAACGAACGTCGAGCGCGAGTGCGGTGGGTGTTATTTGATAAAGCCTAGCGCCTCGAGCTTCACGATGATCCGGTGCGCCGACATGTCGGGCGTGACCTCCGCCGTGTCGAGCTTCATCTCCGGTTTCTCAGGCACCTCGTACGGATCGTCGATGCCCGTGAACCCCTTAAGGAGGCCCGCGCGCGCCTTCGCGTAGAGTCCCTTGCGGTCGCGTACCTCGCACACTTCGATTGGCGTCGCGACGTGCACTTCGATAAAGCCACCGTGCGGCTCGATCATCTCGCGCACGATCTTGCGCGTGGCCGTGTACGGCGCGATCGGTGCGCAGATCGCGATGCCGCCATTCTTCGTGATCTCGCTCGCCACGTAGCCGATGCGCTGGATGTTCAGGTCGCGGTGCTCCTTCGAGAAGCCGAGCTCGCTCGACAGGTGCTTGCGCACGAGGTCGCCATCGAGCAACGTCACGGGCCGGCCGCCCATCTCCATGAGCTTGATCATCAGCGCATTGGCGACGGTGGACTTACCGGAGCCCGACAGGCCCGTAAAGAACACCGTGAACCCCTGCTTGTGACGTGGCGGGTGCGTGCGGCGCAGCTCAGCCACGACGTCCGGGAACGAGAACCACGCGGGAATGTCGGCGCCTTCCTGCAGACGACGGCGGAGCTCCGTGCCGGAGATATCGAGCGTGCGCCAACCCTTCTCGACTTCGTTCTCCGGGAAATACTGGGCTTTCTCCTCGACATACACCATGTTCTTAAACGGCACCATCGTGATGTCGAGCTCTTTCTCATGCTTCTTCATGAGCTCTTGAGCGTCGTACGGGCCATAGAAGGGCTTGCCGGTGCTGTCGTTGCCCGGGCCCGCATGGTCGCGGCCGACGATGAAGTGGGTGCAGCCGTAGTTCTTGCGGATGATCGCGTGCCACACCGCCTCGCGCGGACCGCCCATACGCATGGCGAGCGGCAGCAACGACAGCGCGGTGGTCTGCTCCGGGTACGCGCGCAGCAGATGCTCATAGCAGCGAACGCGCGTGAAGTGGTCCACGTCGCCGGGCTTCGTCATGCCCACGACCGGCTGAATCAGCAGGTTCGCCTCGACGTCCTTCGCGGCGCGGAATGTGAGCTCCTGGTGCGCGCGGTGCATCGGGTTACGCGTCTGGAACGCCACGACTTTGCGCCAGCCGAGCTTCTGGAACCGGTCACGCAGTTCCTTTGGAGTATCTCGCAAGTGCTTGAAATCATAATGATGCGGAGGCTCGACGCCGCGCAGTTTGCCACCAAGGTATACCTCGTGGGTGCGGTGACGCAGGTGAGACACGCCTGGGTGCTTCTCGTCGGAAGTCCCGAACACGGCCTTGGCTTCGGCGTCGCGGTCGGGCCGGAAGATGCTGGCAACCTCCATCGTCGCAATCAGTACGCCCTCGCCGTCGCGCAGCGCAATCGAACCGCCGACTTTGACCTTGTCCGCGAACTCCGGCTTGACGTCGAGCGTGATCGGCATGGGCCACAGCACGCCGCTCGCGAGCCTCATGTTCGCCACTACACCGTTGTAATCGGCCTCCGTCAGGAAGCCTTCGAGGGGCGAGAAAGCGCCGTTCAGCAGCATCTCGATGTCGCAGACCTGGCGCATGGTCAGGTCCCACGAAGGCAAGTCGCGGGCTCGCGCCTTCTCTTCGCGGACAGCAGCCTCGTTCAGATACAGGTCTTTCAATTCCCCGCCGTGGGGGGCCTTCAATGCGCCCATGTTTTCGCTCCTGTTAGAAATCGTATGCGCAGCCGGCGTGGCCAGGGCCGAAGACCCCTAGCCGCGGGCGCTGCCGCTCAAATTAGGACTAGCCGCTCAACAGCTGCTGCGCCGTAGCGCGGATCGAGGCCGCGTTAATCGCGGGCAGGTATTGTGCTTGATGCTCGCGCCATTTCAAGGTTTTCTTGACGATCGACTCCAGGTTCGGGCGCTTGTCCGCAGGCCCCTCGCCCTTGCCGATACCGCCGCCGAATTCGATCGCAGTGTCGAAGCCGGCGTCCATTGCCGCACTCATGCAGCCCACCCATTGCACGGGGTTGAACAGCTGAAAGAATAGCCGCGCGCGAATCGCCTCTGGCGAGTTTTCGTGCAGCTTGCCGGTGTAGTTCGACAGCACCGGCGTCGCTACGCCCGAGAACTCCGTCTGCTCCAGCACCTGACGGAACTGCTGCGCCGCGGCGACCATCAGGAACGAGTGGAACGCGCCCTCGGTGTTCAAACGCACGGCACGCTTCTTCGCGCTCTCGAGCTCAGCAGCAAGCTTGTCGAGGTCCGCGGATTCGCCGGCGAGGACGGTTTGGTCAGGCATGTTGTGCGCGGCGACGCCACAAAAGTACTTGTCGGCGAGCGCAGCAGCCGTCGGCAAGTCGAGCGTTGTTGCGACCATACCGCCCCGACCGAGCTCGCTCATGAGCTGGCCGCGTTTGCTGACGAGATTCACGGCGCTCTCGAACGTGAGCGCGCCGGCCATGACGAGTGCCGAGTACTCGCCGAGACTGTGGCCCGCTCCGAGCGATGGCCGTACGCGATCGCCGACGAGACCACGAAACGCTTCGAGACACGCGACCTCGTGCGTCAACAACGCGGGCTGCGTGTAACGCGTCAGATTCAGCTCGGCACGCGGATCGCGAAACGACAGCTCGGAGAGGTCGTAGCCGAGAGCGGTGCTGGCCCGAGTATAGAGCTCGCGTGCAACCGGAAATTCTTCGACGAGGTCCGAGCCCATGCCACGGTACTGCGAGCCCTGGCCCGGGAAAACAAAGAGAACCTTACGTTCCGCCACGTGTCGGCTGTGCCCCGATCTTGGTTAAGCCGCGTACGATGCCCGAACGCGAGCCTCAAGCCAAGCGTGGAGCCGGCCGCGCAGTGCCCGGGGCCGGTCCGTTCAGGCAATTGCTGCCGGCCCTTTGGGCCCGCTCAGCTGCCGCGAATGCGGCTGCCCTCGCTCTCGTCGACCGTGTAAAGCACCGCCATGCCGGCGATAAACAGCAGGATCACTACGCTGACACCGACGCGCTGCGAGCCGGACCATACCGTCAGCACCCCAAGCAGGAACGGCCCAATGAACGCTGTCAGCTTGCCGGAGAAAGCGAAGAAGCCGAAGAACTCGTTCTCCATGTCGTTCGGAATGAACCGCGCCATCAAAGAACGGCTCGCCGATTGGTTCGGGCCGGCGAAGATGCCGATCAGAACGCCCGCCACCCAGAACGCGGCCTGCGAGGTTGCGAGCGTCGCGAGCAGCGTGGCGCCGATCAGCCCGAACAACGAAACGATGATCGTGCGTTTCCCGCCGATGATGTCGTCGAGATAGCCCATCGCGAACGCCCCGATGCCCGCCGTGAGATTGATCACGATGCCGAACGTAATAACCTGCTGCAGCGTGAAGCCGAACGTCTCCGCCGCATAGAGACCGCCGAACGCGAACACGGTCACGAGCCCGTCGTTGTAGAGCAAGCGTGCCAGCAGGAAACGTACGGTCTGGCGATGCTTGCGAAGCTCTCGGAATGTGCGCAGCAACTGCGCGAACGATGCTGCCACGACGCCGCCACCGCGCGTGACTCGCGATTTATCCTCGTGCACCCAGAGCAGCATCGGGATGGTGAACACGGCAAACCACACAGCCACCACGAGATTCGTGGCGCGGATGTTCTCGCCGAGCTCTTTGGTGAATCCGAACCAGGGCTGCTCGGGCTGCACGAGCGTAACGAGGCAAACGACCAGCGCCAGCAGGCCGCCGATGTACCCGAGCCCCCAGCCGAGACCCGACACGAAACCGATGCGTTCCCGCGGCGCGAGATCGGGTAGGAAGGCGTTGTAGAACACCTCGCAGGCTTCGAACGCGACGTTGGCCACGACGAACACCACGAGTGCGAGCGTCACCTGCCCCGGCAGCACGCGGTACAACACGGCGGTTGCGACAATGCAGACGACGGTGGTGATGACGAAAAACAGTTTGCGATAACCGCCGCGATCCGCAATCGCACCGAGCACGGGGGATGCGATGGCCACGATCAGCGCCGTGATTGATACGGCCCGCGACCAGAGCTCAGTGCCGGAGATCGGATCAGCCGCGATCGCCTGCGTGAAATACGTGGCGTAGACGAACGTAACCACGAGCGTGGTGAACGGCGAGTTCGCGAAATCGAACAGCGCCCACGACCAGATGGCGCGCTTCGAGCCGCGCTGGGGGTTCGAGTTCATCGAGAGGGGTGCGTTCACGGCAATCGATCCTTGATAGTCGGGAGGCCGGCTACGGAAGCAACGACACGCCGCCGAAACGGCCCTGCCACTTGGGTATGACCTCGGTGTTGTAAACACAATCGGGCAACTCGCCGCGCAGCGCCGCAAGCGCGGCGTCCGCGGCCCACGGAATGGCCGCGCCCAGTGTGCCTCCTTGGTTGCCGGCAATCATGTGCGGCGCGAGCAGCACTCGGTCGCCTAAGCTCAGGATCCTGGCGCCGCGCGGCGGCGGCTCCTCGGGCAGCACATCGAGCGCAGCCGCTGCGAGCGCGCGCGCCTCGAGTGCATCGCACAGTGCCTCTACGTCGACGACGACACCGCGAGCCGTATTCACGAGCACGGCGGTCGGCTTCATGAGCGCGAGCCTGCGGCGATCGATCAAGCCACGAGTCTCGGCCGTCAGGTTGCAGTGCAGTGTCACGACGTCCGCCTCGCGCAGCAGCGTATCCAAATCCGTCCGCTCCACGCCTACGCGCGCGAACTTGCCAGATTCGACATAGGGATCCGCGGCGATCAGCCGAACGCGCCACGGCTTCAACAGCTCGGCCAACCGCGAACCCGCTCGTCCGAGACCCACGATGCCAATCGTGATGCCCGCGTAGCCGTCCCCTCGCCGCCCAAGATACGTTCCGTAAATGGGTGGCTCGCGCCACTCGCCGCGTTTTACCTTGGCGTCGCGTTCCCGCACGCGCTTCAACAGCGTCAACATCATCGCCACGGCGCCCTCCGCGACTCCGCCCCAGTTCGCCTCTGTTGGGCTGTGTGTGACCAGCACGCCGAGCTCGTTCGCGGCGTCGAGGTCAACGTCGTCGACCCCGATCGTGTACTTCGCAACGACGCGAAGTTCGGGAGAGAGAGTGAGGAACGCGCGATCGATGACCCCGCGAAAAGTTGCACCGAGTAACACGTCGGCGCCGCGAGCGAGGCCCGTCAGAGTCGCAAGATCGGCGTTGGCCGCCGCCACCACGACGTCGCAGCCCGCCGCCTGAAGGCGGCGATGCGAGTCGCCGCTCTCGTCCACCGGCCGATAGATCAGAATCTTCGGTCGGCGCGAAGTGCTTGGCGGCGCCGTTGGTCGCTCGCTCAGAGCTCGGTCTTCAGCGCGTTGTAGAACAAGGTGAGGAACCGCTCCGACGGGCCGAGTTTCGCGTCGAGATCGGCTGTCGGCTTCGCGGCAAGAACCTGCTCGAGCGTCATTCCCTGCTTGATCATGTCGCCGACTTTCGTCTGCAGGCTCGCCACCAGGTCGCGGAATGCGGCGATATCTTCGCGAGTCGACACCACGCCGTGCCCCGGCAAAATCTTCGTGTTCGGGCCCGCCATGTCGATGATCTTCTGCAACGCCGCCAGCGTGCCCTTCACCGTGCCGCCGTTCGGGCCATCCACGATCGGATAGCCGACCGTGCGGAACACGTCGCCCACGTGGATCACATCGGCCTTGGTCAACTTGATGTAGCTGTCGCCATCCGTGTGCGCCGGCGGCAGCTTGGCGACCTCGAGATCCTCGCCATCGAAGTGCAGCGCAATGGCGTCACCGAAGGTGACGACCGGCAACCCGACGGCAGGTGACGGCGGCGCGCCGTTCACGCCCTTGACCAAACGCGCGCGCACGTTGTCGTGCGCAATGATCTCGATGCCCATCTTGCCGATATTCTCGTTGCCGCCCGTGTGATCGCCGTGCACGTGCGTGTTCACGAGCATCTTGATCGGCTTTTTCGAGATCGTTTTGACGGCGGCAATGAGCTTCCCGGTGAGCGGCGCGAACTGATCGTCGATCATCAGCACGCCGTCGTCGCCGACGAGCACGCCTACGTTGCCGCCTTGGCCTTCGAGGTAATAGAAGTTGCCGGCGACCTGGTGGACTTTGATCTGCACGGCGGAGAAGTCGGGTTGAGCGGGAGCGGCCGGTGCCGCGGGCGCTTGGCCGAACGCGGTGTGCGCGGCGAGCAGCGCGAGCGGTGACACCAACGCGAACAGCGTGCGATTCGACATGACCGTCCCCCTAAAGACTCTTGTTCTTCCACGCCCAATCCGGGGCGCGCTGACTGCGGGCGATCATAGCATCGGATTGTGGACTCGCCATCCGGTTGGACAACGCGGGTCTGTGGGTCGAGCGAAGACGGTGAGGGCGTTGAGCGGGTCTGCCGGGACCGCCGCAAGTACGTCCCTGTAGGCTCGCTCAGCGCCGTCCCTGGCGCTGAGCGTCCCGGCAGACCCGCTCAACGCCCTCACCGTCTTCGCTCGAGTGCCTTCGTGTGATGGCACGCTCGCCTGCGGCGCGACGTTTGACTAAGTGCGGCGCGGGTCGTGGGTGCGGTCGACAGGCACGGGCTGGACGCGCCAGATGTCGCGGCAGTAGGAGCGGATCGTGCGATCGGACGAGAACTTGCCGGTGTGGGCCGCGTTCGCGATCGACATGCGCGTCCAATGATCGCGGTCGCGATACGCGGCCGCGACGCGGTTGTGGCAGTCGCGGTAGGCAGCGAAATCAGCGAATACGAAGTACGGGTCGTAGTCGAACAGGCTCCGCAGCAACGGCTCGAACAGCTCCGTGTCGCCACGCGAGAAGAAGCCGGCGCGAATCAGGTCGACGGCGCCCGCGAGCTCGGCGTCAGCACGGCACCAATCCGCCGGCCGATAGCCGCTCGCGCGCAGCGCCTCGACCTCGGGTGCCGTGAGACCGAACAAGAAGAAGTTGTCGGCGCCGACTTCGTCGCGCAGCTCGATGTTCGCGCCGTCGAGCGTGCCGATCGTCAGCGC
>PMCP01000088.1:11687-11948 GCA_003155415.1 Gammaproteobacteria bacterium | reverse complement strand
GCGGGTGCCTATCGCGGCATGCAGCTCGCGCTGCATCCCGAGCTGCAAGTCAGCGAAGCGAAAGCCAAGCTCGTGAACGACGCGGTGCTGAATAAGTGCGACACCCTCGGCGAAGGGTTTCTGACCAATCCGCGCACGTGCTCGTTCGACTTCGCGTCGCTCGCGTGCAAGGCCGGCGCTTCCGGCGACACGTGCCTGTCGCCTGGCGAGCTGACGTCCGTGCAGACGTACTACGGTGGCTTGAAGAACAAGAAAGGTGAG
>PMCP01000088.1:11384-11653 GCA_003155415.1 Gammaproteobacteria bacterium | reverse complement strand
GACCTCGATCGCGACATGCCGAAGGTCGATGCGGCCGCCGGCTTCGTCGACGCGGTGAATCCCGATCTGCGCGCGTTCAAAGCGGCCGGCGGCAAGCTGCTGCTGTACGCCGGTTGGCGTGACACCGGCATCACGCCGGAAAACACCGTGCTTTACTACGAGAGCGTGCGCAAGGAGCTCGGGCCCGAGCAGGGCGAGTGGATGCGCATGTTCATGGTGCCTGGCATGGGCCATTGCCGCGGTGGTCCGGGCGTCGACACGTTCGACTC
>PMCP01000088.1:0-11309 GCA_003155415.1 Gammaproteobacteria bacterium | reverse complement strand
GAGACCGTGGGCGCGCACCACATCATTGCGGAGAACGCGAGCGCCACGGAGCCGGCGCGCGCGATTGCGGTCATGATCGTGCCCGAAGGTGCGCCCCTCGTGACGCCGGACCGCTAGCGCTGCATACATGCCTGCACGGTCTTCTGGTACGCGGCGAGGTCGCTAAGCGCGTTCGGCCCGAGTTTTTGCATGGTTTCTTGCACGCACGCCTGTGTCTTCTCCGCGCGTGTGACCGCCGAGTTGGCCGTCGCGGCGGCTTTTTGCGGTGACGCAGGCGCACTCGGGGGTGAGGCTGGCGCCGTGGCAGGCCGCGACTGCGCCGGCGCGGCAGAGGGCGCGTTCAAGGGTTCGCCCATCGGACTAAGACCGGCTGCGGCCAGCGCTTTTGCAGCGGCGGCTTTCGCGGTGGCCGGCGGCAATTGAATCGCCGGCAGACCAGGTGGCGCCTGCGGTACCGGTCCTGCGTCGCCCCGCAGCATCTGCGCAATCTGCGTGGGGGCCGGGAGCTCCGGGCACGGATCCAACGCGGGCGGCCGCAGGCTCGCGCGGCGCGCCGTCTCGCAGGGGATGGTCACGGGATCGTTCTGCGCCATGCACTCGTTCCAGGCGCTAAGCACGTCGTCGAACTCTTTCGTGTACGGCCTCGCGGCGTTGTAGTTGTGTTGAGCGAGGCAGTAGCGCATGGCTGCTTGCTCCTGCGGAACGACCTTCGCGAGGTCGAACTGTTCGACGCATGCCGCCGTGTCTGCTTTGATCAACGCCTCGTCGGGCTCGAAGGGCGGGTGGCCCAATGCCGTGATGACCGGGGGCGTGTACAACGCCTGGCACTGGCGCCCGATTCTTTCGCGGGCCCTGGCCAGTTGACCCGCGTTGTACTCCGCGCTGCCGGCCGCGGCCGGTTCGTAGACGACGCGCTTGTCGGGATCCTCGGGGAACTCGAACGCCGGCGGCGTGGCGGACGCCACCATGCCCGGCCCCGTGCCCACGAGCTTGATCTGGTGTGCGAGCTTCAGGAGGATGCCCGCCGCTCCCATGCAGTCGACCACGCGTCCTTCCACTTCGATCTTCTTTCCGACCATAGCTGTGCTGTAGTTCGCGCCGAAGATGTCGGCCAACACGTCGGGGTTCTGCGTGCACAGGAGGAACTTGTGATCGAGCGATTCCTGGAAGAACACGTGGTACCACGGGTCGCTGGCGCTGTGACGTTGCATGCCGGTGATGGTGCCCTGTAGCACAGCCACCGAGCCCCTCATGGCCACGTTTTCAAAGACTTGGTACGAGTAACGCGGCACGTCGCTCCAGCCGATGCGGTCCCACTTCGTGGGGTCGCGTTCCAGCATTTCGAGATACCGATCCTTCCGCTCTTCCTTGGGGCTGTTCGCCTCGACGTACATCCGAGCTTCGACGCCGAGTGGCGCCACGAGGCCCGTGGTGGAGGGCAGAGGCCCTATGCGATCGGTGACCGCTCGCGCCACGTCGTCCAGCTGCTTTTCCCTGGCGCGTTGCTCGGTAGACTTTTGCGCTTCCACCTTGTCGTCGCAGGTCTGGCAAAAGCGCAGAAACGCGACTTCGCGCGTGTCCGGGAACGCCAGCACGTTGATGTCGGGCGTGAAGTCATCGCAACGTGTAGTCACGTCGACTATGCCCGTCGATGTCTGTCGCCGGTACTCGACGCAGACCGGTGCTGGGGGCTGAAAGCGAAACTGCGCCGGAATCGAGACGCGTGTTGCGCCATGCATCACGGATAGCGTTTGCGTAGAGCTCTCCGCCACGCCGTTGCGGAAAGTAGGGAGCCGTTCGTAGCGGTGCACTCCGCCATATTGACCCTGGGTGTCGGTAAATCCGACCGCCACGGCGCCGGGCGACATGGCGCCTTTGGAGCTGGCGAGCTCGGCACAGTCCGCCGGTGCGACGTGCTTCGAGATGACGTTCGCGCCTTGGGCGAAGTAGACGTCGATATCCGCCTTGCCGGCGTTGCAAGCACGCAGCGCGACCGTTTGCGCGTGTGCGTTTACTGCGGCCAGGGCAAATAGAAGAGCGGCGCAGACGAGGTTCTTAGCCATGGTGTTGTTCCCATCTCGCTGGAAACGCCGTGCGTGGGCGAGCATACGCCTCGGCATTGAGTTCTCGCCAGCCGCGGCCCGATCGCGCGGCAACTAGCTCGGAACGCGGAGCGNNTAGCCGACGGCCGCCAGGCCGAAGTTCGAGGCTAGAGCGGTGGCGATGTACGGCGCCAGCGAGCCGCCGATGATGCCCGCGACGCTGTACGTCAACGATGCGCCCGTGTAGCGCACCGCCGTTGGGAACAGTTGCGCCATGGCGGCGCCGAGCGGACCGTACGTAAAGCCGTTCAGTGTGAATCCGATCACCAGGAACGCCGTGGCGCCGGTGGCATTGCGGGTCGAAAACAGCGGCTCGAGCGCGAGGCCAACGACGATTGCGGCGATGCTCGACCCGATGAGCATCGGCAGCGCGCCGAAGCGATCGGCCGCGGCTGTCGAAACCACGATTGCGATACCGAAAAACACCACGCCGATCATCTGCATCACCAGGAATTCCTGGCGCGAAAAGCCGAGCGCCGTCGTGCCCCAGCTCAGCGTGAATACGGTCATGAGATAAGACACGACGAAGGTCGTCACGGCGAGCAGCGTCGCGAGCACGAGCAGCTGCGGATGATTGCGAACGACACTCGCGATCGGCACCCGCACGCGCTCGTGCCGCTCGGCGGCGCGCTTGAACGCCTGCGTCTCGGCGATCCGCAAGCGCACGTACAGGCCCACGGCCACGAGCGTCGCGCTCGCGAGGAACGGTACGCGCCAGCCCCACGCGATGAACTCGGTGTCGGTGAGCAGCGCCGTCAACGCAATGAAGCAGCCGCTCGAAAGCAGCAACCCCAGCGGCGCGCCGAGCTGCGGGAACATGCTGTAGAGGTTCTCCTTGCCGGGCGGCGCGTTCTCGGTGGCGAGCAGCACGGCGCCGCCCCATTCGCCGCCGAGCCCGATGCCTTGGCCGAGCCGGCAGAGTGCGAGCAGGACGGGTGCGGCGATTCCGATCGAGGCATAGGTGGGCAGCAGGCCGATCGCGACCGTCGAGAGCCCCATCGTTAGCAGCGCCGCGACCAGCGTGGCTTTGCGGCCGATGCGATCGCCGAAGTGCCCGAACAGGGCCGAGCCCACGGGGCGGGCAAGGAACGCGAGCGCGAACGTCGCGAAGGATTGCAGCCGGGCCGTGGTTTCGTTGCCGGCGGGAAAGAAAAGTTGCGGGAACACGAGCACGGCGGCCGTGCCGTAGATATAGAAGTCGAAGAACTCGATCGTGGTGCCGATCAAGCTCGCGAACAGTGTCCGACGCACATTCATGCAGGGCCCATCGACGTGCCGAATAGACGGTTCGCCGTGCCAAAAAGAACGGCGGAGCGCTCAGCGTCCGAGAGCAGGGAAAGTGATTGGCGAATCGCGCCGACGATTCGCGCATAGGGACCCGCAGTCTGGCCGATATCCGTTCCGCACAGAATTCGCTCCGCGCCGAACTCATCCACGAACCTGCGCACGAGTTGCGCGGCGTCGACTTGCTTCGCTTCCAGGTACTCGAGGTTCAAGCCCGTGAGCTTGTAGTGAACGTTCGGGTGGTCGCGTAGCGCCCCCAGTGCCGGCGAAATGCCGTAGTTGGGTGGGCCAGGCGGCGGCAGCGGCCGACCTTCGCTGACCGCCGCCAGAAATTTGATCGGGGCATGTGGCAAGCCGAGATGGTCGACCACGATCGGCGTGTCGGGGAACATTTCAGCGAGCATGCCGAGCGCCGGCAGGTTGTAGGGCAGGTGTCGCACGTAGCCGATCACGCACACGGGAATGCCAAGCTTCGCCGCCTCTTCCCATAGGCGCAGCGTAGAGGGCGAATTCAACCAAGCAGTGTCGTAGCGCGTGTGCTGCAGCGTTGCCAATCGCAGCGCGGCGATGGGCTGGCGCTTGGCCAGGGAACGCAATTGCATGGACGCTTTACCGTCGAGCCCGTCCAGCATAACCACGGGAGAGAGCTGCTGCTTGCGTGGGCGTGACGCGTCGAGCACGTAGGAGTTGTCGACGAAGTAATAGTGGAAGCGCTGCACGGCACACGCGCGTGCAACGCCACTTGTCTGCATTTCCGCGAGCAGTTGTTCGACTTCGTACGGCGCCGTCGTGGCGCTGCGGCCTTCCGCTGAAGGTGGATAGCGCACGTCGTCCGCGGACACGATGTGCGCGTGCGCGTCGAACATCGGCTCGACGGTCATTGCGTCGCTCAAACTTTGGCGCGACCGTACGCGGCGTTGAAGTCCTGCAGGGCGGCGGCCGCCGCCTGGCGCATGAAGCTCTGGTCCGACAGCACCATCATGGTGGTGACGCCGAGGCTGATGAGCCACCGCGCTTCGTCCGAGTTCATCGCGGGCACCACGGCGGCCAGTGGTTTGTCGTGCTTGCGCGCGGCCGCGCCGACGATCTCGACGGCTTCCTTTAGCGTGGGCGCCGGCCCCGTGGCGTTGCTGAGCGACACGCCGAGGTCGCCGCGCCCTAGGAACAGGCAGTCGACGCCGGGCACCGCCGCGATCTCGTCGATCACGTCGATGGCTTGCCGGTCTTCGATCATTGCGATGACCGTCGTGGTCTTGTCCGCGAACGGAATGTGGTCGGTGCCGCGCGCGCCGTACTCGCCGCCGCGGCCGATGCCTAAGCCCCGCGAGCCGCCCTTGTAGTGCGACCACGAGACGATGTCGCGCGCTTTCTGCGCGGAATCGACGTGCGGCACCATGACGCCGATCGCGCCGTCGTCGAGCACGGACAGAATGCTCGTGGCATCCGGCCGGCCGATGCGAACGATGCCCGCCGTGCCGAACGCGCGTGCGGCGAGCAGCCCGGTGTCGAGCGTGCCGCGATCCCAGGGCGCGTGCTCCGCGTCGAGCACCACGAAGTCGTAGCCGAGCCCGCCCAGGATCTCGGTGTTGTGCGCGCCCGGTGTCTTCATGAACGTGCCGATCATCGGTTCGCGAGCGTGCAGCCGCTCGCGGAAGGCGCGCGGGTCGGGGCGGGTGGGGGCGGTCATCGGGGATCCCTCAGGAGAAGTAGAATTTCAGGGCCGTGTCGGAGATCGCGCGGCGCGTGCGTGCATCCGGCACCGCGGCTTCGAACGAGCTTAGCGTGTCGCCATACGAGACTGCGCCTTCGTGGCCGACGAACGGGCAGTCGCTGCCCCACAGCAGGCGCTCCGGGCTCACGCGCTGGAGCAAGTAGCGGTCGAACTCGGCCTCGGTCGTGCGCGCTCGTGCGTAGTCGGCCGCGGTGCGCGGCGGCGAGCGTGGTGAGAAGCGAAACCCAGCGGAGATCTTCAGCCACACGTTGCCCGCGTCGATCGCTTTCAGCGCGGCGGCGACNNTGCCAGTCGAGCTCGCGCACGTGCCCGAGCAGGCGCTGGTAGTCGGCGCTGCGCAGATCGGCGACGTCGCCCGAAAGCTGCGCGGAGAGGAACAGCCGCACGCCGACGACGCCGGCTTCTTTCATCGCCTTCAGCTCACGGAACTCGATCGTCGGCGGAACGTTCACGGTGCCGCGCAGGCGCGGGTACTGCTTCAGCTTCGCGAGCATGTAGTCGTTGTAGTAGCCGTACAGGCTGATGCCGGCGACTACTGCGTGGCGAACACCGTGTGCGTCGAGTGTCGCAATCAGATCTTCGCCCGTGAAGCTGTAGTTCGGCCGAATCCATGCGTTCGGCGACAGCGGCATGTCGTGCGTGAAAATGTGGACGTGCGAATCGACGATCGGCGCTTCGCCGGCGTCGCTCATGGCGTTTTGTCGGGGCGCTGTTCGGCGCGCCGCTGTTCCATTGCGTCGCGCGAAAGTTTCGTCACCGGTGCGCCGCCCTGGAACAGGGTGCTCCACGAGCGGCGCTGCACGAGCCATTCGCCGCCTTGAAGAACGTACACGTCGCGCACGAGCGAGACGTTGATCGGCGGAGCGCTCGCTTGCGGCGGTTCGCCGTCGTGCGCGTACAGCATGCAGACCCAGGCGGCATTGGCGCGTGTGCCGCTCTCGAACGTGCAGCTGAAATTCACTACGGCGTGTAATACGACGCGCGGGCCGCGGTCGCGGCGAAAGGCGTAGAACTCTTCGATCTCGGGGCGGCCTGTGTACGCGAAACCTTCGCCCTCGAAGACGGCGTCATCCGTGTAATAACCGCCTGCATTGAGCCCCCAGTTGAAGTCCACGTCGTGCCAATAGCGCACGAGCTTGTGGTGCAGGTCGTGCAAGGTGTCGCGCTGTGTGGCGGTGTCCATCTCGACCTTCGTTGGCTTGGGGCGACGCGAGCGGGCGGCTACGCGGCCGCGTTGCGTCCGCCCGCCGCGGCCTGCTCGGCCACGTCGAGCCCGATCAAGTCCGCTGCGTTCTGCGAGATCATGCGCCGGATCTCTGCGTCCGAATATCCGATGTCGATGCACGTGCCGACGATGTTGCGGAAGCCCGCGACAGGCCGGTCGTTGCCGGCTTGCCCGAGGTCGGACGCGAGAATCGTGCGCTCGACGCTGCCCGCCTCGATCAGCTGCGTAAGCTCCACGGGCGAGCACATCGGCGATTTGCCGCGGCGCATCTCGATGAACATGCAGAACGAGTGCTCGATGTAGGCGCCCAAAGCCACGAGCGCGCGGATGTCGTCGAGCGAGCAGCCGATCAGGAAAGTCGGGTGGTTCACGAGCAGGCGCTTCACGCCGCGCTTCTTCGCTTCCTCGAACAGCGGGTAGATCTCGGAAATGTGCAGATGCCCGGCGGAAAGCACCACGTCGTGCTCGGCGATCATGTCGAGGATCGGTTTCACCGCGTCGATCAGCCGGCCATTCGCATCGAGCACCGTGAGCGGGTCGGGATCGAGCAGCGGCATCGAGGTGTGCGGGAAGCCCTTGGAGCGCGCGTTCGCGTCGATGTGGTTCTTGGCCGCGAACGTCGGCATCCACACGAGCCGTGCGCCGAGCTTGATGCCGTGGTCGACGGCATAGATGTTGAAGCCACCCGTCGAGTTGTTCAGCGGCACACCGGATAGCAGCGTGACGCCGAGATGGCCGTACTGCTTGTTCAGGAGTTCGGTGATCGGCGTCGCGGAGTAGTAGTGGTCCTTGATCAGCATGGCGCGGAACCCGGCGCCCGCGCACTCGTGCAGCGCCTCGATGTGATCGAGCGAACGCGGCATGACGGACGGCCCGCTGTGGCAGTGCAGATCGATGGCGCCGACCAGCAACGAAGTGATGCGCTCTTCTCGGGACGGGGCGGCGCTTGGCATGGCCTGTATTGGAAATGAATCGCCGCCGCCACACAAGCCGCGCGCATAGCAGCCTGTCTGCCGTTACACTTCGCCGCAAGCTCCGGGGGAGTCTCCAATGTCTGCACGAAAGGCCATCATCACCTGCGCGGTGACGGGCTCGATTCATACGCCTTCGATGTCCCCGTATCTGCCGGTGACGGCGGAAGAGATCGCCGAGGCCGCCCTCGGCGCGGTGGAAGCGGGTGCGGCCATCATTCATCTGCACGCGCGCAACCCGAAGGACGGCCGGCCCGATCAGAGCCCGGACGCGTTCCGCCCGATCCTCGCGAGCATCAAGCGCCGCTCCGACTGCGTGATCAACATAACGACGGGCGGCGCGCCCACGATGAGCCTCGAAGAGCGCCTGAAGCCGTGCACCGTGTTCAAGCCGGAAGTGGCTTCGTTGAACATGGGCTCGATGAACTTCGGCCTGTTCGAGATGCTGAAGCGCTACAAGACGCTAAAGCACGAATGGGAGCACACGCTGCTCGACGGCTCGCGCGACCGCGTGTTCCGGAACACGTTCAAGGATATCGAATTCATTCTCACCACCTGCGCCGAGAACGGCACGCGCTTCGAAGTGGAGTGCTACGACATAGGCCACGTGTACACGCTGGCGCACTTCGTCGATCGCGGGCTCGTGAAGCCGCCGTTCTTCGTGCAGAGCGTGTTTGGCATTCTGGGCGGCATTGGCGCGCATCCCGAAGACATCGCGCACATGAAGCGCACGGCCGATCGCCTGTTCGGCAACGATTTGCACTGGAGCGTGCTCGGCGGCGGCAAGAGCCAGATGGAGGTCGCCGCGCTGGCGGCTTCCATGGGCGGCAACGTGCGCGTCGGTCTCGAGGATTCGCTGTGGGACGGGCCGGGGCGCCTTGCCGAATCGAACGCACACCAGGTGCGGCGCGTGCGCCGCATCATCGAGGGGTTGGGGCGCGAGATCGCCACGCCGGCCGAGGCGCGTGCGATGCTCGAACTGAAGGGCGGCGATCGCGTCGCGTTCTAAAGCGTATTCCACTCGCATGTACGATCAGTCGGATCCCCGCTCGGCGCTTGCGAAGTCTTCGGCGGCCACGTCCGCTGCGGGCGCGACGGCGGATGCCGAGTACGGGCTGTTCTACAAAGACCCGCCGACCGACGACGACGCGAACGGCAGGACGTGGTTTTGCCGCGGGCAGAACTTCATCGTCGCGTACACGGTGGCCAAGCCGGGTGCCACGTTCGCGCGCGACGCGCACGTCGACGAATATATGGTGCTCGCGATGGATCGCGACACGCCGATCCGCGCCGAGGCCGGTTCGCAGAACGAGACGGTGCCCGGTTACGCGTTGTTGATCATGCCGCCGGGGCAGAGTCGCATCACGTTGCCCAAGGGCGGAGTCATCATTCGCCTCTACACGGCGCGGTCGCCCGATCTCGCCGCGAAGTGCGCGAACGCCGCGTCGTACGCGCGCGCGCATCCGAACATTCCGCCGCTTAAGAATTGGCCCGCGCCGCCCGGCGGCTACAAGATTCGACCGTATTCGCTCGAAGTGCCGAAGGCACCGGGCCGTTTCGGCCGCATCTGGCGTTGCACGACGCTGATGGTCAATGTGCCCGACATCAACATCGGTCCGCGAGACCTTACGAAAGTGTCGCCGCATCATCACGACGACTTCGAGCAGGGCTCGCTCGTGCTTTCGGGCGATTGGCAGCACCACATTCGTTGGCCGTGGACGGTGAACATGAACCAATGGCGCGACGACGTGCACTTGGCCGTCGGCGCGCCGTCGCTCACCGTGATTCCCCCGCCGGCCATTCACACGTCCACGTGGAGCGCCCCCGGCGAGAACCACCTGATCGATATCTTCGCGCCGCCGCGCGTGGATTTCTCGAAGAACGCGGGCTGGGTGCTGAACGAGGCCGAGTATCCGCTGCCGCCGATCGCGAGCGGCTAGCGCGCGAACCATGCAGGACACCGTGCTCGAAACTTCGGCGGGCGCCGCCACTCTGCAAAGCGCGGTCGCGGCGCGTATCGATGCCATCACCGGCTGGAAGGTGCGCTACTTCGCGCCGCTCGTGCTCGGGCTCATCATGCTCGGCGACAGCTGGGACAGCATCCTGATCGCCTACGTGATGCCGTCGCTGCGCGCGGAATGGACGCTCACGCCGCTACAGATCGGCACCATNNGCGGCGGAGCGCTTCGGCCGCATGCCGATCTTCAACGTCGCGATCGTCGTGATGTGTCTCTTATCGATCGCGTGCGCGTTCGCGCCCAATCGCGAAGTCTTCCTCGCACTGCGCTTCCTCGAAGGCGTGGCGATTGGCGGGGCGCTGCCCGTGTGCATCAGCTACGTCAACGAGCTGGCGCCGACGAAGACACGCGGGCGTTACTTCTCGCTGTTCCAATTCATCATGGTGTCGGGCTATTCGCTGGCGTCGATCGCGAGCGCTTACATCATTCCCGTGTTCGGCTGGCGCGCCATGTTCTACCTCGGCGCGGCGCCCATCCTGCTGATCCCTCTCGTCGTGCTCATGCTGCCGGAGTCGCCGCGCTGGCTCGCGAAGCTCGGCCGTGCCGACGCTGCCAACCGCGCGCTCGCAAAGCTCGGCACCGCGCCGGTCGACGCCGCGCTCCCCCACGAACGCATGGCCGCCGTGCCACGCATCCCGATGCTCGGCCTTTTCGCGCCGGCGTATCGTCGTCGCACCCTCGTCGTGTCGATCCTGTGGTTCTTCGCCTCCATGGTCTCGTTCGGCTTGGCCACCTGGGCACCGTCACTCTACGTCGAAGTCTTCCACCTCAAGATCGAAGACGCCCTGCGCTACAGCGCACTCGCCGGCGCCATCTATCTCTTCGTGCCCTTGCTGTTTGCGGCGATCATCGACCACTACGGCCGCCGCTGGCCCGCAATCCTCGGCGCCGCACTCTCGTTCGCATGCCTCTTGGGCCTAGTGCTGATCGACCACACCCAAACGCCACTCGTCGTCACGCTAATCACGACAGGCTGGGTCGCCGCCGCCTCCGGTTCGATCATCCTCTGGCCGTATTCCGCCGAGATCTTCCCGACCCACATCCGCTCGACGGGCCTGGGCCTTGCAAGCTCCCTCGCGCGCGGCGCCTCGATGCTGACGCCACTCGCCGTGGCCGGCGTACTAACGGCCACGGGCTCCGTGCGCGTGGTTTTCGCGTTGCTCGCCCTCTGCGCCGCCATCGTGACGCTGACCTGGCTGCTCTTCACGAACGAAACCGCACGCAAAAGCCTCGAAGAACTCGCCAGCTAAACGGTGCGTCTCCCGAAAAGTGCGACGCCGTCTGCGAGGGGCCCTCGGCGCGCACGGCCGCCTCACACCACTGCGCTTCTTCGTAACCTGACGCCTGTCGCTCCCGGCTTGTAGCGCCCGCGGCTAGAATGGCTGCCGCGGATCCAAGGACGAGAGCCATGACAGGACAAACGGGCGGGAAATTCGCATCGAAGGCAGCAGAGGGCGCCTTCGCGCCGATTCCGCTGAACACGCATTTCGCGGCGCGCATCGACGGACTAGATCTACGCGTGCCGTTCACGCCGAACCAGATCGCAGCGTTCGACGCCGCCATGGATCGCTACGGCGTGCTCGTGATCCCGAACCAGAAGTTCACCGACGAAGAACAGGTGCGCTTCGCGGAGCAGTTCGGGCGCGTCGAAGACACGCCGACTTTGGTCGACCAAGGCCGCCGCCGCCTCGCGAACATGAAGATCAACGACATCTCGAATCTTGCCGCCGACGGCCAGATCTTCGACAAAGACGATCGCCGCCGGATGTACAACCTCGGCAACATGCTCTGGCACAGCGATAGCAGCTTCAAAGCCACGCCCGCGAAGTATTCGATGCTGCACGCGCGCGTGATTCCGCCGTCCGGTGGCGAGACGGAATACGTCGATACGCGCGTCGCGTGGGAGTACCTGCCCGAGCGGACGAAAGATCTCGTGAAGGACCTCGTGACCGAACATTCGCTGATCTTCTCGCGCGC
>PMCP01000201.1:50445-51232 GCA_003155415.1 Gammaproteobacteria bacterium | reverse complement strand
TAGCTGATCTGCAAGCGCGCGCCCGGCGTCAGTGCAATCTCGATGGGAATCTTATGGCCGTCGCGATCCGGCTCGAGCGAGCGCACGTCGATGCTGCGAAAGAAGCCGCTGTCCGCCAGAGCGACGTAAAGCTCCGTGAGCTTGCGCGCGTCGTAGGGTTCGCCCGAGTGAAACGGCAGGTAGGAGCGCACGAGCGGCTCCATCAGCACGTCCTGGCGAAAGTCGATCGCGCCGAACGCGTAGCGGCTACCCGAATCGAACTTGAGCACGATGTCGGCCGCGTGCTGGTCGGGATACACATCGATGCGGTTCTCGACGAACTTCGCGTCTCGGTACCCGCGCTCGCGAGCGAGGTCGGACCAGCGGGTCTTCAGCGTCTCGTAGGCGCCGTGACGCAGCGTGCCCCCGTTCTCGAGGCCGGCCGCCGTTCGCGCGGTGACGAACTCGGAGTCCGTCGCGGCTTCGCCCAGGAGCTGCACGTCGAGCTCGCGGATCCGAACCGGCTCACCCACCGCGATCGTGAAGACCACGTGCCAGCAGTCGCTGACGCGACCCTGCTGCGATTCGATCCTGGGCTCGTAGTAACCGAACGCCTCGAGCGCCTGGCGAATGCGCGTGGGCGCGGCCGCGCGCTGCTGCTCGATGCGGCTCGCCTCCGCGTCACACGGCTCGTCGTCGAGCGCCAGATACGCGAGCACATTCGCGGCCAGCTCGCCGTCGACACCCTTGAGCTCGACGGTCGCGCGCGCCTGCCCCGCTACGCAAAGCGCCGCGAGCGCCACCCACG
>PMCP01000201.1:0-50432 GCA_003155415.1 Gammaproteobacteria bacterium | reverse complement strand
CCCTGTGCGCAGACGGTCCCGCGAGGAGCCCTTTAGACGCAGGGGCTGCGATCGCCTCTTCGTATTCGTTAAGCGCGGTGGTGCCTGCTAAGACGGCTCGGCGACGCGCGCGAGTCCGTTAGGAAGTGCCGTCGGTGCCGGCGGCACGTTGCCACCGTACTCACCGCGTCGCCGAGCCGTCTTCGCTGGGCTAGCGCACCGCCATCTGCGCCACCGTGCAGCCGACGGCGAAGATCGGGATCGGGGCGTAGAAGAGGAGCTCACCGGTCGAGCCTTCGGTGGCGCCGGCGACGGTGAGGAANNGCGAGGAAGCGCTCGAGAAACTGCCGGTCCCACGCTTCGTTGATCGTGCCGGAGTCCGGCGTCGCTGGCCAATGCGAGATGCCGCCCGTGCCCACGAGCGCGATGCGCTCGGGCTGCGCGTCGCACGCGCGACGCAGTGCGCGGCCGAACTCGTACGCGCGCGTGAGCGGCGTCAGCGGCGGCCCCTGGCAATTCACGTTGACCGGGATCACGGGCAAGTCGTAGCGCGGCGTGAGGAAGTGCAGCGGCACCGCAATGCCGTGATCGAACTTCCACTCCTCGGCGTACGCCACGTCGATATTCGGCAGCACGCCTTCGATAATGCGGCGCGACAGAGCCGCGTTGCCCGGCACACGATGGTGCCTGATCCCGAGCCACTGCTCGTCCTCGATCGGGCCCTCGTAGTGATCGCCCATGCCGATGCAGTACGCAGGCATGTTGTTCATGAAGAAGTTTGCGAAGTGCTCGGCCGCGACGATGATGACCGCGTCCGGCTTCGCGGCCTCGAGCCGCAAGCGCATCTCGTCGAGCTTCGCGTAAAACGCGTCGCGGACGCGCGCGTCGGCGCGCGCCGCCCGCCCCGTGATGCCGGGCGCGTGACTGCAAACGCCTGCGAACACGAGGCTCATCGTCGCCCCTTGGTAGTCCCCGACGGGGGATGCCGATCCTTCAGCATGCTGTACAGCCCGGCGCGGACCGGTCCGTGCTTGCGCACGCCCTCACGCATTGCATTGATGTAGACGTCCCAGGGTTGCCCGAGCAGCGCGGCGTAGTGCATCAGGATCTGGCCGTTGACACCCATGACATACAGCAGGCCCACGTCGCCCTCGAGAACCGCCGTGTGCTCCTCAGCCGTAAGCTCGTAGTCAGCTAGTAGCGCCGCGCGCTCGGCTTCGAAACGCTTGCGCACGGAAGGGTCTCGGTTCAGCTGGTACATCAGCTTCTGCACGTAGTAGAGGCTCATGCGGCTAGCGGCCGAGCGAAGGCACGCGATGCGTGCCGTGGGCGACGCAGATGTTCTTCGTCTCCATGTAGAAGTCGAAGCTGTAGTCGCCGCCATCGCGGCCAATGCCGCTGGCTTTCATGCCACCGAACGGCGACGGCAAGTGACGATTGTTCTCGGAATTGACCCACACCATGCCAGCCTCGAGCGAGCGAGCGAACCGGTGTGCGCGGCCCACATCGTTGGTCCAGAGGTACCCCGCAAGCCCGTATTGCACGTCGTTCGCGAGCTTCAGGGCCTCGGCCTCGTCTTTGAATGGAATCACGGTAAGCACCGGCCCGAAAATTTCTTCCTGCGCGACACGCATGGAATTTTGCGCGTTCGCGAACACGGTGGGCTGTACGTAGTTGCCGCCGGCCGCGGCGGGCGCGCCCCCGACCGGGATTGCGACGTTCTCCTGCTTCGCGATCGCGAAGTAGCTCAGCACTTTCTCCACGTGTTTCGGATGAATCAGAGGACCGATCTCGGTTGCGGGATCGAGGGGATGCCCCACTTTGAGCTTCTTCACGCGTTCGACGAGCCGCGCGGTGAATTCCTCTTGGATCGACGCTTGCACGAGCAGCCGGCTCGACGAGGTGCAACGCTCGCCGTTCAAGCTGTAGATCATGAAGACGACGGCGTCGAGCGCGCGGTCGAGATCGGCGTCGTCGAACACCACCACCGGATTCTTGCCGCCGAGCTCGAAGTGCAGGCGCTTCAGCGTAGGCGCAGCCTGCCTCATGATCGCGGAACCCGTGGACGACTCGCCGACGAATGCTACCGCGCGAACGGCGGGATGCTCGGTGACGGACTTGCCAGCGGTCTCGCCGTAGCCATGCACGCAATTGAGCACACCGGACGGCAGACCGGCGGCATGGCAGATTTCTGCGAGCAGCGTCGCGGTGATCGGGCTCCACTCCGCCGGCTTGTGCACCACGGTGCAACCCGCCGCAAGGGCCGGCGCGATCTTCCACGTCGACAGCATGAACGGCGTGTTCCACGGCGTGATCGCAGCGACCGGACCGATCGGTTGACGCAGCGTGTAGTTCACGTGCTCGCGGGCGGGCAGCGAAAGACCGCGATCGGCCTCCGGCGCCTTGTCGGCGAAGAATCGGAAGTTCTCGGCGCCGCGTTTCGCGGCCACCGACATGAATCGGATCGCTTGCCCCGTGTCGAGCGACTCGAGCAGCGCGATCTCCTCCGCACGCGCCTCGATCGCGTCCGCGATCTTGTGCAGCAGCGCGCGGCGCTGATCGCCGGGCATGTCGCGCCATGCGGGAAATACCCGCTGAGCAGCCGCGGCCGCAGCGGCGATGTCCTGCGCGTCGCCCGACGCCACATTCGCGAGCACGCGCCCGTCGATCGGCGTGCTGGTCTCGAACGTCTTGCCCGAGACGGACGCGCACGATGCGCCGTCGATGAAATGCTGGACGCCGTTGCGCGCGAAGCGCGCAAGGAATTGCTCGGCTTTCGCGACGTTGCCGTCGAGCGTGGCACCTGTGGGGGCTGCCATTACTTCGCTCCGCCGGCCGGCGCTTTCGCGGCGCGCTTTTTTACGTACTCGTGCAAGTTGTTCTGCTTGAAGTTCAGCACCGGGTGAAATTCCTGGATGTTCAGCGAGATTGCGAGCGGACTCTTTTCATACAGCGACGCGAGGTGTACCGATAGCACCGCGAACAGCTGCTCGCCGGCCTGCTGTTGCACGTCGAGAGGCCGGCCGTGGCCGATCATTGCCGTCACGTGCACGAAGCCGTTGTCCGGCGCCTTGTCTGCAATGCGATACGCGTCGGTGCGATACGCGCGGACGCGCAACCCACCGAGCGGGAACACGCCCGTCGTGAGCGCGCAGGCATGCAGCTTGTCGAGAAGCTCACCGAGCGCGATCCGATCTTCGACGTTGGCGGAGTACTCGATGACCAGGTGAGGCAAGGTGAATCCCGTCGCAGCTTGACGTACACTCGAAAATTCTCGACCACCGTAAATGACCGCCGCGACGGCTGTCAATTTCCTTACCGTCAAGCACACTCCGCGAAGATCATCATGCCGCACCGAACTCACGATTTGGCCGCGCTGCGCGGCTCGATTCCGCCGATCATCACGCCGTTCAAACGCGGCGAAGTGGATTACGACAAGTACGCTGAGCTCGTGACCTTCCAGATCGAGCAGGGCTCGCACGGCATCCTCGTCAACGGCACTACGTCCGAGCCCTCGACGTTGACCACCGCCGAGCGGAACCGTCTCGTAACGCTGGCGATCAAGACCACCGCGGGCCGCGTGCCCGTCGTCGCCGCTACGGGGTCACAGTCGTTCGCGGAGAGCCGGGCCCTGACGGACCACGCGTTGGCGGAAGGCGCCGACTCTCTGTTGATCGTGACGCCGTATTACATCCGGCCGCCGCAGCGCGGGTTGATCGCTTTTTATCTCGAGCTCGCGGCCGGGCACGACGTGCCGTGGATGGTGTACCACATCCCCGGCCGCACGGCGGTCAGTGTCACGCTCGACACGCTGAAAACGCTGAAGGACAAGTCGCCGCACTTCGTCGGCATCAAGCAAGCCGTGAACGATCTCGGCTTCGTGTCCGAGTGTCTGCACGAGTTTGGCAACGACTTCAAAGTCTTCGTCGGCCTCGAGGAGCTCAGCTTCCCGATGATGGCGGTCGGCGCGTGCGGTCTCATGAACGCCGTCGGCAACCTGCGACCCGGAGTGCTCGCGCAGATGTGCGAGGCGATGTTCGCCGGCGATATGGCCACCGCACGCCGGCTGCACGATCAGCTGCTCGAGATCAACAAGGCCGTGTTCTTCGACACGAACCCGATCCCGATGAAGTACATGATGAAGAAGCTCGGGCTCCTTACGGAGAACGAGCATCGGCTGCCGATGGTGCCGGCTACAGCCGAGCTCGCGGCAAAGCTCGACGGCGTGCTCGCTCGCGCGGGCCTGTAGAGGGCACATGCGCTTCGTCAGCTTCGCAGTCGGCGGTTATACGAGCTTCGGCGTCGTGAAAGGCGACGGGGTTGTCGACCTCGGCTCCTCGCTCGGCAGGGTTTGCCCCACGTTCGGAGCGCTGTTGCGTGCCGGCGAGCTGCCGCGCGCCATCGAGCTCGCCACCCAACGCGAGCCGAGCGTCGCGCTCGACACGATCCGCTATCTGCCGCCCGTACCTGATCCCGAGAAGATCATCTGCATCGGCATCAACTACGGCAACCGCAACGAAGAATACAAAGACGGCGCCGAGGCGCCGAAGTATCCCAGCGTGTTCATGCGCACACCGGGCAGTCTCGTTGGCCATCTCGAACCGATCTGGAATCCACCTGAGTCCGAGCAGCTCGACTACGAAGGCGAGATCGTGCTCGTGATCGGCCGCGCCGGCCGGCGCATTGCCGAGAAAGACGCGTGGCAGCACGTGGCCGGGCTGACACTTATGAACGAAGGCTCGGTGCGCGACTGGCTTCGGCACTCGAAATTCAACGTGACGCCAGGCAAGAACTTCGAACGCTCCGGCAGCGTCGGGCCGTGGCTCGTAACGACGGACGAGATCGCTGCGAACGCGGAGCTACGGGTCACGACACGCGTGAACGGCGAGCTGCGCCAGGACGACACGACGGCCAACCTGATCTTCCCGTTCGCACGCCTGATCGCCTACCTCTCCTCTTTCATGCGCCTCATGCCCGGCGACCTCATCGCAACGGGCACGCCGACCGGCGCCGGCGCACGCTTCGACCCTCCCAAGTACCTCCGCAACGGCGACGTCGTCGAAGTTCACGTGCCGGAGCTCGGCACTCTTCGTAACCCCATCATCGACGAGCCGCGCTGATCGCTCGACCCGCGGCACCGGTCACTCAAGCGCCAAGCGTCAACCGGGCGAAACTTCCGTGCGCATCGTCGCGAGCCGCTGAGCGATCGCGTTCGGCGAGCCTGTATGTCGTGCGAGGAGGTTGTAGACCGAAGGCACGATGAACAGCGTGAAGAGCGTTGCCAGGCTCACGCCGGAGAAGATCACGACGCCGAGCGCC
This sequence comes from Gammaproteobacteria bacterium, assembly GCA_003155415.1. Lineage (GTDB taxonomy): Bacteria > Pseudomonadota > Gammaproteobacteria > Steroidobacterales > Rariloculaceae > FEN-1219. The sequence goes on along the minus strand of PMCP01000201.1, from coordinate 45,134 downwards.
TGCCGGCTCGCCGACCCCGGCCCATGCGCGAGAATCAGCGGCACCGACCCCATGACCGCCGCAAAAGCCGTCATGATCACCGGCCGCAACCGAACGCGCGACGCTTCGACGATCGCTTCCTTGAACTCCATCCCCCGATCGCGCATCTGGTTGATGAACTCGACGATCAGCACACCGTTCTTAGCCGCGATGCCCACGAGCATGATGATGCCGATCTGGCTGTAGATGTTCAGCGTCATGCCCGAAATCCAGAGCCCGAGCAGCCCTCCGGCAACAGCAAGCGGCACCGTGACCATAATCACGAGCGGATGGATGAAGCTCTCGAACTGCGCCGCAAGCACGAGGAACACCACGAACAGCGCAACGCCGAACGTGAAATACAGCGCGCCGGACGCCTCTTTGAAATCGAGTGACTCGCCGCGGTAACTGATCTGCGCCGTGGCTGGCAGGTCTTTGTGGATAAGATCCTCGAGCCAGGTTAGAGCTTCGCCGAGCGTGTAGCCGTTGACGAGGTTCGCCGAGATCGTGACGGCGCGCATGCGGTTGTGGCGATTCAGCTGGCTCGGGCCCGCCATATCTTCGAGCTTCGTCAGATTCGACAGCGGGATCAGGTCCTGGCCGCGCTCCGAACGCACGAAGATGTTCGAGAGATCCGCGTATGTCGCGCGCTGCTTCGGCTCGGCCATGAGCACGACGTCGTATTCTTCGCCGTCGACGACGTAAGTCGTGACCTGACGCTCGCTCATCAGTGACTGAAGTGTGGAGCCGATGCTGCGCGCGCTTACGCCGAGACTCGCCGCACGATCGGTATCTACACGCACCAGCACCTGTGGCTGCGTCTCGCGCAAATCCGAATCCAGGCGCGAAAGGCCGGGATTCGCTGCGGCGCCCGCGATCACGATGTCGCGCCAGCGCGCGAGTTCTTCGTAGTTCGAGCCGCCGAGCACGATCTGCACGGGCTGACCACCGCCGCCACCGCCGCCGCGATTGCCGTTGTTGATGAAGGCCGTGATCCGCATGTCCGGGATGTCTTCCCAGCCCTTGTTTAAAGTAGCGAGCAGGTCGGTGGTCGCGATCTTGCGCTCGCCCCACGGCTTCAGCGTAACGTTGACGTTGCCGGACTGGCCCGGCTGGAAGCCCGGCACGCTCACGACGCCGCGCTGAATCGTGCCATCGTCGTAATACGGCTGCAGGTAGGACTCGACCTTCTGCGCAGACTGCTGAAGGCGCTCGTAGCTCGTGCCTTCAGGCGCCTGTAGCGAAGCATTGAACTGGCCGCGATCTTCCGACGGCGCGTACTCCCGCGGAATTGTCTGCAGCAGGAAGTAGGCGCCGACACCGACCGCGACGCATACGACTACGGCCGCCCATGGCGCCAGCAAGCTCTTTCGCAACAGCGACTGGTAACGGTTCGACAGCCAATCGAAGCCCTTGTCCAGCGTATGCGTGAGCCGGCTTTCGGTCGTATGGCGTCGCAACAGCTTCGAGCACATCATCGGCGACAGCGACAAGGCCAGTACTGCCGAGAACGTGACCGCGGCCGCAATCGTAACGGCGAGCTCCGCAAACACGCGCCCGATGCTGTCCTTCAAGAACGCGACAGGCGCAAAGACCGACACGAGCACGACGGTCGTCGCGATCACAGCGAACGCCACCTGCCGCGTACCGTTGTATGCGGCGAGCAGCGGGGCCTCCCCCGTCTCGATGCGTCTATGCGTGTTCTCGAGCACGACGATCGCGTCATCGACGACGAGGCCGATCGACAGCGCGAGCGCGAGCAGCGTGATGAGGTTGATCGAATAGCCGAACAGCGACAGTACGGAGAACGTGGCCATCAAGCACACGGGAATCGTGACGAGTGGTATCAATGTGGCGCGGATGGAGCCCAGGAACACGAAGATCACAAAGCCCACGAGCGCGGTCGTGATCGCGATCGTGTAGTAGATCTCGCGAATTGCGGCTCTGATGTACAGCGAGTCGTCACCGCTCGTGATCAGATTCATGCCCTTCGGCAGATCGTGATTGACGCGCTCGACCTCGGCTTTCACGCGGTCGAGCACCTCGACGACGTTCGCGGTCGACTGCTTGATGATGCCGAAGCCTGTCGTGGTCTTGCCGTTCGTGCGGAACCAACGTTGGTTCTCGCGCGGCCCGACCTGCACGCGCGCAACTTCGCCGAGGCGGATCAGATGGCCGTCCTTGCCTTGCGCGAGTACGAGATCGCGGAACTCCTCGGCTGTCTGGTAGTTGCGGCCGATTCGCACCTGGAAGTCGCGGTCCTTCGACTGGATCTTGCCGGCCGGCAGCTCGAGGTTCTCGCGGTTTAGCGCACCCTCGATATCGGTGACCGTCAAATCGCGCGCGGCAAGCGCCACGCGATCGATCCACACGCGCATCGACGGACCGCCGGAGCCGAAGATGTTGATCTGCGAAACGCCGGGAATCGTCGCGAAGCGGTCAAGCAGATACCGCTTCATGTAGTCCGTGAGCTCCATCATGCTCATGCTGTCGCCGGCGAGCGTGAGCCACATGACAGGCTGCTGATCCGCGTCGGCCTTCTGCACGCTGATGTTGTCGATGTCGTCCGGCAGCCGCCGTGTCACACGGGACACGCGGTCACGCACGTCGTTCGCAGCCTCGTCGAGCCGGCGGTTCAGATTGAATTCGACGGTGATCGACGATTGGCCGTCGCGCGAAGACGAGCGAATGGTTTTGACGCCTTCGATACCGGAGAGCTCACCTTCGAGCACCTGCGTCACGCGAGTCTCGACGATCTCCGACGACGCGCCTGGATAGTTGACTTGCACCTGCACAGTCGGCGCCACGGTGTCGGGATACTCGCGCACCGTGAGATCGCGAAACGCCAACGCGCCGAGCGCGATGAGCATGAGGCTCAGCACGGTCGCGAAGACCGGCCGTTTGACGGAGGTATCGGAGAGCCACATGGCGCGGACCTTACCGGTTAACCGCGCACGTCAGAGCGCGGCGGGCCCTGTAGCTCTTTCGATCGTTCGCTGACCGCGCCTGCGGCATCGTTCAACCGCACCTGAATGCCGTCGCGCAGTTTCACGATGCCCTCGATGACGATCGTATCGCCCTCTTCGAGGCCGCTTTTGACCTCGACCGTGCCGAACCGGCGGCCGCCGATCTCGATCTGCTGCTGGCGAGCCGTCAAACCATCGAGCTTGTAAACATATGCGCGATTTTGCACCTGGAAGACTGCGCCTTCCGGGATCACGAGCGCTTCGTGCTCTGCAGTCACAACGTCGACGGTGAGCAGCATGCCGGGACGTAACGCGCGGTCCTTGTTCGGGACGTGCGCTCGAATCATGACAGCGCGAGTGACGGGATCGACGCGCGAGCCTACCGTGCGCACGACGCCTTCGAAGTCACGGCCCGGGAAGCTCACGCTCTTCGCGACGACCTTCGCGCCGGGCGTCATCGACCCCAGCACAGTCTCGGGCACCGTGAAGTCGAGCTTGATGGTGGAGATATCGTCGATGGAGGTAATCGTCGTGCTGGGCGTCACGAGCGTACCGGGGCTCACGCTACGGAAGCCGAGCAAGCCGCTGAACGGCGCCAGCACGATGCGGTCCTTCAAGCGCGCCACCACGCGGTTCATCTGCGCCTGCATGGCATCTGCGCGCGACTTCGCGATATCGAGCTGCTGCACGGCGGACAGGCCGCGCTTGCTCAGATCCTGCAGGCGGCCCAGCTGGTTCTGCGCATCGTCGAGATTGGCGCGCGCTTCGGCGAGCGCGGCCTCCTCTTCCTGGTTCGTGAGCTCGATCAGGACGCCGCCCTTCTCGACGTAGTCGCCATCCTCGAAGTTCACGCGCCGCACCGTATCGCTGACCTTGGCCGTCAAGGTCACTGATTCGTTCGCTTGAGCAGTGCCGAGCGCTTCGATCACGTCGTACGCCTGACTGCGGCTCACCGGAGCTGCCGTGACGAGGGGAGCCTGCTGCGCGGGACGGCCCGCGAACCCACCGGGCGCACCACCCGCGGGACGCTGCCCGCCGGCGGCGGCAGGACCGCCGCGGGAAGCCGCGCCACCATCGTTGCGATTGCCGTTGAAGTACCACACGGCGGAAGCGCCGAGGGCGAAGGCCACCGCAACGAGCAACGCGTTTTTCATCGGCGTTCGATCCTTGGTCCGTCTGCTGAGGTTGAGCCCCACTTCCGTGCGGGGCGTCGAGCGGGCGCGGCTCGATAAATAGCGCGGAAATTATGCCACGCGGTCCGGGTAGGCCCGAACTGCGGATTTCCGTAACGTCTCATTTTTTCTCAAGGTCCGCGGGGTTACGCGCGTCCCGGTCCAGTTCCGAGCCACTCGCGAAGGCGCTCCGCCGACGCTAACATAAGCCCATGAGTACCTCAGTCCTCTCCACCAACGTCGGCATCGACGCGATGGTGTCGATCACCGCCCACGTCCCGGACGATGCCATGAGCGCCGGCCTGCTCGGCACCGAGCGTTCGGGGCACGGAGTGCGGATTCGCGAGGACGGCCTGATCGTTACGGTCGGCTACGTGGTGCACGAGGCCGAAAGTCTCTGGATCGGCACGGGCAAGACGGTGGTGCCGGGCTTCGTCGTCGGTTACGACTTCGACAGCGGACTGGCACTCGTGAAGCCGTCGCTGCCATTGCACGGGCCGCTCATGCCGCTCGGCCGCGCCGAGTCTCTGAATGTCGGGGACAACGTCTCGGTCGTGAGCAGCAGTAGCCGGGCGCAGGTCATCGAAGCGCGGGTAGTGGCGAAGCAGGAATTCGCGGGCCGCTGGGAGTACGTGCTGGATCAAGCGGTGTTCACATCACCGCCGCATGAGAGCTGGTCCGGTGCGGCACTGGTCGATAGCCACGGCCGGCTCTGCGGCTTGGGTTCGCTCGTGATTCAGGGGTTCGAAGTCCGCGGCGCGACCACGACGGTCAACATGTTCGTCCCCATCGAGCTCTTGGCGCCAATCGTCGACGAAATCGTCGAGCACGGGCGCCGACTATCACCGCCGCGGCCGTGGCTCGGCATGCTCGTTCACGACGACCAGCAGGACCTGACCGTGGTCGGTGTTTATCGTAATTGCCCGGCCGACAAGGCGGGACTGCGCCCTGGCGACGTGATCGTCGGCATCGACGACGAGCCAGTGAACGGCCTCGCGAACATGTTTCGGCTGATGTGGAGCCTCGGGAGCGCGGGAGTCGACGTACCGTTAAATGTGCTGCGCAATACCGAACGCATGCAGCTCAATGTGCGCTCGGGCGATCGCGCGGGCTTTCAGCGCAAAGGGACGTTGCAGTGACTCTCCGCGCAATCGTGTAGAAACGAAAACGGCGGCACTAAGGCCGCCGTTTTGCTTTCACCGAAAGCTGCCGAACTATTCCTGGCGCTTGCGATACGGACGGTGGCAACCACCGCAGGACTTGCCAACGGCATCCACCAGACCCTTCGATGCTTCGAAGCCGTTCGCGTCCGCAGCATCGGCCAGTGCTTGCGCAGCCGTCTGCAGATCGGCCGCCTTCTGTGTGAAATCCGGGAAGTTCTTCCAGATGTCCGGCGTCGCCGCACTGCCCTGCACGATGCTGTTCGGGATGAAGCCTTCCGTGATCATGCCGGCCAGCGTTGCGACGTCATGCGCCGCCTTCTTGGCGAACGCCTCGTCGACGGGCACTTCGCCTTGCGCCATGCCGCGCAGCTTGCCGACCTTCCACGCGACCGCCTTCATGAGGCCATCGCGGTAGTTGAACGCTGCAGTTTCCGGTGTGTCCGCTTGTGCCGCGGCGGCGGCGGCCGGGGCTTTCTGACCCCCGCACGAAACGACGAGCAGTGGAACGAGCACGGCGGAAAACAAGGTGACGGCAAGCTTCTTCATGACTCAAACCTTTGTGTGACGGGCGCGGAAACCGCAAGCCAGCATAGCCAATCCGCTCCCGCGCTCGCAAGGGCAGATCCCTCGCCCGCCAGGGGGATCAATAAGTCAGCACACCCGCCGCCTCGTCGCAACTCTTTGGAAACGCGGCATGCAGCAGCTGAATGACATTCGCGGCAGAGGGCGCGGGCTGCGGAGTTTGCACGAACCGCGCTAGCCCGAGTGGGTACGGTTGGCCGCCGACGTCGGCTTCGAGCCGCCACGCGCTGCTCAATACGTCCGGCACGAATCCGTAGCGCAAGTCCGCGAGAAACACGTGGCGGTCGTCGGCGTATGCAGCCGTGAGCCCTTCAGCGAACCACTCGAAGATGCGGCCGCCGTAGCTCGCCCGAAGCTCCCCGACCATTGCGCTGTCGTCATGCGGGCGATGGCTCCACGCGATGGGACACGGGTGCGCCATCGAAACAAAACCCACCCAGTCCTCGCCCGCCGTGCGCGCAACGACGCGCCGGTACGGCAGCTGCAGCAGTGTTGGGAACGCGTAAACGACGGCCAGGTCTGAGCTGTGGCCGGCGAGATCTTTACGCGCCCATGCGACTGCGTCCGCGTTCAGCTTGAGGCCGTACAGGAGGTAGCTGGTCGAGACGATCAATGTGAGCACACATGCCCACACGGCACGCTGCGCTCGGTCGCGACGCACGAGCCACGTCGCGATCGCAAGCCCCACGATGAAGATAGCCGTGTACGTCGGCTCGACGATCGGCAATGCCGGCAGCGAGAACCGTCGATCGGAGAACGGCGCGAGCAGCTGCGTGCCGTAGTGCGTGCAGACGTCGAGCAGAGGATGCGACAGCAGTGCCGCTGTGAACAGCAGCACCCACGTCCACGGGCTTGCGCGGGAATGCAGGGAGAACCGCGACACCAGAAAGCCCGAAAGCAGACCCACCACGGGCGGAAACCATAGTGAGTGAGTCGTGCCACGATGACGCACGAGCATGTCGAGGGAATCGTCGGCCGCCACCGCAGATACCAGCACGTCGATGTCGGGCAGCTCCGCGGCGATCGCGCCCCAGCAGGCCGCCTGCGCGAAGCCGAGCTTGCGACCCGCCACCGCCTGGCCGACTACCGCGCCGACCAGAAGATGAGTGACCGGATCCATGGCCCTCGAGCCGCGATCAGGCGTTGATCTGTGGCGGTCGCAACGCCTCGTCGACGACGAACAGATCCGTAAGCAGCGCGCGCAGATGGATCGACGCGTTCAGGTTATCGATCAGCTGGGAGCTGATGTCGGCGCGAGCGAGCACGAGGCGTAAGGCCGCCAACGCGATGCGTGCGTCGGTATCCACGGCGGCGAAGAATGCCTCCCCGACTTTGGGCAAGTCGCGATCGACAACCGCCGCGGCAGTCGTCGCCGCAGCACCCAGCCCGTTGAGAGCCGTGACCATTCCGTTCAGGTGCTCGCGCACCTTGCTACCCGAGCCGCCGCCCTTGTCGGTCTGCCGTCCCTGAGCGGCGTAGGCCAACATGAACTCGTACCCGGTTTCGATCGCTTCGATGCGTTGTTTGAGATCGTCGCTGCTCATCGGTCTACCTGCCATCGTTGCGGGTCGTGATGCTCGACGAACTCCCGTCGAGTGATCCAGCCGCGCAGCATCGCACGAAGAAACAACCATTTCTCCGGGCGCAGTGCGAAGTAGACGTGCAGCATGATCATCGTGATCAAGGACAGAGCAGCCAATCCGTGCAGTACGTAGATGATTCCCCACGTGCTGTCGCCGAGTAGGTAGGGATTGCGCTTCCACCACGGCGTGTCGATTCGCGCCAACATCGCGCCGCCGGTGGCAAGCGCCGTGAGTACCACTAGCGCGAACGCGTGATGCATGAGCTTCTGCGCGACAGAGTACTTGCCGGCCTTAGGCTCGACGCTGCCGTCTCGCCGCAGTGTGGCACGCACGACGGCTGCCGCATCGCGGAAATCCGCCGCGCCGATCCACATCGCCATGAATCGCCGCGGCGCGAGGGAGCGAACGATGTGGAACAACACAACGGCAATCAGCACGAGGCCAGTGACCCAGTGGATACCGACCCAGGAGAATTCAAGCCCGAGAATCGGCAGAAAGGCCGTAGCGAGGAGAATCAACACGCACACGGCGCTGATCCAATGAAAGAGTCGGTCGACGGCCGCGTGCCGAACGACTTTCTCGGCGGTCGAGGGTGTGCCGGCGATCGGGGCTCTCGAGTCGGTCACGACGGTGCTATCTGCTGCGCTTGGGTGCCAGGAACAAACGATACAAAGCGTGAATTACGATGAACGCGCAACCCAGGGCGAAGAACACCCAAATCAGATCCCACGACATGCCTTGCAGCACTTCGCGGCCGTACACGTCGCGGCTGATTCGGAATATTTCCACGCGGCTAGCTTAGCGCAGAAGGCGCACAGACGTGATCACGCGTCCCGGATCGCGCGCGTCACCAGATTCTGCAGCAGCGGAATCTTGAAGTGGTTGAAGTTCAGCGGGGTCGCGCCGCGAACCGCGCTCTGCCCTGCCAACTTCGCCGTGTCTTCCGTCTTCGGCTGGCCCGTCACGACGCCTTCCACGACCGTGAGCCGCCGCGGGACACATTGCACAGCACCCGCCGCGATGCGGATGGCGTCGATCTTTTCGGAACCGGCCGCCCCGCTGACTTTGATTGCGGCAGCGATGTTCACCAGCGGGAAATCCCACGTGTTGCGGTCGGCGACTTTCTCGAAATAGAACCGTGCCCCGGCCCATTCAGCCGGCAGCCGAATGGCGGTGAGGACCTCGCCCTTCTCGAGCACCGTCATGCGCTGGATGTCGATGTTCGGACCGATGAAGAAGTCGTCGGCCTTGACCTCTTTCTGACCCTTCGGCCCCAACACCACCATCGTGGCATCGAGCGCCACGAGCGCCGGAGCCGTATCTGAGGGGCTCACGGCGACACAGCGGGAAGCTCCGAACAGACAATGCTCGCGATTCTGCCCTTGCGGAGTGTCTGCGAAACACGTGTTGCCGCCGGCGCGATAGCAGTTCACGCCGTACCGGTAGTACCAGCAGCGAGCGTCCTGCGACACGTTGCCGCCGATGGTGCCGGAGTTGCGGATTTGCGGGCTCGCCACTCGGCGTGCTGCATCGGCGAGCAACTTGTACTTGCCCTGGATAACGGAGTTGCGCTCGATGTCGGTCAGCGTCGTCAGCGCGCCAATCTCGACACCGCCGTCCGGCATTTCGCGGACGCCTTTGAGCGACGCGATACCGCCCAGGTCGACGACGTATTTCGGCCGTTTGATGCGGTCCTTGAACCAGTCGAAGCTGTCGTTGCCGCCGGCCAGCGCCCAGCCGTCCTTGCCGAATTTCGCAAGCAGGTCCACGGCCCCTTGCACGCTATCCGGCTGATACAGCTCGAAGGCACTCATCATATCTCTGGACATAAGCGGCGCTCCTTAAATATGGGTGCCGTTAGGCTTGGCTCACGCGTTCGCCGTTGCCGGCGGCCCGCATGACTGCGTTCAGGTAGTGGTCGTAAGCGCCGCAGCGACACAGGTTGCCCGAGAGCGCGTGACGAACCTCGTCGCGAGTGGGATGCGGATTGGCATCAAGCAGCGCGACCGCCGACATGATCTGGCCCGGCGTGCAGAACCCGCACTGCGGCCCGAGCTCATCGATCATGGCCTGCTGCACTTTGTGCAACTCGCCGTTGGCGCCTTCGAGGCCTTCAATCGTGGTGATTTTGCGGCCGCGAACGCTGTGCGTGAGCGTCGAGCAGGAATAGGAAGCCACGCCGTCGATCGTGACGGTGCATGCACCGCACTCGCCGCGATCGCAGCCGAGCTTCGTTCCGGTGAGACCGAGCTTGTAGCGCAGCGTCATCGCGAGCGTCTCGTTCGGCAAAACGTCGACCGGGCGCATTTGGCCGTTGACGTTCAGAGTGAGCAGGCGCTCGATGCCGCCTGCGGACTTCGGATTGGGGGAACAACCGGCCAGCGTGAACAGGTAGCCCGACGCCGATACGGCGGCTCCCGACGCGATGACACCTTTAATGAACTGGCGCCTCGACGTGGCCTTGGAAACGAACTGGTCGAATTGCGGCTCGGGCAAATCGCGACCGTTGGTGTTGTCAGCCATGAGGCCTCCCCCCGAAAACGTAGGAAATCGCATGGATGCTAGGTGAAAAGCCGCGAGCGCTCAATATATATCGCTGGCTATAGCGGTCCGACGGTCCGGCCGCCGCGCGTGAAGCTGCCTTGCCCCCGCCACGGCGGAGCTGCGGGCCCATTCGGAGCGGCGGAACCGCCCGCCGGAGCTGCGCCGTCCAGCGCACGCCGAGCCATGATTGGCGCACCCGCGCACCGCGCCCGCCCGTGCCATCATGCGCGAGACACCATGATGGACATTCAAACCTGGGAACTGCTGAGCTACGTCGTCACCACGATCGGCTTGCCCGCGGCGATCGTCGTGTTCCTGTACGAACAAAAGAAGGAGCGCGACAACGAGGAAGAAGAGGTCTACCAGCTCCTCTCCGACAACTACCAGGACTTTCTGAAAATCGCGCTCGATCACTCGGATTTGAGCCTGTTCTCCTTCGAACGGACACCCGAACTCACGGCGGAACAGCGCGAGCGCATGCTGATCATCTTCAACATGCTGATGTCGCTGTTCGAGCGCGCATACCTGCTCATGTACGAGCCGAAGATGTCGGCGCAGCAGCGTCGCCGTTGGCTATCGTGGGAAGACTACATGCGCGAGTGGTGCCGCCGCGCAGATTTTCGCGCGCTCCTGCCCGAGCTGCTCGACGGTGAAGACCCCGAGTTCGTGAGCTATCTGCGCACACTTGCGGCCGCGAGCGCGCGCTAAATTGCTTCAGTGGTGCGCGGCTTTCTCCCGCGTGCGACCGGCACGCAGCTCGCCCGGTAGCGCCAGATTCCCTTCCTGGCACGCGTACTCGAACATCTGATAGTGCTCGTCGCGATTCAGCGGTAACGCCACCGTCCACGGCTGCGCATACACTTTGGGATCGGTGACCGTGACGGAGTAGTTGATCGTGTTCGCGTCGATGCGCGTGAAGCGCTCGACGATGGAAAGCTCATCGCTCTGCGGGATGCCGCGCATGCGGCCGGTCGCCGCGCTCGTCGCGATCGAGCCCTTGTCGTTGAAGTTCGTGGTCTCGACGATGAGCGTGTTGCCCTCGAAGTGGCCACGCGGGTCACCGTTCCATAGTCGAATGCCGTGCCCCACATGCGGCCGGCCGTCGAGCGGAATGATGCGTGTGTCGTGAATCATTTCGAACGCGATCACCACGTAGCCCGGAATCTGCATGATCTCGTACGCATTGTTGTAGCCGGCCGGGAACATGCCGGCTGGCACACCGCGTGTGATGCACCGGACCCACGGCGTCTCGTGCCATGGCGCATCTTGAAGATGCGCGAGATCGTAGTCGCGCTTGTCCTCGGCCCACTTGAGAACCGGCACTCGTCCCTCCGGCGGCTCGACGACCATCGATCTGCGCTTCGGGCTCGTGGGGCTATCGTGGTCGGTCCAGTGCGAAGGCGGATTCAGGTCCGACTGCGCAAGCGACGTATCGGCCTCGAACGGCGTGCTGTCGAAGTTGACCCAGATGCCCTGCAGGTCCGGCTGGCCGTCGGGTGTTCGCGTCGGCGTCCACGCTTTCTCCGCCCCCGGCTGCTGCGCGGCAGCGCCCGCGAGCGTCAGCACTCCGTACAGCAGAACAGCTCGTTTGATGCTCGTCACTCGCCGTTGAAGTGGCCGCAGACGCATAGCTCCCCCCACCATCGTTGCGCGACGCACAGAGCATACGGCAGCTGTCGCGCACGCTCCATCTTCGTCGCCTGCAGTCAGGGAACGCGAACGCGGAACTCGACCGTGAAGCTGGGCTGGGAGGCGCCCGATGCGCCGGCCAACGTACCCGTCGGGCCGATTCGGACGGCAGTGACGTTCGCGTCGAAGCCGTTCGCGTCCGGCACTGGCACGTACGTGAAGGGCGCGACTCCGCCCGGCTGGTTCGAGTAGGAGACGTTCGCCGCGTAGTTGAACGAAAGGTTGCTCGCCACGCTGCCATCGACGAACACCACCGGAGTGCCCGCAGCTGTCGACACATACATCGCCGCGCCCGAAGGAATCGGATCGACGATGACGAGCGTGCTCGCGTCCACGGTACCGGTCCCCGTGTTCGTGACCGCGACCTGGTAGCGCTGCACACTGCCCGGAATCTGGTGCGGATTCGTGGAACCGCGCACCGGGTCGGTCAGCACTGCCACGGTCTTCTGCACGCGCAACGCCGGCAGCCGCTGCACGACCGTGAACCCCGCCGTGCGCGTGTGCGTGACGATGCCTTCCGTGCCTTCGACACCGGTTACGCGGGCCGACCAGCCGCCGAGCGGCCCGGCCGCCGGCACCGTGTACGCGAGCTCGTAGATCCGTGTTGCCGTGGTCGGGTTCGCGACGACGGTCATCGCCGCGTTGCTGAGTCGCACCGTGCCCGCAGTGTCGACGATCGACACGTTTGCGGACGCGATGTCGAAGTTGCCGAACGGATCGCTCACGGTGGCGCGCACGTACACAGTGTCGCCTGGATAGAAGCTCGCGAGCGCCGCGCCGCCGTTGTAGGCCGCGCTGAAGGTCTGCACGCTGTCGACGTTGATCACGGTCGCGCTCGGCAGCGATACGCGACTGTAGTCGCCGGCCGTCGCACCTACGGGGTACAACAGCGTCGAGCGCGCGACCACCGTCGGCGCCGTCTGGGTCAGCGTCACGCTGAACGTCGAGCCCACCGGAAATATTCGCGCCACGGCGTTCGCAATCACGAACGTCGACAGCACCGGCGAACCGCTGTTCGGCACCGTGACCGTTTGCGTCGCGGCGCCGATCGCACCCGTCGCGCTGTTCGCAAGCGTCACGACAATCGTGCGCGTGTTGTCGGTGCCCGTGCGCCGCAGCCACAGCGGCACGGCGATGTTGCCGGCCGGCAGGGTCAACGGCAGCGCGAGCGCCGGGCTCAACGTCCATGTTACCGGCGCGCCGAACGCAACCGTCACGGCTGCGTCGGCGCCGGGCGGCGTACGCGACAGCACCGCCGACGGCGAGCCACGCAGATATAGGGGTTTCGTGCCCGACGACGGAATTGCAGAGGGCGACACGATCAACTGCGGCGCATCCGGCGTCGCGCCCGGGCCGCCCGGGTTCGTGATCGTGGCCGAATTGTTGAGCGGCGTGCCGGGCGCAGTGCCGGAAGTGATTCGCACGTCGAACACGATCGTCGCGCTGCCGTTGGCCGGAATGCCGATGCCGCGAACGTCGACGCGACCGGTGCCGTTCGCACCACCGGTGCTCGTCGAGAAATTCGTCGCGCCGGCCGGCACACTCACGACACTGAGCGACGTGAACTCGGAAGCGAGGTCGTCCACGACGGACACGCCGCTCGCCGCGACACCGTTCGTCTCTCGCAGAGTGATCGTGTATCGCAGCGTGTCGCCGGGATCCGCGTCGCCGCCGTTCGAATCGACGACGGTCTTCGTCGACGTCGACAGATTCGGCCCCACGACGACGGTTGCGTCGCTAGCAGCATTGTTCGCCGCGTTGACGTCGTAGCTCGCGCTCGAAACCGTCGCGGTGTTCGTGACGTTCGGCGCGGCGGCGCCCGCCGCCGTGACCGTCATCGTCAACTGAGGCAGCGACGCGCCGGGATCGAGCGGCGGCGGATGCGTGCACGTCACGTTCTGCCCTGTGGCCGCGCAGGTCCAGCCCGTGCCCGCGCCGGAGACGAACCCGAGACCCGCGGGCAGCACGTCGGTCACCGTGACCGTGTTGTCCTCGCGCTGCACGCCGGCCGCGTTCGTTACGTTGAGCCGATAGGTGTTGCTCGCGCCGACGGTGAAGTTGCCGGTGTGCGTCTTCGTCAACGACAAGTCGACGACGGGCTCGCTCGTGGCGCTCACGACCTGCGCCGTCAACAGCACGAGGTCACCGCCGGAAGAAAACTGCGTCGTGGCCGAAGTCTGGCCCGGAGACAGCAGCGTAGACACGTCGAATGTATCCACGTCCACGCCATAAGTGTTCGCCACGCCGAGCGAGTTCACTGTGCCGTCGTACGGTTGCACTGCGGGGTCGCTGCCCGCCACCACGATGCCGTCATCAACAGTGCTGCCGTTGAAGCTCAACGCTTCGCTGAAGCCGTTCAGTGCCGTCGAATTGCCGGGGTCGCCTTCCCACGCGACGATCGCCATGCGGCCATCGATGTTCGAGCTCGGGATCCTGAAGCCGTCCGGATTCAACGTCACGGCGCTGCCGCGAAAGTACTGCAAGCCGTCGAACACGTTCACGGCACGCAGCCGCTCACTCGCGGAGCCGTAGATCGCGATCACGGCCCAGCCGGCCGCCACGGCACTGCTCGCACAGAACGGCGCGCCGGTGTTCACGGTGAGACCGCCGAACGTGAGCGTGCCGTTGCCCGTGACGCGCGACGTCACGTCGGCGAAGCCGCCAAAGAACGGGAAACTGTTGCCGGTAGTGGTGTCGAGGAACGTGGACGAGAACGTGCGCGCGGCCGTGACCGTCGAGCCGTTCAGCGTGACGCTCGTGTCCGCGGTCGCTCCCGATCCGCCCCAATACAAATACGCGGCAACGATCGAGGAGCCGACGGGAATTCCGGAGAGCGCCTGCGAGCTCGTCGTTCCGACCGCGCACGGATCGCCGGTGTTCGATTGCGTGCGCAACGAACCTCCGGTCGCAACGAAATTGATATTGCCCGTGAACCGGGCGAAACGCGTGATGGGTTGCGCCACGGCAAACGCGGGCGCGAGCAGCAGAGCCAGGAGACCCCACGCTAGGAGAAGGCGATTCATTTCGTCTTACTGTCGCTTGGGCGTAGAACGGAGCGCAGTGTCTGGCATCGGACATAACAATTCGCGATCTACTCGACAGTTTCTTTCGAAACTTGAGTCGCCAGTCACTAAAGCTAGACGAGCATCACAAGCAACCAGCGCGCGAGTTTGCAGAATGCGCCCGACTTACCGCTGGTATCGATCGCACGGATGAGATCAACGCCTGCGCCGATCGGTTGGCCGCAAGATGCGAGCCACCGGTTATGGCAAATCATCGTCATCACGCTCACGGCTGCACTGCCGTTCGGCGCGCATGCGGCTGGCACGGCTGCCGGCACGACGATTCAAAACACCGCCACCGTCAGCTTCTCGGTCGCGGGCACGCCAACGTCCACGAACTCGAACGCGACGTCCGTCACCGTGGCCGAAATCCTGAACGTGACCGTCACGCTACAGAGTCCCACCGTCACGACGGTCGCGGGGGCCACGAACAAGGCGCTCGTGTTTCGCGTGACGAACACCGGCAACAGCAATGAGACGTTTGCGCTCGCCGGCTTGAGCGCGCTCGTGGGCGACGACTTCGATCCGGTGCCGGCCACACCGTTCATCTACATAGACACGGATAACAGCGGCGACTTGTCCGCGGCAGACACGGCGTACGTCGCCGGCACCAACGACCCCACGCTCGCAGCGGATGCGAACGTAGGCGTGATCGTCTTGAACAACATTCCCGCTGCATTGGCCGACGGCACTCGCGGCCGCAGCCAGCTGCACGCCGCCGCGCGCACCGGCACGGGCGCGCCGGGCACGGTGTTCGCGGGGCAAGGCACCGGCGGTGTCGACGCGATCGCCGGCACCAGCGGCGGCCAGGCGCAGATCTACGGCGAGTATCTCGTCGGCGCGGTGAACGTTTCCGCCGTGAAGTCGCAGACCGTGACGAACACGTTCGGCAGCGCCGAGCCGGTGCCGGGCGCGACGGTCGCGTACCGCGTCGTCGTGACGGCCACCGGCAGCGGCACCGCCGTGGGCGCCGCGTTCCGCGATGCCATTCCCGCGAACACGACTTACGTGGCCGGCAGCTTGAAGCGCAATGGCGCGGCGCTGACGGACGCGGCGGATGCCGACACCGGCGCGTACGTGGTGACGCCCTCGCCCGCAGTGACGGTCGCGCTCGGCGACCTCACGCTCGCAGTCGGCGCACAGACCATCGAATTCGCAGTGACGATCAACTAGGTACAGAGGTGTTCCCCATGCGCAATCGAATCGTTTGGCAATTGGCCGCCGCCGTCGGCGCGAGCGCGATCCTGGCGGGAACCGCCGCGGCCCAGTCGGCAGAACGCGGCTGCATCGAGCTCAAGACCACGGCCGAGCTCACGCAGTCGTATGTGGACGACGCCGGCAAATCCGCGACGCGGCTCGTGCCGATCAACAAAGTCCTGCCGGGCGACCAGGTGGTGTGGACAATCGTCGCGAGCAACGTCTGCGCGAAACCCGCGGCCGACGTCGCGATCACGAACGCCGTGCCTGAGCACATGCACTACATCGGCGACACGGCCTTTGGCCCCGGCGCCGCAATCGAGTTCTCGCTCGACGGAAAATCGTTCGCCGCGCCGCAAGCGCTGACCGTTTCCGCCGCCGACGGCGGCACGCGCACGGCGCGCGCCGACGAGTACTCGTACATCCGCTTCGTGCTCGGTCGAGCCATGGGCCCGAGCGAGACGCTGATGGTGCGTTACCGAGCCGTCGTTCTGTAACCCGTTTTCGCATGCACGGCCGCATCGGACGCGGCCGTCGGTTAGTCAGTAGCAAGGAGAAGTGAAATGACGACCCTCGCCCGCCTCAGTATGCGGGTTACGCTCGCGAGCGCGCTGGCCCTATGTGGCTCGCTCTGGAGCGCCGCGTACGCGCAGTTGACGCCCGCCGGTTCCTCGATCGCGAACCGCGCCTCGGTGAACTACTCGGTCGGCGGTGTTGCACAAACGGTGATCGAGAGCTCGCCCACCGGCAACACCACTCCCGGCGTGAACGCGGGCACGAGTACGACCTTCGTCGTCGACAACATCATCAACCTCACGGTTGCAGAGTCGTCTGGCAACGCCACGATCACGTCGCCCGGCGCGACGAACGCGGTGCTCGCGTACACGGTGACGAACACTGGCAACGCGGCGGAAGGCTACCAGCTGTCCCTCACGGAAGAAGTCAGCACGGTGCTGTTCGGCAACACCGACAACTTCAACGTCGGACTGCCGAACCTGCAGATCCGGGTAGACGAGGACGCCAGCGGCGGCAACGCCACCGGTAACCGCACCTACGACGGCACCGAGACGGCGACCGCGATCAACCGTCTCGTGCCTGGCGCGTCGATCACGGTGTTCATCCTCGGCAACATTCCGCTCGGCACAGCGAACAACGCGTTCGCGAACGTGCGCCTGCAAGCCCGCGCCGCGACGGCCGGGTCGAATGGCGCCACGCTCGAAGTGCAATCCACCGGCGCCAACAATCCGGCCACCGTCGAAATCGTGTTCGGCGATGCCGGCAACGACGCGACCGAAAGCGCCGCGGATCAATACGCGGTTCGCTCCGCTGCACTGACCGTGACGAAGGCGGCGACCGTCATCAGCGATCCGTTCGGCAGCGCGAGCCCGCGCGCCGTGCCGGGCGCCGTGGTCGAGTACGCGATCACCGTCGCAAACAGCGGCCTGACCGCTGCGACCGGCGTGGCCGTGAGCGACCCGCTGCCCGCCAACACCACGTTCGTCACGGGCGCCTACGGCGGCTCGAACAGCGTGCAGATCGTGGGCGGCGCCGCGGCGGCGTGCGTGGTGGAAACACCCACCGACACAAACGGCGACGGCTGCTTCAACAACGGAACTTCGTTGATCGTGAACGCCACCGCGCTCGGCAACATTGCGGCCGGCGGCAACACGATCGTGCGGTTCCGGGTGCGGATCAACTAACGCACTACCCTGACCACGATGGGTGCGGCCGCAGCGGCGCGGC
This sequence comes from Gammaproteobacteria bacterium, assembly GCA_003155415.1. Taxonomy (GTDB): domain Bacteria; phylum Pseudomonadota; class Gammaproteobacteria; order Steroidobacterales; family Rariloculaceae; genus FEN-1219. The sequence goes on along the minus strand of PMCP01000201.1, from coordinate 27,415 downwards.
CCCGCGAAACCCGCGGCACCGCGCCGCGCCCGACAGTCAGAATCTCTTCCCGGCAGGGCGGAGCAGCACACAGCTGCTCCGCCCTCACCGTTTCCTCACGCCCGAGTTCTTTCATTCCGTTTCTTCGCCTTCTTGGCGTTCTTGGCGAGAGAACTCTTGCATTCCTCTTTGCCTTCCTGATCGCGACCACCGCGCTCGGCGCCACTGCACCTGGCACTGTGATCACCAATCGCGCGCTGATCGACTTCGTCGGCCCGGCCGGCGCGACGACGGTGCAAAGCAACGAAGTCTCTCTGCTCGCGGCGCCGACCCCCACGCGCGCCGCGCTGTCGTTGCTGCGCACAGACCCCGGCCGCGGCAGCGACCTGGTCGCGTCGACCACGGAGTGCCGCAACACCGCGGGCCAAACACCGCTGCCACCACCGCTCGCGAGCAACGGCACCGTCTTGCCACTCGGCCAGGCGCTGCCGCTCAGCATCACGAACACCGTGCACGGCGGCGAAGCCCTGTTCCTGGATGTGCTCGACCTCGACCGCAACCGCGACTCGACGAAGATCGATCACATCGACCTCACACTGACTGCGGCGGGCGGCGATACCGAGACCGTGGTCCTCGAGGAAACCGCGGTCGACTCCGGCCGCTTCGTCGGCTACGTGCAGACGCGCGCGAATGCCGCAACGCCCGGCGACTGCGTGCTGCAGGTGCAACGCGACAGCCAGCTCGCCGCCACGTACGCCGATCCAGCGAACGCGGCCGACATGGCCACAGCGACGGCACTCGTCGATCCATTCAGCCGCGTGTTCGACTCGCGCACGGGCGCGTCCGTGGACGGTGCGCACGTGCGCCTCGTCAATGCCGCAACCGGTACAACCGCTAGCGTGCTCGGCGACGACGGCGCGAGCCGCTTCCCCGCCGAGATCATCACCGGCCAACCCGTGACGGACTCCGGCGGCACCGTCTACTCGTTCCCCGCCGGCGTGTTCCGTTTTCCGCTCGTGGCACCTGGCGACTACCGCCTCGAGATCGAACCGCCGCAACGCTACGGCTATCCGTCGCAAGTGGCAGAAGCCGACCTGCAGACCTTGCCGAGCGCACCTTATCGTCTCGCACCGGCTTCGTTCGGCGGCACGCTACCGGTGAGCGCGACGGCGGCAACCGCGATAGACATTCCGCTCGATCCCGTGGGCAGCGTGCTGCAGCTAGACAAGACGACGCAGGCGAAGTACGCCACCGTCGGCGACTTCGTGCCGTACGTCGTCGCCGCGCGCAACGCCAGCGATGCGCCGCTGCGCGATGTCGTCGTGACGGACGTGCTGCCGCCGAACATGCGTTACCAGAAAAGTTCGGCGCGCCTCGAATCCGGCGCGCCGCTGGCGCCCGAAATTTCTGCCGACGGCCGCACGCTGACATTCCGCTTCGGAACATTGGCCGCCGGCTCGAGGGTGGCCGTGCACTACGTGGCCGTGGTCGCCACGGGCGGCGCCAATCAGAAAGTCGTGAACCGCGCGACAGCCGCGGCCGGCAACGGCGTTCAATCGAACGAAGCGACGGCCACCGTGCAGCTGCGCGAAGAGCTGTTCCAGAGCAAAGCCGTGTTGCTCGGCCGCGTGGTCGAAGGCGCGTGCGACGCGCCTCTCGAAGGCGCCGCCGGCGTGCCGGGCGTGCGCGTGTACCTCGAGGACGGCCGCTACGCCGTCACGGACAACGAAGGCAAGTACCATTTCGAGGGGCTCGCGCCCGGTTCGCACGTGGCGCAGCTCGACACGATCACGTTGCCGGTGGATCTCGAGCCGCTGCGCTGCGGCGCACCGGTGCGCCGCGCGGGCAACGCGATCTCGCAGTTCGTCGACGCGCGCGGCGGCGGACTCGTGACGGCCGACTTCGTGCTCGCCCGGCGCGCCGCTCCCACGGGCGACGCACGACTTGGCCTCACTACGACTGCCGCGCCCGAAGGTTTCACCCACGCGGCCACCGTCACCGCGAAGGGCGTGCCGCTCTCCTCCGCCGAGCTGCTGGTGCTGCTGCCCGTGGGGCTCGAGTACGTGAACGGCAACGCACGCGTAGGCGACGCGCGCAGCACTGATCCCGAGGTCGTGGCCGGCGCCTTGCGCTTCACGCTCGGTGCGCTCGCGGCCGACACCGCCACGACGCTGTCGTTCAGCACTCGCCAAACGGGCGCTCCGTCCGGCATTTCCGATTTGCCCGTACGCGTGCTGCTGCGGTTCTCGACACCGACGGAGGCGTCGCAGCAGACGGCGCCCGTCGTCAACGTCGTGCACCGCGATGCCGCGCAGCGCGAAAACGAACGCTACACGTTCTCGCCGCGCTTCAACGCGCTCGCCACCGAGATCGACGCGGCCGACCGCGACGAGCTCGAGCGCATCGCGGCAAATTGGCGCGATGTAGCGGACGTGTCGATTCAGGTCGTCGGCCATTCGGATCAGACGCCCATCGCGGCGAAAAACCGCGCTCGGTTCACGGACAACTACGCGCTCTCGCGTGCCCGCGCGCAGGTCGTGGCCGACGATCTGCGAAAGGCGTTGCCGAATGCGACGTTCATCGTCGACGGCCGGGGCGCCGAAGAGCCGATCGACTCCGGCACGGACGCTGCAAGCCTCGCGCGCAACCGGCGCGTGGAGATAGAAATCACCGGACTGAAGACCGTCGCCGCAGAGTCGTTCGCCGTGGCCGCCGGCACGGCGGAAGCGCCGCCTGTTGCGACCGCTGGCTCGCTCGACAAGGGCTCTCGCAAAGGCATCCCGCCGCCAGCACGCGACTCGACCGTGCGCGACGACGGGCCGCCGGCGCCGATCGATCTCTCGACGCTGGAGCCGAAAGTCGCATGGCTGCAGCCCGCGGAAGGTTTCGCGCCGGCGGTGCCGAGCATCCGCGTCGCGATCGAGCACTTGCCCGAGCAGCGCGTGACGCTCACCGTGAACGGCCGTCCCATCAGCGCGCTGAACTTCGACGGCGTGGAGACGAACGCGGCGAAGACGGTCGCGTTGAGCCGCTGGCGCGGCGTCGACCTCGTCGACGGCGACAACAAGCTCGTCGCCGTCGTGCACGCGGCGGATGGCAGCGTCATGCAGCAGTTCGAGCGCGTCATGCGCTACGGCAGCGGCGGCGTGCGGGCGGAGCTCGTCGCGGAACAATCGCTGCTAACGGCCGACGGCCGCACCGAGCCCGTGCTCGCGCTACGCGTGTTCGACGCGTCCGGCCAGGCCGCGCGACCCGGCACGCTCGGCGCGTACAAAGTCGACCCGCCCTACCGCACCGCCTTCGAGGTCGCTACGTTGCGCGATAATCCGCTCCTGTCCGCGAATCGCGAGCCAACGTTCGCCGTCGGCGATGACGGCCTCGTGCGCATCGCGCTAGAGCCCACTGTGCAGACGGGCGCCGTCGTCTTGAGGCTGCGCTTCAACGAGCGTCAGGAACAGGAAATCCGTGCGTGGCTCACGCCGGAGCAGCGAGATTGGATTCTCGTCGGCATCGCGGAAGGCACGGCCGCGTACACGAAGCTGAACGCAGCACTCGAGCCGCCGGATGTGGACGATGGTTACTCGAGCGATGGCCGCATCGCATTCTTCGCGAAGGGCCGCGTCAAAGGCTCCACGTTGCTGACCATCGCGTACGACTCCGCGCGCGACCGAGCCGAAGCCGAGACACGGCTCTTCGGCACGATCGAGCCGGACCGTTACTACAGCTTGTACGGCGACGCCGTCGAGCAGCGCTTCGAGGCGGCATCCACGCGCAAGCTGTACTTGAAGATCGAACGCCGCGCGCTGACCGCGATGTTTGGCGACTTCCAAACAGGCTTCACGCTCACGGAGCTCGGCCGCTACAGCCGCAGCCTCACGGGCCTCAAAGCCGATTTCGCTGGCAAGCACGTGCAAGTCAGCGCATTCGCGGCGGACAACCGCGAAACGTACGGCCGCGACGAATTCCTGGGCGACGGCACGTCGGGCCCGTACAAACTCTCACGCACGGATCTCGTCGCGAACAGCGACAAGCTACGCATCGAAGTGCGCGACCGCATCCGCAGCGAGGTCATCGTCGAAACGCAGCAGCTCGCGCGCTTCGTCGACTACAGCATCGATTATCTGACTGGCGTCGTCACGTTCAAACAGCCCATCGCCGGGCGCGACCCCGCGTTCAATCCCGTGTACATCGTCGCCGAGTACGAGACGCTGACGCGCAACGACGGTGGCACGACGGCCGGTGCGCGCGCGACGACGCGACTCGCCGGCGACAAGCTCGAGCTCGGAGCCACGCTCGTCGAGGAGGGCTCTGCCACCGGCGATACGCGACTCGCGGGCACCGATCTGCGCTACCGGCCGACCGGCGCGCTCGAAGTACGCGCCGAGGTGGCGCAAACGGATTCGGCGAACCCCTTGCGCGGCGAAGCCGGCGCCTACGTCGCCGAGATCAAGCGCGTAACGGAGCGTCTCGATCTTCAAGCCTATGCGCGCGAACAGCAGCCGGGCTTCGGCGTGGGCCAGCAGCTCCTGACCGAAACAGGAACGCACAAGGTGGGCATGGATGCGCACGCGAAGCTCGCGGGCCGTTGGACCGCGCGCGGCGAGGCGTTCCGCCAGGAGAACCTCACGACCGGCGCCGATCGCGAGCTCGTGAGCGCAGAAGCGCGCCACGAGAGCGACGATGCCACCGAAAGCTTCGGCGTGCGCCGCGTCGTCGACGACTTAACTGCGACGGCGGGTCCGCAGAGCGGCGAGAAGCTGAGCGAGCTCGTGTCGGTCGGCGGCAGCCGCGACCTCGCAAACGACCGCATCACGCTGCGCGCGCTGACGGAGCAGGCGGTCAATCACCGCGACGAGAGCCTGGACTTCCCGGAACGAACGACGCTCGGCGTCGATTACCACTTCAACGCCGCGACCACGTTGTTCGGCGAAGTCGAGGACGCGAACGGCGCAAACATCGACGCACGTATGACGCGCATTGGCGTGCGCAGCGCCCCGTGGTCCGGCACGCAGCTCGCGTCGAGTGTGAGCCACGAATTCAGCGAGAACGGTCCGCGCGTGTTCGCAAATATGGGCCTCACGCAGTCGTGGCGCATCGGCTCGAACTGGGCCATGGATGCGGGGCTCGACCAGAGCCAGACGCTGACGGGCACGAACACCATCGCGACGCGACCGAACCCCACCGTGCCGCTCGTCACGGGCAACATCACCGAGGACTACACGGCGACCTTCGTCGGCGGGCAGTATCGAGCGGACCTCTGGACGTTCACCTCGCGGCTCGAGCGCCGCGACGCGCAGAGCGCGGATCGCTGGGCGTTCCTGGCCGGCTTCTTCCGCGAGCCGGTGGCGGGCCGCGCGCTTTCGCTCACCGCGCACTGGCTCGACAACGACGCAACGGCAGGCGCGAGCCGCACCGCCGACACGCGGTTCTCGTACGCGTACCGCCCCATCGACAGCCGGCTCGTGATGCTCGATCGCCTCGACCTCGAAAGCAACGACAGCATGAGCTCGCTCTCGACGATCGCGTCTGCACGCCTCGTGAACAACCTGAATCTGCACTGGCAAGTCGGCCAGAAACTCGAGATCGGCACGCAGGTGGGCGCGCGGTTCACGCGCAGCACGATCGACGGTGAGCGCTACGCGGGCTGGACATCGCTGCTCGGCATCGATCTGCGCCGCGACCTGACCAAGATGCTCGACATCGGTTTGCACGCGACGGAGCTGCACTCGTTTGCGGCCGGCACGCGCGAGCAGTCGATCGGCGTCGACGTCGGCATCAATGCCGCGAAGAATCTGTGGTTATCGGTCGGCTACAACTTCCAGGGCTTCCGCGACGAGGAGTTCGACGCGAGCCGTTACACGGCGGCCGGGCCGTATATCCGCTTCCGCTTCAAGACGGATCAGGATTCGCTGCGCGACCTCGATCTGTCGCGACTGAGACCAGGCAGCCGCTAACAGCCGACGATCGTGTCGCCGACGCGGTGCACGGAAAATTCCCGCAGCATGGCAACGTTCGAGCCGAGCTCACCGGTCGTGGGATCTACGTTGTGAGTCCACTCTCGCAGCACCACTCGGTCGCAGGTGGCGCCGCGCTCGAGGCTCGCGAGAGTCAACGTGTGCGCGAGGCCCGTCGTCGCGGCCCGCGCGGCGCTCGAGACCACTGCGTGATTCACGTTGTCGTACTCGCTGAACTCCCACAGATATTCGGCCAACCCGCCGAGTGCGGCGGCGTCGATCGGCTGCGCGTTCAGCGTGCCCGCGAAAGTGTGGGTCGTATCGAGATCGACGCCGCTGCGGTCGAGGTACACGCACCGGAACACACGCATGCGCTCGTAACGCTGCGGGTCGCCGCGTGGCTCGCGATCGAACTCATAGAAGCGCTCGGTCGAGGTGTTGCCGACGAGATCGAGATACGTCGGCGCCTGCTGAGCCACTGTCTCGGACCACGCGAGCGCTTCGTTCCAGTCGTCGGTGCATAGCTCGTGCTGCGTGGGGGCGTTCGCATCGAGCTGGCGAGCCTTCAGATGATACGTAACGACTTGCGAGAACGACTGCGGCGCGGGATCCGCCAGAAATCCGGCCGGCGTGCGCGACGTGCCCGCATAGAGTTGCGCCGCAAGCGTAGCGTCGTCGGTCGACACGGCAGGAACCGCGCTCTCACCGCCCGGCGGCACGGTGCACGCAGCGGTTACGAGCGTCGCCGCCGCAACCGCGAGCCAGCCGCACTGCCTTCTGAACATGCAAACCCTCGTCCCGGCACCCGCGTGCCGCAACCGAGTTATCGGCTGTCGAACGACGGACTTGAGGACGCGCGATCAGTCGTAGGTTTGCGTTGAGTGAAGTCGGCAATGAAACGGTTTACCGGCACGACTTGCGGCTCGATGCGCTGGTATTCGCCGAGCCACTGGAACGTGACCTGCGCGTGTTGCACCGTCACGACCCTGCAAGTCTGCCCCGCGTAGAGCACCGACTCGTAGACGTCGCCGGATTGTGGATACTTCGGCATGACCGGGACTCAGCTCATCGAGTCCGGTTATCGGCCGGTTTCTTCAGTTCTTGACGGCAACAATCGTATGCCGTGACGTACCGCTCACACGAGCACGGAAAGCGGCGGCTCGTCGAGCACCGCACGCTGCTCGAGCAGCGCCTGTACGTGCTCTTCCCAGTAGCGCGGTTCGCCGAGCCACGGGAACGCGCGCGGAAACGCCGGGTCGTGCCAGCGGCGCGTGATCCACGCGGTGTAGTGCATCAAGCGCAGCGCGCGCAGCGCCTCGATCAGCTGGAGCTCGCGGTAGTCGAATTGGCAAAACTGGCCGTAGCCTTCGAGCAGGTCGCCGAGCTGCGCGGCCATCTCGTCACGCGAGCCGGCGAGGAAGAGCCACAGATCCTGCACGGCGGGGCCGTTCACGCAGTCGTCCAGGTCCACGAAGTGCGGGCCGGCGTCGGTCCAAAGCACGTTGTTGCGGTGGCAATCGCCGTGAATGCGTATCGCACGGTAGCGCCCGACGTCCTCGAAGCACACGTCGATCGCATCCATCAGCTCGTTGGTCACGCTCTCGTAGCTCGCAACGAGGTGCGGCGGCAGCCAGTCGCCCGCGAGCACTTGCTCGACGGAACGCTCGCCCATCTCGACGCGGTCGAGCGTTTGCCGCGATCGGAACGGCTTCGCGCCGCCCACCGCGTGCAGCCTTCCCAAGAAACGGCCGAGCCACTCGCGGTCTTCACTCGTGCCAAGCTCCGGCCAGCGCCCGCCGCGCCGCTCGGAAATCGCGAACCGATAGCCCTCGTGCTCGTGGAGAGTCTTGCCCGCATGAATGATCGGCGGCACGACGGGAATTTCCTGCGCTGCGAGCTCGAGCGCGAACTCGTGCTCCTCGATGATCGCGGCATCCGTCCATCGGCCGGGCCGATAGAACTTCGCGACGACGAAGCCCTGCTCCACCCCGATCTGGTAAACCCGGTTCTCGTAGCTCGCGAGCCCTAAGATGCTGCCCGTGCACTCGTAGCCGAAGCTCTCCGCCGCGCCGATGATGACGTCGGGCGTCAGGCCGTCGTATGGCACCGCGTTTTCCTTCGCGGCCTTCTGTCGACTACCCCCTTTGCGTGCGCGAGCCATCCCTTTCCTTCCAACAGCGAGCAAGCCCCACGGCTGAATCATAACAACCCGTCTTGGGCATAGTTGCTATGAATACCCCGGCCGCAGCTGAGATACCGGTATGATCCGCACCTGCGGATCGATCCAAGGAGCGAGTCATGATTGCGGTATTCGGCGCGACGGGTAACACGGGGCGAGCGACGGTCAAGGAGCTGCAGACGCTCGGCGAGCAGCCGCTTTGCATCGTGCGCAACTCGGATAAAGCCCGCGAAGTGCTGGGCGAAGACGTCCGAACCGCCCTGGCCGATATCACCGATCGCTCGGCGATGGAAAAGGCGCTGAAGGGCGTCAAGAGCGTGTTCGTGGTGACCGGGCACAACCCGGACGCGGACAAACAACAGATCAACATCATTGAAGCCGCCAAAGCGGCGGGCGCGAACTACTTCGTCAAGGTGTCCGGCGGCAAGGCGATCGTCGGGCCGAACGCGGAGTCCGTCGTCGGCCGCGGCCACTACGCCGTGGAGGAAGCCCTGAAAGGCAGCGGCTTGCGCTGGACGATCCTGCGCCCCGGCTTGTTCATGCAGAACACGTTTGGGCAGGCGGTGTCGATCAAGAACGACGGCAAGATGATCATGCCGTTTCCCGGCACGATGCCGCTGGCGTTCATCGACGTGCGCGACACCGGCGCCCTCGGCGCGCGCGTGCTGCTCGACCCGGGCAAACACGCGGGCAAGGTGTACGAGTTCACGGGCGTGCTGACGAATCTCGAAGAGTTCGCGAAGGTTTTCTCGCAGGTGCTCGGCAAGCCGGTGACGTTTGTCGCGGCCAGCATCGAGCAGGCCGAGAAAGGAATGCGTGCGCGCAACCTGCCCGACTGGCTCGTGACGCACCTCGTCAGCGTGTCACGCGCCGCCGAGCAAGGCGCGTTCTCGACGGAAGCCACGCAGCCCATCCGCGACATCGTCGGCCGCGCGCCGTTGACGACGAAGCAGTTCGTCGAAACGTACGCGAGCCTGTTCAGCTGAGCGCACACGCCCGCCGCAACGATTTCGATTGCGCCCCAACCAATCAACACCCACAGGGAACACATCATGAGGCGAGATGAAGCAGAGTCTCTGCTAGCCAATGCACAACACGCAGTGGAGTGGTGTCGAGGCAAGCTCGAAATGCGCGCCGGCGCCGGCGGCTTCGGCAAAGAGTTCGAGCACCGCGATTCGGAACGCTCCGCGTTGCACGTGGCGCACTCAATGGCGGTATGCGAAGTCGCGCGCCTGCAGGCGATCATCAAGGGATAGCCCGCGCTCGTTAGTCATTTCGCGCGTACACCTCGTAGGTGGTGCCAGGCACATCGGCGGCGCCCTGCTGCCACGTGAACTCGACGCGACTCGCGTTCGCTAAGCTGCGAGTCGGGAGCACGACGCAATGAACGCCTGGAAGGCCAGGCCGCGTCGCGATGTCTCGCCATTCGCCCCGCTCTGCACGCCAATGCACTACGGCTTCCGCCTGCAAGTTCACGCGCAGGTCGCTGCCCGTAGCGAAGCCGACGACCGGCGCCCGCTCACTCCAGACAGTCGTGCGCGGCAGCGAGATTCCACCGCGGTAACGCTCGAAGACAGCGCGCGGGCAATCGACGCTGATCCCACGCTCACGCGATAGCGCGAGCTTGATGAACTCGGCGTGAGTCCACGCGAGCGGCATCGCCGAGCCCGTCGGTTTGCCGGGATACAGCCGACGCGACGGAATCGGCTCGGCGTCCCACACCTGCTCCGGCAGCATGCCGTTCGGCCCCGTCATTGCGCTCATGGCGCGCAGAAACGGCAGCGGATCATTTCCGGCCAGGAGCTCGTAGTGACCGCGCTCGCCGGTCAGCAACGGCCACGCGCGGCCCGTGCCGGTGCCATCGAACTCTCGTCCGTCTGCGTGCTCGCCGTAGCCGTCGCCGTTGTAGCGACGCCAGACGGCGCCGCTCGGTGTATCGACACGCAGCAACGCGTCGACGACCGCGATGGAGCTTTGCACGCACGCGTGGTCCGCCGGCCGAAGACCCCACCGCACGAGCTGCAGGAAATCGGTGGAAATTTGCGCGTCCGCACTCGGCGCCGGCTCGTCGCCGCGATTCTTCAGCGGCAGCAAGTGGTGCCTCGCCTCCGGATCAAAGAGGGCTTCCGGCGGCGCCGTGCGCATGTAGTGGCCGTCGACACCCACCTGTTTGGCCAGCGACGTGCCCTGCGCGTATAGCCACTGCTCGATGCGGGAATTCCAGAAATCGGCCAGCTCGAAAGCGGCTTCCTTTTCATCACCCGTGAGGAACGCCGTGCCCGCCACGAGCGCCGCAATGGTCATGGCAACCGTGAACGCATTGATGCCGCGATTTTCCTCCCAGCGATCCTGGTCAGTCACGGGCCCCATGCGCGTGATGAAACCCAACGCTGCCCGCACCATCTGCGTGGCAGCGATGCCGTCGAGCGCGTCGCGTTCGTGCAGCAGCGCGGCGAGAATCACCGGCAGCGCCGTCTCATCGAGCTGCACGCCCTGCCAGAACGGCTCTCCGGCGAGCCATTGGTTTTGATTCCAATGGCCGTCCTCGTGCTGCGTGGCGATCAAACACCGCAGCACGTCTCTCGCTTCCGTTTCGCTGCCCACGCACAGCAACGCCGACGCACACTCGACGAGATCGCGAGGCCAAATCAGGTGATAACCACCGCGATCGTCTTTGCTGTTGCCCCAGGGAATGCTCAAGCTCGCGACCATGGCGCCGGGGTAGGTCTTGTCCATGTGGCAGCGCAGCACCATGCGCGAGATCTCGAACTGTGCATCGAGCGCGGGCTCGCCCGTTCCCAGGTTGTCGTGGCAGCTCGTGTGCCAGTCCGCCCACGCGGCCACATGCTCGCGCCAAACGTTCTCGAACGGTTGTGCGAGCGCGGCAGCGGCGAGCGTCGCGGCTGCGCCGCGCGACGGCCCGAACGCGAGCGCCACGACGCATTCGGGGGCAAGCTCCCCCAAGAGTGCGACGTTGCCGGGACCTGCCTGCGCGTACGCCCAGGTCATTGCGCCGTTCGCGTTGAAATCCTGCCAGCCGTCACTGAACCCGACGTAACCGGCACTTTGCCGACCCAGCGCGTCACCCTGGGCTTGATCCGCCGCTGCGAGGGCCAATGCGAAAGGCCCCTGTTCGGCCCACAGCACGTTCCTGCCGTAGTGCTTGCCGACGGCAGCGACATTGTTCACGCCCGTGCCGCCGAGGTGCGGCGCGAGCAGCACGTAAGGTTTGAGGTCGGCGTCACCGCGAAGTACTACCTCGATGAGCAGCACGTCGCGCCGTGGATCAGGCGTGATTCGCAGCGTCAGCTCGAACCGCGCGTGCCGATGCACGATCGTGGGCGCCGGGATGCCGGGCTTCGGCAGCTCGAGCTCATAGGCCTCCAGGCGCTTGACCTCGCACCAGAACCCTTTGCCATCGGCGACGATGAAACCGAGATCGCGGATCTGCGGAATATCGACGCGCGGATGGTAGACCTCGTTGACGATCCCAAAGCCCACGGTGAACCACACGCGGCTGGTGCCGAGGCTCGCGCCGACGAGATCCTTGTTGCTCGACGTCCACGTCGGCGGAATTCCCGGTGCGCCCGGCGCGTCGTCGACCGGCCCGGCTTCGTGCACGTCTCGCATGCGTCACGCGCCTTTCAAGCGGTGGCCGGTGCGCGCCAGCGCGGCGCGGGCTCCCCAAGGTGGTTGGCCTCTTCCGGCCCCCAGCTACCCTGCGCGTAAGAATGCAGCGGCGTATTCATGCGCGTCAGCGGATCGATGATGCGCCAGCTTTCGATGACGGCGTCTTCGCGAGTGAACAGCGTGGTGTCGCCGGCGATTGCGTCACCGATCAACCGTTCGTACGCGCTCATCTCGTCGTCGCCGCTGTTGCTGACATAGAGCTCCACGTCGCGGCCCACGAGCTCGACCCCGGGCTTCTTGGCGCGCGCGCCAATGGCGATCGAAACGCGATCGGGACCGAGCCTGAAGCGCAGATAGTTGCTGCCCTCGGCAAGCTTCTCGGCAAACACCTGCTTCGGCGGATTCTTGAACTCGACGACCGCTTCAGTGGCCGTGGCCGCCAACCGTTTGCCGGCTCGGAGGTAGAACGGCACATCCGCCCAGCGCCACGAATCCAGGTGCAGGCGCATCGCGGCGTAGGTCTCGACATCGGAGTCCGCAGCGACACCGGCCTCCTCGCGGTAGCCGGCGTACTGGCCACGGACGAGGCTTCTGCCCGCCATGGTGCGAACGGACTCGAGCACGCGATTCTTCTCGTCGCGCAATCCGTCGACGCCGCGGCCGACGGGCGCCTCCATGGCGAGGTGCGCAACCACCTGCAACAGATGGTTCTGCACTACGTCGCGAATTGCGCCCACTTCTTCGTAGAATTTGCCGCGCCCTTCCATGCCGAGCGTTTCGGCCATCGTGATGGTCACGCTGTGGATGTGGTCGCGGTTCCAGACCGGTTCGAGGAACGCGTTCGCGAAACGAAAGTACAAGAGATTCTGCACCGACTCCTTGCCGAGATAGTGATCGATGCGAAACACGGACGACTCGGCGAACACGCTGTGCAGCACGCGGTTCAAGTGCGTGGCCGATTCCAGATCGCGGCCGAACGGCTTCTCCACTACCACGCGCGCACCTTGCGCAATGCCAGCGGTGTTCAGCGACAGGGTGACTGTTTCGAACAGGCTCGGCGGAATCGCCAGGTAGTAGAGCGGACGTTGGCTCGTGCCGAGCTCCTGTTTCAGGCGATCGAAGGTGGCGGGGTCGCGGTAGTCGCCATCGACATAGTGAAGATTCGCGAACAGCCTGCGCCTGCCCTCGGAATCCTTGGCATCGCCGAAACGTGTGAGCCCATCGGCCACGCGCTTGCTAAACGACTCGCTGCTCATGCCACCCCGGGCAATCGCGATGATCGGCAGGTCGAGGCCGCGTTTCATCAGCGCTTGAACGGCGGGGAAGATCTTGCGGTGCGCAAGGTCGCCCGTGGCGCCGAACAAGACGAGTGCATCTGCGTGCTGGACTGCGCTCATCGTGACTTCTCCACATGGCCGCCGAATCCATAGCGCATGGCCGACAGCAGCTTGTCCTGAAAATCCGCGCCGCCGCGCGAGCTGAAACGCTCGTACAGCGCCGCCGTGATCACGGGCGCTGGCACGGCTTCGTCGATGGCAGCCTTCACGGTCCAGCGGCCTTCACCCGAATCCGCGACGCGGCCGGCGAACGTTGCGAGCTCCGGGTCTTTCGCCAGCGCTGCGGCGGTCAAGTCGAGCAGCCACGATGTGATGACGCTGCCGCGCCGCCAGACTTCTGCCACTTCGTCGAGATCGAAGTCGTAGCGGTAGAGCGTAGGGTCGCGCAACGGGGTCGTTTCCGCATCGACCTCGTGCTTCGCGTTGCCGATGTTGGCGCCTCGCAAAATGGCGAATCCCTCCGCATACGCGGCCATCAGCCCGTACTCGATACCGTTGTGCACCATCTTCACGAAATGCCCGGCGCCGTTGGGACCGCAGTGCAGGTAGCCGCGCTGCGCGGTACCTCGCGACTGCTCCCGGCCCGGAGTCGGCGGCAGATCGCCGTTGCCCGGTGCGAGCGTGGCGAAGATGGGGTCGAGACGCTCTACGGCGCCGGCCTCGCCGCCGATCATCATGCAGTAGCCGCGCTCGAGGCCCCACACGCCGCCGCTCGTGCCGACGTCGATGTAGTGAATGCGCTTCGCGGCGAGCTCCGCGGCGCGACGCACGTCGTCGATGTAGTACGAGTTGCCGCCGTCGATCAGCATGTCGCCGGGTTGCAGCAGCGGCAACAGATCGGCGATGGCCGAATCGACGACGGCCGCCGGCACCATGAGCCAGATCGCGCGCGGTGCCTTGAGCTTGCCGACGAAGTCGGCGAGTGAAGTCGCGCCCGTCGCGCGTTCCGCAGCGAGCGTGGCCACCGCTTCCTTGGCCCGATCGAACACCACGCAGTCATGGCCTGCTTTGAGGAGCCGCCGCACCATGTTGGCGCCCATGCGCCCGAGCCCGATCATTCCGAGTTGCATCGTTACCCCTTCCATAGGCGAAAGCCACCGGCGAACGCATCCGCGTTGCCGCCGCGCCGACAGTCCGGCGGCAGCTCTTCGAGCTTCGGCGCATTACCGCCGCCAATCAAGATCTCGTCGGGCTCGAGCGCGGCGCGCAGGCTATCGATCACCGCAAGCACGTGGCGCGTCCATTTCTTCTTGCCGAGCCGCTCAAACCCGCGCGCGCCGACATAGTCTTCGAAGGTAGCCTTCCGATACGGCAGGTGCCCGAGCTCCATCGGCTCGACGTTGCCGGCAACGATGAACGCGGTTCCCAAGCCCGTGCCTAGCCCCAGGAACAGCATGCGGCCGTTGCGATAACCACCGAGCGCCTGCATCGCAGCGTCGTTGATCAGCTTCACGGGGCAATCGAACCGCGCTTCGAAGTCGAACCCCACCCAACTTTTGCCAAGATTGAACGGCTCGGCGGCGATGCGCCCGTGCAGCACCGAACCCGGATAGCCGAGGGCGACCACGTCGTACTTCCAATCGGCCGTGGCGCGCTTTACTTTCGCCACCAACTTCGCGGGGGTGAGTTTCGGGCCGGAGGGAAATCTCCTCGGTTCCTGCTCGCCGGTCGCGAGCATCTTCACGTGGCTTCCGCCGACGTCGACGACGAGCACTCTTGGCGAGGAACGGCGGTTGCGCATGTGGTTACCCCTGCGCCGCGCGATCGAGCGCGTTGACATATACCGCGACTGCCGCGTCGAGCGAACGCTCGCGCGGCTGCGTCGCGCGCGTCTCGGCGGCGAACGGCGTGGTCGCGACGAGCTGGTAGAGCCACTCCGCGCCGCGGTGGAACGCCGGGGTTACCCCCACACTCTCGTAGGTGGCGGCGATCTCCGCCATCTCGGGCGCATAGCGCGCGGCGGTAGCGCCGAGGAATGGCACGCGAACGCGCATGCGTGCGAGCGCTTCGGCCTGGCTGCCTGCGAGCTCACGCATCAATGGCGCGCGTACGCCCAAGCGCTCGGCTGCGAGCAGCATGGCGGTCAACAGCGCGTCCGTGCCTTTGTTCAACGACGAGTACGCCATCTTCAGCGCGGAAGCCGTGCCAACTTCCGGGCCGAGATCGATGAGCTCGATCTCGGGCACCTTCAATTCGAGCACGGCGCGGCGCTCGGTGCCACTCACGTAGAACCGCGTGCGCTCGCCGCCGACGCCGGGGCCACGGCCGACGATGCCGACGTCCACGAACGGCGCGCCCGTCGGCGCGATGATCGCCGCCACTTCGCGCACCGTGGCGGGTGCCACGGCGTTGCAGTCGGCGAACGTGGGCCGCGCGCCGGTCTCATTGATCACGCGCGCGATCTGGGTCGCGAACGCGCGCGCCGCCGACGGCGGCACGATCGAGAGCACGACCGCGGCCGCACGAACAACGGCCGCGAGCGAGCCCAGATCCTCGATGCCGGCGTTCTCGGCGAGGCCGCGCGACGCCGCGCTGCGCCCCTGCCCGGCGGTGACCACGCGGTAACCCGCGCGCACGAGCGCGGCGCCGACGGCGCTGCCCATGTCGCCGGTACCGACGACGGCGATCGTCATGCCTGCGTTACTCATCCATCACTCTCCTGCAAAGGACGGGCGTAGAATTCCGATCATCATAGTCGCCGCCGCCGGGGCTGCGACCTCTGTTTCGGAGCATCGCATGCCGCTATCCCGTCGTTCACTCGTCGGCGCCGGTGTCGGTCTCGCCGCCGCCGGGTGGTTGAAGCCGTTCGCGAGCCGCGCGGCGGAGCCTCGCTTCGCGACGGATCCGTTCACGCTGGGCGTCGCGTCCGGCTTTCCGGAGCCGAATGCCGTGGTGCTGTGGACACGGCTAGCGCCCGAGCCGTTCGCGCCGGGCGGCGGCATGCCGAGCGCGCCGGTCGAAGTTCGCTGGGAAATCGCGGGCGACGAGGGCTTCAAGCAGATCGAGCGCAATGGCACTGCTTACGCGACGCCCGAATGGGCGCACTCGGTGCACGTCGAAGCCACGGGCCTCTCCCCCGGCCGCGACTACTGGTATCGATTCACGAGCGGCGGCGTACGCAGCCCGGTGGGCCGAACGCGCACGGCGCCCGCGCGCGACGCGACGCCGGCAGAGCTGAAAATTGCGGTCGCGAGTTGCCAGCACTACGAGCAAGGCACGTACGCGGCATACCGCTCGATGGCGGCCGATCACCCAGATCTCATCGTGCACGTGGGCGACTACATCTACGAAGGCCGCGGCCAGCGCGCCGTGCGCTCGCACGATGCGTCCGAGGCCATCACGCTCGAGGACTATCGGCTGCGTTACGCGATCTACAAATCCGACGCGAATCTCAAAGCCGCGCACGCGGCGAGCCCGTGGATGCTGGTCGGCGACGATCACGAGGTGGCGAACGACTACGCCGGCGATCACTTCCTCGACTTCGAGCCTGCGTTGTTCCACTCGCGCCGAACGGCCGCGTACCAGGCGCACTACGAGCACCTGCCGCTGCCCCACCGCTTCATCCCGCTCGACGGCCGCCAGCGCCACTACACGACGCGCGCGTTCGGCACGCTCGTGAACCTGATCATGCTCGACGGGCGCCAGTACCGTTCCCCGCAGGCGTGCGACGGCGGCCCGCTGGTGTTGCCGTGTGCGGAGCTCGTAGCCGGCGAGAGAACGATGCTTGGCGCCACGCAGGAAGAGTGGCTGAAGGGTGCCCTCACGGGCAGTCGCGCGCGTTGGACGTTGCTCGGCCAGCAGACGCTGTTCGCGCACGTCGACGAGAGCGTCGACAAGGAAGTGCGGTACTGGGCGGATAACTGGAATGGCTATCCCGCAGCTCGCGCGCGGCTCGTCGACTTTCTCGCCGAGCGCAAGATCCGCAATCCCGTGATCTTGAGCGGCGACATCCATGCGTTCCTCGTGAACGACGTGAACACGCGCGCGGGCGAGCCCGACTCCGGCATCGTCGCCACCGAGCTCGTCACGTCGTCGATCAGCTCGAACGGGCGGCCGCAAAAAGACTACGACGTATGGAAACCGAAGAACGCGAACGTGCACATCGCGCGCAGCGATACGCGCGGGTATCTACGCCTGTCCGTGAAACCTGAACGGCTGCATGCGGATCTCGTGGCCGTGGACGACATCAAGCGCGACGACTCGCCGACGCATGTGCTGGCGGCGTACGACGTGGAGGACGGCAAGCCGGGCATCGTGCGCTAGGGGTCTATGCGCCGGTCGCGGCGGGGGAATCGCACTTCCGCCACACGCTCGCAAGCCATGGCTGCTGCTCGATAGGTAAGCCCGGCGGCCGGTAGTAGTGCTCGAGCTCCATGAACGACGCGGCGTTCAGGAAAGCGCGCCAAGATGGGAGATCGTGATACGCCGCATATCGGCCGCGATTCCACCCCTCTTCGTTGTTGCCTCGCGGGTTCGAAGCGAATAAAACACCGTTGGGCTTGAGCGCGGCGTGCAGCTCGTTCAATACGCGCGGCAACTCCCGGCTCGGCACATGGAACAGCGACGCGTTCGCGAAGATGCCGTCGAAACGGCCGAGCGGTAGATCCAACGCTAGAAAATCCTGCTCCAAGACCTCACAACCACTATGCGCGCGCGCCATCGCGGCGAACGGCGCCGAACCCTCGAGGCCGATCGGCTCGTGGCCGAGCGCACGAAACGCCGCCAGATCGCGCCCGGGGCCGCAGCCGAAATCGAGTATGCGCAGCGGCGGCGCGCTAGGTATATGTCGCAACAGCGCATCGATGTTCTGCTTCACGTCGTGGTCGCGCGTGTCGGTCCAGAACTTCTCTGCACGCTCGCTGTAGTGCGCGAGCGTCTTCGCGGAAACGAGAGTCAGATCTTCCGGTAGCGGGCGCGAATCGCTCATGGAAGACGACTTTCGCCGCGGTTCGGATTGGCAACGTTTGAGAGGAGCATGGCTCTCAGGCGGAGCCGTGGCATCACCGCGAATACGAGTAGCAGCCCGACATATACCGAGCCCGATATTTTGTCTCTACTTCCAATGAACTCGACCAATGTCTGGTCTTGAAGAACGACGGCTAGCCCCAACTCGGCAGCGACCGAAAAGGCGAGGGCTAGAAAGCCCGTGACCAGCGACCGACGTGGCGAACAGATTTCAGGGAAGTGTCGCAGTAGATACCCTGCAGCGAAGAAGATCACTGCCGCCATCACGGGCATCTCTGCAAGCTCGGCCCAACGCTCGCCGATGCGTGGAACGAGTATCGGAACGCGCACCACACCGAGTATGAATCCAGCGCCGATCACGATTGCGAAATACACGAGAGCGGGGCGAATGGTCTTGGGCACGCTTGCGATTTTGCACAACCTTTGGAGGACCCGCGGTTACCGAGAAACCGCGAAAACGACTGCGTACACCAAGATATTCCAAGTGACGATCGACACGCCAGCCACAAGCTCAAGTTGACGTGGCATGCCCCGCGGGTAAACGAAATGCCCGACATAGTGCTCTATAAAGCCCCCTGCGTATCCCGATAGCCCGGCGCGAGTGCGCAGAGCCTTTTCGATGGGCGTTAGCGGACAGGTCCAACTCGCGAAGTTGACCACGGCGGACCACAGAACAACGGGAAGGTGTAGCCATATCCACGCGCGGTTGTAATGAGCGAGCGCACCCCCAACCACCGCAAACGCTACGAACAACGAGTGAGCCACCAACACAAGATCCGCGCCGACGCGATAAAACATGCAATTCCAATAAGTCGGCGGCTAACGCCGCAGTTCGGCAGGACCCCGGCGTTGGGCCGCGGTAGCGCCTGAGACTTTGACAAGTTTCTGGCGAGCAGAGGCGCCAGAGATAATGGACACCGAGGATTTGGAGCAGCCAAAGTGCTTCGCTACGAGGCCAACAAGCTCAGCATTAGCTTTACCGTCGACTGGAGAGGACCGGAGTCGAGCGATCCAGGAGCCCGAGACCTCAACCTCGAGCGAGCTAACCGAGGAACGAGGTTTCGCTCGCACGCTGATGACGAACGAGGTGTCGTCGGATGATTTTTTTGCTCGCTGCATGCGCTCGTTAGAAGTCATGCTCTCCCCCGATGTCTTCAGTCACCACCACCACCACCGCCGACGACGTCGTTGGCTTCATTCTCCTCGTTCAATGGTAACCGCATCTCCTGCGGAGACACGGCCCGAAGCCAGTACTTCCGTATACACACCAAACTGAAGACCTGCGTCCTGAGCGATGCATCTCAACACTTTCGGATCGTCCGGCAATTCAGATTGCGCGACGGTCGTCATGCGGCAGCGTTCTGTACTCTTGGTGATCTTCAGCATGACGTCGCTGCCAATACGAATGACTCTGTTCACCCACAGATGCTCGAGAGGCTCATTGCCGGCAGTGGCGATCACGATGTTTGGCCTAAACCGACGCTCGTCGACCAGGCTCTCCGGTAACCGCGAGCTAAGCCACGCCAGCGCACTGGTACTCAAGAGATGCACGGAGCCGCTATCGAAATGCGAGATTTGATCTTCCCGAACGAGCGTGACAGCAACACCTAACTCGTCGGACAGAGCCACATGGATTTGCGGATCATCGCCACGCATGCGACGACCGTCAGGGAACTGGATGTCTGGCCATTCCGAGGCGCAACTCGCGCGAAAGCCGAATAGACCATCGATCTGACGAAAACGTCGAGTGTTCTTGCCGCTGCCAAGCTTGCCGTCCACATCTCTAACGGCGAACAAGCGATCCCCCTCAACGCCGCGAGCAGCCACGTTGATGCTGTGGCATTCCTCGCCCAGCATGGATTTGACGGGATAACGCCAGAGCTTTGAGACGAGGCCTATAGTGGTGTCCACGCCCAAGCCAACGAATAGGGCGAAAACGCTCGCCCGCACTCCCCGGGGCATACAGATGTGTTCAGTCGAGCGAAACGCATCACGGCGGGCCTAACTATGATTTATCGAAGAGAAGAAGGATCTGGGACACCCATTGCTGTTAGGTCGAGTGTCCAATATTCCCGCCCGCAGGAAAAGACGAAGGGCATCGACATCACTCGCGCCCTGCGCCAGTCCGTGGCTCGCGCCCACCACGCTGTGGTCTAATCCAAGTCATGCGACTCCGTCTTCCGCTCCTCGGCCGCCCAGCTGCCGCGTTACTCGCGTGCGGCCTGCTCACAGGCGCGCCGAGCGTCAGCCAAGAGATCAACGCCGTGAAACCGATCATTCCGTTCCCCGCCGAGACGCGCACGCTGGCGAATGGCCTCAAGGTCATCGTCATGCCGATGCCGAGCGACGGCCTCGTCGCGTACTGGACCGTGGTCCGCACAGGCTCGCGCGACGAAGTCGAGGCCGGCCGCACCGGTTTCGCGCATTTCTTCGAGCACATGATGTTCCGCGGCACGGATCGCTACCCGTCGGAGGTATACAACCGCATCGTCACTACGATCGGCGCCGACACGAACGCGTACACGACAGACGACCACACGGCGTATCACTTCACGATGGCCGCCGAAGATCTCGAGCGCGTCATGGAGCTCGAGAGCGATCGGTTCCAGAACCTGAAGTACGCCGAGAGCGCGTTCCAAACGGAAGCCGGCGCCGTGTACGGCGAGTACCGCAAGGACCGCACGAGTCCCGACTTCGCGCTCGACGAGCAACTCGTGGCCACCGCGTTCGAGAAGCACCCGTACGGCCACACGACGATGGGCTACGAGCGCGACATCGCCGCGATGCCGAAGATGTACGACTACTCGCGCACGTTCTTCGCGCGCTACTACCGGCCGGACAACGCGGTGCTGTTCATCGCGGGCTCCGTCACACCCGAGAAAGTGTTCCCGCTAGTCGAGAAATACTACGGCCAATGGCAGCGCGGCTACGTGCCACCGCAGATTCCTGTGGAGCCCGAGCAGAAAGCCGAGCGACGCGTCGACGTGCAGTACGACGGCCAGACGCTTCCGGAGCTGCGTGTGGCGTACAAGCTGCCGGCCTACGACCCGGCCGACAAGTCGGTCGTGGCGATCGGTCTTCTCGCCGATCTCGCGTTCGGTGAAACCAGCGCGACGTATCGCAAACTCGTGCTCGACGAGCAAGTCGTGGACCACCTCGACGCCTACAGTTCGTTTCACCGCGACCCGTACTTGCTCGACATTCAGACGCGCGTCAAAGACCCGGCCAAGATCGACTATGTGCTCGGCGTGATCGACGCTACGGTGGCCGAGTACCGCGCCGCGCCGCCGGATGCCGCGCGCCTTGCGGCGCTGCAGCAGCGCCTGAAATACGGTTTCCTGATGAGCCTGCAAACGCCGGAGTCCGTGGCGGCGCGCGTCGCGCAGTTCCTCGCGCTGAACGGCGATCTCTCCGGCATCGACAAGCTCTACGCCACTTACGCCACGATCACGCCCGCCGACGTGCAGGCCGCCGCGCAGCGCTTTCTCGAGCCAGCGCGACGCACGGTAGGCGTGCTGCGGCCGCGCAAGTGACGCGCGCGGCTCTTATCGCGTGCGCAGCGTTGGCGCTCGCCGCTTGCAGCCGCGCGCAGCCGCCCACCGCCCCCGCTTCAACTGAGGATTCGCCCGTGGTGCTGATGCCCGTTCCCGCCGACCCGACGATTTCGTTTTCCGTGCAATTCGCCGTCGGCTCGCAGAACGACCCGCCCGGCAAGGAGGGGCTCGCGTTTCTCACAGGCGCGATGTTGACGGACGCCGCGACCGAAGCGCGCTCGCTCGATCAGATCTTCGCGGCGCTGTATCCGCTCGCCGCGAGCTACTCGATGCGCGTCGACCGCGAGCGCAGCACGCTCACGGGCCGCGTGCATCGCGACAATCTCGACGCGTATCTCGAGCTCTACACGGATGCGTTCCTGCACCCGAAGTTCGCAGCCGCCGATTTCGAGCGCGTGCGCAGCGACGCGGTGAACGAGCTCGAGAACACGTTGCGCTACTCCTCCGACGAGGAGCTCGGCAAAGCCGCGCTGAACGGGCTCGCGTTCCGCGGCACGCCGTACGCGCACCCCACTGAAGGCACGGTCGCGGGGCTCAAAGCCGCTACGCTCGACGACGTGCGGGCGTTCTATCGCCAGCACTACACGGCGGGCAACGTGCTGCTCGGCATCGGCGGCGGCTTCGACGATGCGGTCGTCGCGCGCATGAAGGCGGCAGTGAAGCGCCTGCCGGCCGGCGCGACCACGGCGGCACCTTCGATCTCGCCCACCACGACGGCTGATCGTTCCGCGGTGCTGATCGACAAGCCCGGCGCCGACGCTTCGATCAGCTTCGGATTCCCCATCGACGTGCATCGCGGAGACAAGGACTTCTACGCGCTGTGGGTCGCGAACTCCTGGCTCGGCGAGCATCGCAACCAGTCGAGCCACCTATTCCACGTGATCCGCGAGATTCGCGGCTTGAATTACGGCGACTACTCGTACATCGAGGCGTTCCCCGAGGGCGGCGAGCGCTCGATGCCACCCGTGAACGTGCCGCGCCGCGCGCAGTTGTTCGAGATCTGGGTCCGCACGTTGCCGAACGCGAACGCGCCGTTCGCGCTGCGTGCAGCGCTGCGCGAGCTGAAGAAACTGGTCGACGACGGCATGACGGCCGAGGACTTCGAGCTCACGCGCACGTTCCTGAAGAAGTACTCGCTGCACTTCGCCGAGACCACGTCCGCACGCCTGGGCTACGCCATGGACGACAAGTTCTATGGCATCGACGGCGAGGGCCACCTGGCGCGCTTCCGCCGCATGATGGACGAGCTCACGCTCGAGGACGTCAACGCGGCCATCAAGAAACACCTGCAGTACAAGGACTTGAAGATCGCGATCGTGACCGGCGACGCCGCGAACATACGCGCCGCGCTCACGAGTGACGCGCCAACTCCGGTTACCTACACGACACCGAAAAGCGACGAGGTAATGAAGGAAGACCGCGAGATTGCCGCCGTGCCGTTCGCGATCTCCGCCGAGCGCATCGGCTCGGTGCCGGTGACTGAAGCGTTCGAGCGTTAGCGGCGCGACTGCGCGACCACGAGCCGTTTCATGGCTTCTCATGCTCGGGCGTGTGCTCGAGCGTTTCCTCGATGCGCTTGTCCGGCACGAACCAGATGGCGGCGACGGCGATATAGAAGGCTTCAGCGACCCACGGCACGATGAACGTCGACGCGATGCCGGCGACGTAGCCGACCAGCGACGCCTTACCCTTCCAGTCGCCGCCAATGGCGGCCTGCAGCAGCGACTCCTTGCCCTGCGCGCGGATGATCGCGTTCTGCAAGATCGTATATGCCGCCCCGGCACCGAGAAGCACACAGCCATAGAGCGCGGACGGCGTCGCCGCGAAGTGGTTCTCGCCCATGAATCCCGTGGCAAACGGGAACAGCGACAGCCAGAACAAGAGATGCAGATTCGCCCATAGCACGCCGCCGGACACCGTCTTCACGGTGTGCAGCATGTGGTGATGNNATCGCGATGACGCCGTCGCTGAATGCTTCGAGCCGAGTTTTTCCCACTGCGCCTCCGGCGCTTACGCGTTGGCGCGACTATAGCTCAAGGCGCGGTGCGTCACTTCCGCACGGCGGTGATCCGCACCATGCCGCGCGCGCCGGCAGCGACCGTGGGCTCGAGGCCCTCGTAGCGCAGCGCTTCGGCCACTGCGGCCGGCGCCAGCCGTAGCTTCGGGTAGCTGCTCACCTTCATGCGCCACGTGCCACCGTCGCGCTCGTGGACGATGTCGTGCACGAGCATGTGGTCGGGCTGCTCTTCGAGAAAGCAGGTGTGAATGCGATCCGCGTCGCTGCGCACGGGGATGAAGCGAGCGTCACCGACGGCCGGTTGCGTGTAGTCGCGGAACGTGACGACAAAACGCCCGCCGGGCGTAAGGCTCGCCGCGACGTCGCGCACGAGGCGCTCGACGTCGTCGGTCGATTCGAGATGCGTGAGCGTGTCGCCGAGGCAGACGATCAGCGATGCCGGTTCCGTCACGTGGCGCCGGAAGTCGAGCAAATCGGCTTCGACGCAGCGAATCGCGAGCCCGGCGCCGTTCGCGCGCAGCACGTCGAGCAACTCGTGCGACGTGTCGAGCGCCACGACTTCATAGCCCGCGCGCGCGAGCGGAATCGCGTGCATGCCGAAGCCCGCGCCAAGATCGACCGCAAGCCCCGCGCCCGGAACGAGCGGCGCGACATCCTGCGCGCCGGCCGCGAGCGCGGACTCGACGCCGCCGGCCATCCAGACGTAGATCGGCGCCAGCAGCTGCTCGTAATGTTTCTGCGCGGTGGTCACAACTCAGGCTTCGTGCGCGAGCGCCAGGAACAGCCGCCCGTGCTGAGCAGGGCCGCGTCTGTCACGAGCTCTTTCAGCACGGATGTCGGCCGCGCTCAGAACTTGATCTTGTCGAGAAACGCCGTGAGCTGCGAGTTGAACTCAGCGGGTTTCTCGAGCATCAGAAAGTGGCCTGTGCCGGCGACCTGTGATGCGTCGAACGCCGGCAGCACTTCACGAGTCTTCGGCACGTCCGGAACCTGCCCGGTGCCCGCAACGACCTCGAGGCTCGGCGCCTTGATCGCTTCCGTCCAGCGAATCGAGGGGTCGAACATCGCGGCCATGGCACCGGACGCCGTCGCTTCCGGCGCACCGAGCATCATCTTCAGCACGTGATCCTGGATCGCCGGCGACGTGGTCGGCACGAACATCCCGCGAATCATGGTCTCGCGCGTCTTTAGCCCCTCGGCACCGGCGAGCGACGGCGGGGCGCTGAAGTTCGGCGGCGGGAAACCGCGCATGTCGAGCGGTCCGTCGACCGCGACGAGCCCGGCCACATGGCCCGGGTACATGTGCGCGTACTGCCGGATCACCGGGGCGCCCATGCTGTGACCGACGAGCACGATCTTGTCGGCCTTGTTCTCTACACGCACGGCTTCCACTGCACGTGCGAACAGATCCATGGAGAGCTTGCCGTCCTTCGGCAACTGGCTCTTGCCGTGGCCCGGCAGATCGAGCGTGACGACGTGGTACTTCTTCGAGAACACCGGCACCTGCTGGTCCCACGACGAGAGATCGCAAGTCCAACCGTGCACGAACACGACCGTGGGACCGGAGCCGACGGACGTTGAATTGATCGAAAGACCGTCGACCGTGGCCGCGGACAGCGGCGCGGCGAACGGAACTGCAAACAGCAGCGTGAGCAAAAAGCGGCGCATGGTGTTCCCCCTCAGGATGCGATGCGAGCGCGTAGCCTACGGCCCAGCTATGGCGCTAGCAACGTTTAACGCCGGCGACGCGGCTCCTCAGCTTCGCACCTGCGCCAGTAAACCGGCGAAGTCCACGCGATCCCAGCGCTCAGCCATCCTCTCACCCTCGAAGCGATTGCGAGTGTAGAGGGTGAACTCGACTACTTTGCCCGTCGCCGGAATGCCCATGAGCTCCCCGCGGTGTGTGGCCGTGCACGCCAGCTCTGTCTCTATGATGTCCGGCTCAGGAAATCGCATCGACATGATCACCACACGCTCATCGGGGAACGCGACATTGATCTGCTTCCTGAACACTTTGAAGCCCGGCGGGCCCGGTGGGAACCCCGCGGCCTCGAGTTCGTGAAACCGAGCGCCTGCGGTGACGCTGTCGTCGATCCGATCTGCATTCGGGTCCAGCAACGCTTCGCAAAACCGCACGAATAGACGCCCTAGTCGGGCCTCTGTCGTGTTCGCGGCCAATAGAGACGCCACCGAGGGCGAGTATTTGATCCTCTCGGCGGGAACGCTCGTGGCATCAGTCATAGAACCTCCGAAACGGCACGTCTCGATGAGGCGCGCGCGCATCGCCTCACACCGCGATCGGCGCCTTGATCGCGGCGTGCGCCTGGTAGCCGAGCAGCTCGAAATCCTCGAACCGGTAGTCGAACAGCGTGGGCGGCTTGCGCTTGATCACCAGCTTCGGCAGCGGCAAAGGCACGCGCGCGAGCTGCTGCTCCACCTGCTCCAGGTGGTTCAAATACAAATGGCAGTCGCCGCCGGTCCACACGAGCTCGCCCGGTGCGAGATCCGTCTGCTGCGCGAGCATGTGGATCAAGAGCGCATACGAAGCAATGTTGAAGGGCACGCCAAGAAACACGTCGGCGCTNNTACAGCTGGCAGCTCAACCGGCCGTTCGCCACATAGAACTGGAACATCGCATGGCACGGGGCAAGCGCCATCTGATCGAGCTCGCCCACGTTCCACGCGCTCACGATGTTGCGACGCGAGTTCGGATCCTTGCGCAGCAGATCGAGCGCGCGCTGAATCTGGTCCACGCTGCTGCCGTCGGCCGTGCGCCACGTGCGCCACTGCGCGCCATACACGGGCCCCAAGTCGCCGTGCTCATCCGCCCATTCGTCCCAGATCGAGACGTCGTGCTCGTGCAGGTACGCGACGTTCGTATCGCCTTTCAAGAACCACAGGAGCTCGTGGATGATCGAGCGGAGGTGCAGCTTCTTCGTCGTGACGACAGGGAAGCCCGCCGCAAGATCGAAGCGCAACTGGTAGCCGAACAGCGAGAGTGTGCCCGTGCCGGTGCGGTCTTCCTTACGCACGCCGTGATCGCGGATGGCGCGCACGAGGTCGAGATACTGGCGCATCGATCAGTGCGCGCGCTTCGGCGTGGGAGCGCTCGGCGTGGACCCATGCGCGGGCGCGATGCTACCGCTGCGGTAAGCGAGCCACAGCAGCACGAGGCCCGCGACAATGAGCGGCACCGACAGTATCTGGCCCATCGTGAGCCAGCCGAGCGCGAGATAGCCGAGCTGGAGGTCCGGCACCCGCACGAATTCGACGACGGTTCGGAACACTCCGTACCCGAGCAGAAACACGCCGGACGCCGCCATCGTGGGGCGCGGCTTGCGCGTGTACACCCACACGATCAGGAACAGCACCAAGCCTTCGAGGAACGCTTCGTACAGCTGGCTTGGGTGCCGCGCCTCGCCGTGATAGACCACGCCCCACATCGAGTCCGTGGGCTTGCCCCATAGCTCGCCGTTGATGAAGTTGCCGATGCGACCAAGCATCAAGCCCGCGGGCGCCCACGGCGCGATGAAATCCGTCATGACGAAGAACGGCTTGCCGATGTAGCGGCCGTAGATCGCCATGGCGACGAGCACGCCGGCGAGCCCGCCATGAAACGACATTCCGCCCTGCCACACCCGGTAGATGCTGCGCGGATCGGCGAGCAGCTCTTGCGTGCCATACACGAGCATGTAGCCGATGCGGCCGCCGATGATGGCGCCGAGCGCGCAGTAGAACACGACGTCATCGACCTGCTCGGGCTTGATGGGGCTCCACGGCTTTTTGGCGCGTGAACGCAT
>PMCP01000175.1 GCA_003155415.1 Gammaproteobacteria bacterium | reverse complement strand
TGGTGGCACCCGCTCGTGTCCGGCG
Source organism: Gammaproteobacteria bacterium (assembly GCA_003155415.1). GTDB lineage: Bacteria > Pseudomonadota > Gammaproteobacteria > Steroidobacterales > Rariloculaceae > FEN-1219. Next base: position 5,040 of record PMCP01000175.1, on the reverse strand, counting down.
ACCCCGAGACCGTGCATCGCGCCGGCATCTCGGTCCGCGGCCGTACATTGCCGGAAAGCGCCGTCGCCGACGACCAACTCGAGACGCGCGTTATTCGCTGGATCAAGACGGCTCCGCTCCGCAAACGCCCCTGACCCGGCGCGAATTTCGGCCGTCGCGCACGTGTCCGAAAGCGGCGAGTCTTTGCCGGCACAGCGCTCATAATGCGCGCCATGAGCACCGCTGCTGTCGCCCTGAATCCGCGCGCCGAGGCACCGACCGTCGAGGCGCTGATGCTCGACGGCGACGCCGCCTACCAGGCACTGACGGCCCGCGACGCGCGCTTCGACGGACGGATCTTCGTCGGCGTCACATCGACNNGCCCAGGCCGAAGCGGCCGAGTTCCGCCCCTGCCTGAAGTGCCGACCCGAGATCGCCCCGGGTGCGGACTACCCGTGGACGGTGATGGACGCGTCGCGAACGCTGGCGCGCCAGGCGGCCGATGAGCTCGACACGCAGGCGGCGAGTGCCGAGCCGCCGAACCTCGCCCGGCTCGCGGAGCGGCTCGGCGTCAGCGATCGCCATCTGCGCCGCATCTTCCAGGCGGAGCATGGCGTCACGCCGCTGCAGTACGTGCAGACGCGGCGACTGTTGCTCGCGAAACAGCTGCTGACNNTTCGCCGAGAGCTACCGGATGAGCCCGAGCAGGTTGCGCGGCGACGCGACCGACGCCGCGGCACCGCACGTCGCCACTACCCACGAGGCGGTGCGTATCCGCCTCGCGTATCGGGCCCCGTACGATGTGGCCGCTCTGCTGCGCTTTCTTGCGCTGCGCGCGATCCCCGACGTCGAGCACGTAGACGTTGCGGCGCGGCGGGTGCAGCGCAGCGTCCGCGCCGGAGTGCTTGCGGATGTGCCTGGCTGGATCGAGGCCGAATTCGATGCCCGTGCGACGATCGTGAACTTGCGCTTCGCCCCCGAGCTCGCGGCGGCCAGCGGCCGCGTCGTCGCCATGGCGCGCCGCTGGCTCGATCTCGACGCGGTACCGCACGCGATCGACGCCACGCTCGCAGCCATTCCGGGCGATCCAGGACTGCGGCTGCCGGGCAGCGTCGATACGTTCGAGCTCGCCGTGCGCGCCGTGCTCGGTCAGCAGGTCACGGTGGCCGCGGCGCGCACGCTCGCGCGGCGGTTTGCCGATCGATTCGGCGAAACGGTCGCGACACCGTGGCCGGGCGAAGTCAGCCGCGCGTTTCCGGCACCGGAGCTGATCGCGATCACTCCGATAGAGAAGATCGCCGAGCTCGGCATTATCCGCACGAGGGCCGGCGCGATCATCGCGATAGCGCGCGCGTGGCCGTCGATCGCGGCGTTGCTCGCGCCGCACGCACGAGCCGAGCCATTGATCGAGCGGCTGTGCGAGCTGCCGGGTATCGGTCCGTGGACCGGCCACTACATCGCGATGCGGGCCCTCGGCTGGCCCGACGCGTTTCCGCCGAACGACGTGGGCGTGCTGAAGGCGATGCGGCACTTGTTTGGCACTGTTTCGCAGCGTGAGGCCGATGTTCACGCGCAGACCTGGCAACCGTGGCGCGCGTACGCCGTGCTGCGGCTGTGGAATACCTTGGAGAAGAAATCATGACGACCTCGACGCTGAGCTCGATCCAAAGAGACTGCACGGCGCAGACAACGATTACGACGCCACTCGGCCGCCTGCTGCTCGTTCGCACGGCCAAAGGGCTCGCCGGTGCGTGGTTCGAAGGACAGAAGCACCACCCTGGCCCGATTGCCGCGCCGCAGAAGCCGGGCGACGAACTGCTGCAACGCGCCTCCCGTGAGCTGAAGGAGTTCTTTGCCGGCAAGCGCAACCGCTTCGAAGTGCCGCTCGATCTGCAAGGCACGGCGTTCCAGCGTTCGGTGTGGCAGCGCCTGCTGCGCATCGCAGCGGGCACGACTCGCAGCTACGGTGAGATCGCGAAAGAGCTCGGCGCGGCGAAAGCGGTGCGCGCGGTCGGCGGCGCCGTCGGGCGCAACCCGGTCTCGGTGATCGTGCCGTGCCACCGCGTCGTCGGCAGCGACGGCTCGCTCACCGGGTACGCCGGCGGCATCGACCTCAAGCGCAAGCTACTCGAGCTCGAAGCACCACGCTGAGCTCCCACCGGCGCGCACACCGCCGGTGGCTCGTCGGTTTTCTACTAGGCTCTGAACAAAGCGGCCGGCTAGGGTAGATGTGCAACAAGCACCCGCTAGCAGAAGGAGCTCTCGATGGCCGCCTCGTCCGGCGCTGTTCGGCGCAACACGCCTATTGCGGCGCTGAACGGAGACTCCAGGCGCTCGGAGCGGCGGTTCTTCGGCGGCATGGCGGTCGTGCTCCTGATCACCGTCTTCGCCGGTTTCGCTCCCACTTACTATCTGCGCGCCACGTTTGGCTCACCGGAGCTCACTCCGTCGCTGTTGGCGCACGGCTTCGCGTTCAGCGCATGGATGGTGCTTCTCGTCGTGCAGACAGCGCTGGTCGCGGCGAACCGGACCGACATTCACCGGCGGCTCGGCGTCGGCGGCGTAGTGCTCGCCGTGCTCATGATGGTTCTCGGGGTACACGTTGCGATCACACGAACCGCCAGCGGACTGGTCTTGTCGCCGCCGGGGGTATCCGCGCTCTCGTTTCTGACGGTGTCGCTCGGCGCGATCGTCGTGTTTCCCGTGCTGCTCGGATCCGCACTGTGGTTCCGCAAGCGCGCGGACATCCATAAGCGACTGGTGCTCATTGCGACGCTCGAGCTCGTGATGGCGGCCGTCGGTCGCCTTCCGGGCATTTTCATCCCGCTGGGGTCGATCGCCCTCGGCGTGCCCGGCCTGTTTATGGTCACCGACCTGTTTCTCGTCGCAATCGCCATCTACGACTGGCGATCGCGGGGCCGAATTCACCCCGCGACTCTCTGGGGCGGCGCGTTCTTCATCGTCTCGCAGCCGCTGCGCGGGATGCTAGGCGCCACTGCGGCATGGACATCCTTCGCGACATGGCTCACGAGCTAAGTCCACCGTGGTAACAGAGGCGCCGGCAAGCTGATGTACGATCGTCTGAACCAATAGCTAAAACAGCGGCTCCGGCGGGTTCGCCATGCACCTCATCCGGTATCTATCGCCTGCCCCAGGTCTGCACTCGTACGTTCGCTTCTACGTGCAGCGTGAGGTCAGTCTGCCCGGCAATGCGCCAGTGGTGCATCCGGTGCCGGCACGCGCTGCGCCAATGCTCGAGTTCGATTTCGGCGATCTGCCACGAATTCATTCGTGCGACCGGCCGCAAGTGACCGCCGCTGCCCGTTGCGTCGTGATCGGACTGCAGACTTACCGCAGGGTGCGAATCGAGATCAGCGGAGTACACGAGTCCTTCTCTTTGGTATTCCAGCCGTCAGGACTGCACCGCCTGTTCCGCGTGCCGATGGCAGAGCTGACCAATCGGGATTTCGACGCCCGGGCCGTGCTCGGCCCGTCGATGTCGGAACTCGAGCGGCAATTGGCCGACTGCCGGACATTTGAAGCGCGTGCGCGCGTCGCCGACCAATACCTGCTGCGCCAGATTCCGCGTGCTCCGGTGATGGATGGTGTATCGGCGGCAGCGAATATGTCGCTGCTGCGCGCCGGGCAGATTCCAGTGGCGCAGCTATCGCACTCGACCGGCTTGAGTGCGCGTCAGTTCGAACGCCGGTTCACGCAGCAAGTAGGCGTGCGACCGAAGCTGTATTCACGCATCGCGAGATTCGAAGCCGCCCTGGACAGCAAGCTGCGATCACCCGGCAAATCGTGGCTTCGCATCGCGCATGAGTTCGGTTACCACGATCAGATGCATCTGATCCACGATTTCCATGAGCTCTCCGGTGAGGCACCGGGCCGCATGCAGAGTCATGGCGAAACGCTGCTGCGCGGGCAGCTTGAAGCAATCCACCAGGGCTCTGCCCCCGACCTCAATCAGTCGCAAGCAATGTTGCTCCTGTAGGACTACGCCGCGGTCTTTCGTCAGCCCGTGCTCTGCATCGCGTGCGCGATGCCGTTGATGCTCGCCGCAAGCGCCTGGAACGTGGCGTCGTCCTGTCGTCCACCGGCGCGCCAGCGTTCCAGCAATCCGACTTGCAGGAAGCTGATGGGGTCGACGTACGGATTGCGCAGGCGAATCGCGCGCCGCAACGTGCGCGACGCCTCGAGCAACTCTTTCTGGCGCGTGAGCTTCAGGATCATGTCGACGCAGTTGCGGTATTCCGTGCGAATGGCCGGGAAGAATTTCTCGTGCCGCTCACCCGCGAGCTTCGAGTATTGCGACGCGATGTCGAGGTCGGCCTTCGCGAGCGCCGTCGCGATGTCCGTCAGCAGCACGCGGAAGAAGTGCCACTGCTCGAACATCTCCACGAGCACGCCCTCGCCGTGCTGGTCCATCGCGCGCTTCAAGCCGCTCGCCAAACCATACCAACTCGGCAACAGGCAACGGCTTTGCGTCCACGCGAAGGTCCACGGTGCTGCACGCGTCTCCGTATCTTCCTCGCCGACGTGCTCGGCGCGCTCGGATTTACTTGCGATGCGCTCGATCACGTCGAACGGCGTCGCGGCGCGGAAATACTCCATGAAATCGCCGGGGTCCGAGAGCAGCGCCTGATACGCGCTACGACTCGCGGTGGCGATTTCTTCCATGATGGCTTGCCAGCGCTGCTCCGCCGGATTCTCCGCAGGCGGGCGCAGCTTCACGAGCAGCACGGCCGACAATGTCTGCTCGAGCGTGCGAATCGCGATGCCGCGCAGGCCGTACTTCGTGTTGATGCCCTCGCCCTGCTCGGTCATGCGCAACCGGCCGTCGATGGCGCCCTGGGGTGCTGCGAGCACGGCTTCGTGCAACGCGCCGCCGCTGCGGCTCACGGTGCTGCCGCGGCCGTGGAATACGGTCAGCGCTATGCCGTGCTGGCGCGTCGTCGCGACAAGCGCCTGCTCTGCTTTTTGCAGGCTCCAACGCGCCGCGGCGATACCGCCGTCGCGATGGCTATCGGAGTAGCCGAGCATCACGATCTGATGATC
>PMCP01000163.1 GCA_003155415.1 Gammaproteobacteria bacterium | reverse complement strand
CACACTGCGCTGCTCGTGGATGCCGATTGGCGCCGCCCGTCGGTGCATCGCTACTTCGGCTACACGCCGGAGCACGATGTGTACGACTGCGTTCGCGGGCAGTGCTCCATCGAGGACGCGCTGATCAATCCCGGGCTGCCGCGGTTCTGCGTGCTGCCGTGTCGCGAGCCGGTGCCGGATGCGTCCGAGCAGCTCGCCGGAATGGGCGGGTTCGTGAAGGAGCTCGCGGATCGCTACGCGAACCGTATCGTGCTGTTCGATCTGCCGCCGCTGCTCGCGACCGACGATGCGATGGGCTTTCTGCCGCTAGTGGACTGCGCGTTGCTGGTGGTGGAGGAAGGCCGCACGCAGCGCGCCGACATCGTCCGCAGCATCGAGCTGATCGGTGCCGAGAAGCTGCTCGGCACGGTATTGAACAAGTCGTCTCGGCTGCCGGCGCGGTACTGAGCACATGACCATGCGCGCAGAAAGCCCAGCCCCTGATACGCGAAGCGTGCCCCTGGCGGTGTGGCTGTGGCTTGGGTTGGGCATCGTATTCGCCGCTGTCGTGGCGCGCGACGGCGTGTCGTTCATGGTCGAACGCTGGTTGACTCAGCCCGAGTACAGCCACGGCGTCCTGATTCCGTTGATTGCGGCGTTTCTCGTGTGGCGGCGGCGTGATTCGATGCCGGAGATGTTCACCGGCGCCACGGTAGGGCTCGTGGTGGTCGCGGCCGGCCTCGCGCTGTGGTTGCTCGGTAAGGTGAGCACGATCAACGCCGTGAGCCAGTACGCGCTCGTTGTGATGCTCTATGGCCTCGTGATTGCTTCCGTCGGTCTGCGCATGTTCGCCACGCTCTGGGCGCCGATGCTGATGCTCCTGCTTGCGATACCGCTGCCGGCGTTCGCCTACAACAACCTTTCGTCGCAGCTCCAGCTGGTGTCGTCCGCGCTCGGCGTGTGGCTCATGCGCTTGTGCGGCACCAGCGTGTTCTTGTCTGGCAACGTGATCGATCTCGGCCATTTCCAGATGCAGGTGGTCGAGGCGTGCGACGGCTTGCGGTACCTGTTTCCGCTGATGACGATCGGCTTCATCGTCGCGTATTTCTTTCGCGCGCCGCTGTGGCAGCGGCTGTTCGTGTTCCTGTCGAGCATCCCGATCACCGTCGGCATGAACAGCCTGCGCATCGCGATGATCGGTGTGTTCGCGGACTGGGGTAACCGAAGTCTGGCCGAAGGTCTGCTGCACGAACTGCAAGGCTGGGTCATCTTCATGTTCAGCAGCGCCTTCCTGTTGGCCGAGAGCTGGGTGCTCGTGAAACTGTTCGCGCGCGGCGCCAAGTGGCAAGACGTGCTGGCGTTCGACGTTCTCCCGCCGGTTCGGCAGGCCGGCGGAGCGGCGCGGTTGCGGACGGTGCCTCTCGCGCTGATCGGCGCCGCAACCGTGCTCGCTGCCAGTGCCGCGTTCTCGTATACGTTGCCGCAGCGCGCGGAGCTTACGCCGATGCGCAAGTGGTTCGTGGACTTCCCACTCTCGCTTGGGGAGTGGCACGGCCGTCAGGGGCGCATAGAAGACAAATACCTCGATGCGTTGAAGCTCGACGACTACCTTATGGCGGACTTCTCGAATGGTACGGGCACCGTGAATCTCTATGCGGCGTACTACGCGTCGCAGCGCCAAGGCGAATCCATCCACTCACCGCGCTCATGCATCCCGGGCGGAGGTTGGCGGATTACCGAGATGTCGCAGGTAGACGTGACCGGCGGCACCGCGAGTAGTGCGCTGCGCGTGAATCGCGCGGTCATCGAGCTCGGCACGCAGCGTCAGCTCGTCTACTACTGGTTCAAGCAGCGCGATCGCGAGCAGACGAACGAGTACCTCGTGAAGTGGGACATCTTCGTCGATGCGCTGTTTCGCACGCGGACCGACGGCGCGCTCGTGCGTCTGATCACCGCGCTACAACCCGGTGAAGACATCGCGCTCGCAGACCATCGGCTTGGCGAGTTCGCGAATAGCGCGCGCGCGGAGCTCCGGTCGTTCCTGCCGGATTGAGCACGTTCGTCATTCAGTTGTCATGCAGTGAACGTAGAGTCGCGGCCAACACCTCGATTCAAGGCAGAAGAAGGTGCAGTCATGAATAAGCTCGTCGTCCTCGTGACCTTGGGTCTCCTGACCTGCGCCACACTTCAAGGCTGCGGCGGTGCGCAGGAGCGGCGCACGCGCGCGTTGGAGCGCGGTCAGCAGTTCCTGACGGAAAGGAACTTCGCGAAGGCGCGCGTCGAGTTCAGCAACGCATTGCAGATCGAGCCGAATGACGCAGATGCGCTTTACCTCGCGGCCGTGGCAGCCGAAAAATCGAACGACCTGCGGGTCGCGGCGCAGGGCTACCAGGCCGCGTTGAACGTCGACGGAACCCATGCCCTCGCGTTGGCGGCGATGTCCCGCCTGTATGTGTTCTCGGGCCTGCCCCAGCAGTCTCTGGAGTTCATCGACAAAGGGCTTGCGGCGCATCCGGATCAGCCCGACCTGCTCGTCATTCGAGCCGCCGCGCGAATGGCGCTAGGCCGCGAGCAGGAAGCCATCGATGACGCGAACGCCGTGCTCGCAAAACAACCGAGCCACGAGTACGCCGTGGCGCTGCTTGCGGGCTACTACCGCACGCACGACGCCAAACCGAGAGCGGTGGAGCTCGTCGAGAACGCTCTGAAGACGGTCACGGACAGCGTGGATCTACGCAATGTGCTGGCGCAGCTGTACGTGGATCTCGGGGACAAGCCGCGCGCGGAGGCCGAGCTGAAGAAGATCGTCGAGCTACGGCCCGCAGAGCTCGAGCATCGACAGAGCCTCGCTGCGTTCTATGCTGCGACGGGGCGCGCGGACCAGGCGGAGGCTACGCTCCGCGATCTGATTCGTCTTCGGCCCGAGTCAGTCGAATACAAGCTTGGGCTCGTGAACTATCTCGCCGGGCAGACGAACTTCGACGCAGCCGAAGCGGAACTTCGAGCGCTGCTGAAGCAGAACCAGAGCGACGGTCCGCTGCACCTCGCTGCCGGGCAGTTCTACGAGACGCACGGTATGGGCGACGACGCCGAACGCCTGTACCACGACATTATCGCCCGACACAAAGTCGATCCTTCTGGCCTATCGGCACGCGACCGTTTGGCGGTGATCCGGGTGCAACAGGGCAGAGTCGCCGAAGCGCAACCGTTGATCGATGAGGTGCTGGCGAAGAATCCCCGCGATAACGACGCACTCGTGCTGCGGGCAACGCTGGAGCTTGCGGCAGGCCGAACGACGAATGCGATTACCGACTTGCGCGCCGTGCTGCGCGACCAGCCGGAATCCGCGCCGTTGTTGCGTACGCTTGCCCGGGCACACGGCCAGAACAACGAGCCGGATCTCGCGCGCGAGAACTATCGGCACGCGATCGAAGCGGATCCCGCCGGCACCGAAGTCCGCATCGAGTTTGCGCAATACCTGAGCCGTAACGGGGACAACACGGAAGCGCGGCCGTTGCTCGATGCGGCGCTGAAGAGCGAGCCGAACAATATCGCCGCGCTCGAGGTGCTGTTTCACGCGGTCGGCGACGTCAAGGCGGCCGGCGAGGTTGCGCATCGCATCGTCGTCGCACAACCGGAAAACGCGCTCGGCTACTACCTCGAGGGCGTGTTTCACGAAGGCGAGAATGACCTTGTCGGTGCCCGCGCGAGCTACGAGAAGGCACTCGAGAAAGCACCGCGCGGCTCAGAGCCGCTCGGCGGGCTTTCGCGTGTGCTGATTGCGAGCGGGCATCAGGATGTGGCCAAGCAGCGGCTCGAAAGCGTGGTCGCTGCCTATCCCGATCACGGCGTTGCGTTGAACATGCTCGCCGAGCTGGCGCTCAGCGAGCGCGCGTTCGACCGCGCCCAGGATTTGGCGGAGCGCGCCAACCGTACCGACGTGCATTGGTGGATCCCCTATCGAACGAAAGCATTGGCGCTGCTCGGGAAGGGCTCGACCACGGAGGCCAAGCAAGCGTACGAAGACGGCCTCAAGGCGTCGGGGAACGCAGCAGCTCTCGGCGTGGACCTGGCCGCGCTGTACGAGCGTGAGCGTGAACCGGAGCGCGCGATCGAAGTGTACGAGCGGATCCATGCGAGTAACCCAGGCTCGGAGCCGCTCACGAACAATCTCGCGATGCTCTTGACGACCTATCGCGAGGACGGTGTGAGCCACGAGAAGGCCGGCCAGCTCGTGCGCGGCTTTCGCACGTCGACGAACCCCGCCTACCTGAACACGTACGGCTGGGTGCGTTTCCGGCAGGGCCAGGTCGACGAGGCCGTGTCGTATCTGCGCCGCGCCTCGACGGCGCTGCCGACCGATCCCGTCATGCACTATCACCTCGCGATGGCGCTGCTCGCGAGCGGCGATTCCACGCAGGCGCGCGCGGAGCTCGAAAAAGCCCTCGCGTCCCCGCAACCATTCCCGGGCAAGGATGCCGCGCAGCGTGCGCTGGAATCGATGCCGCGGACCCCGGGCTGAGCCGTGCGCACGTCATTGCGAATCGCGGGGGTGCTGTTGGCGGCGTGCACGGCAGTGGTGGGCCACGCTCAGACACTGCTCGACACGACGCTGACGCTCGGCAAGAAGCCCGCGCCCGTGATTCTCGATTTCACGGCGCCCGCCGGCAACTACCGTATTACGCTGACCGATCTGGGCACGCCAAGTGGGCCGGTGCGCATGGCACGCGTCGACGCCGCCGCGCTGCGCGGCAGCTCACTCGTGACATCGTTGAACGTCACGAGCGCGAACGCCACCGGCACCGCGACCAAGAGCTTTGCGGCGACTGCGGGTGCGCATCGGCTCGTGCTGATCGGCCAGCCGGCGTCGCCGGCGATCGTCGGCACGGCCGGTGTGCGCATCGACGATCCGGTCAGCGGCGCCGTGCTGCTCGATACGGTCAAGGTCTTCACGGTCCCGCCGGCGCCGACCGCGAGCCCCGCCGACTACGAGCACCAGATTGCCGTTGCCGCAGGCACGTACACCCTCGAGATCACGGACTTCGGCGTGGCGCAGCCGCTCGCCGCGTTCAATGCGCTCGCGGTGCGACGCAGTGACGGGCAACTGTTTCCCGTCGCCGGTTCCGGACAGCCGCTGCAGCTGACGGCCGGGGCCGCCGACACGTTCGAAATCTTCGTGCACGCGGAGCTTGCGAGCGGCGCCACGCGCGGGCTCGTGGGCGTGAACCTGCGCGACGCCGGCAGCAATGCCGTCATCGCCGCGCAAGTGGATCAGCTCGGCGATTGGCCGTACGCGTACACGTTCGATGTCGCGGCGGCTACGACGTTGACTGCGTCGCTGACGGATCTCGGGTTCCCGTTGCCGCTGGCCGCGCTCGGCGTAGCGGTGGTGCGCGACGCCCGGCCTGCGGGCCTACATCTCGTCGGCGCCGGCAGTGCGAGCGTCGCCGCGGATGTCGGCACCTACACGGCCTACGTCGACGCATCGCCGGCAGCCGGTGGGCCCGGCGGATTCGGTTTGAGGATTGCGCCGCCCGCGCCGGCTGCGAAGCTCGTCGAGAAGGTCACGAGCGTTTCGGCGCCCGGGCCCGTGACGGACGTCGCTGCGATCGACACGGGCTTCGACATTGCGACCGCGGGTAGCTATACGCTCACGCTGACGGACTTCGGCAGCGGCGGTTTCTTCGACCCGTTCACGTCCATCTCGCTGGCGTTGGCGCGCGACAGTGCGATCGTCGGCACGCTGAACGCGGCGGGTACGCTCACCTTCTCGGCGACGGCGGGCCACTATGACCTCGCGATCGTGGCGGACCCTGCCGGCGCCGCCGGCGAAGGGCTGCTCGGCATTCGGGTGGTGGGCCCTGGCAACGCCGTCGTGTTCGACCAGACGCGGGCGGCCGGCACGGACTTCATCACTGCCAGCGTGACCGTTACGACGGCGCAAAGCATCGACGTCAAGCTCACCGATCTCGCGTTCCCCGCGGCGTTCAGTGCTGTGAAGGTTGCGGTCACGCGCGGCGCGGACCGAGTCGGGCAGATCTTCGGCTCCGGTACGTTCTCGTTCCAGGCAACGCCCGGCATCTACACCGTGAACCTGCTCGCGACGCCAAGCGCCACGCTCGGCTATGGCACATTCGGTCTCACGGCCGGCGCTACACCGCCGGTGCCCAGCGTCACCCTCGGCGCGTCCGCGCAAAGCGTAACGGCGGGCGGTTCCGTCACTCTCGCGTGGAGCGCGACGAACGCCACCACGTGCACGGCGTCGGGCGGTTGGAGCGGCACGCAACCGATGACGGGCACGTTCGTCGTGACCCAGCTGAATTCGAAGACCACATTCACGCTGAGTTGCGACGGGCCGGGCGGCACCCAGTCCGCGTCCGCCACGGTCGACGTGACCGCGCAGGAGCGGTCGGGTGGCGGCGGTGCGATGGACCCCGGGTTCCTGATGCTGCTCGGGGTGGCGCTGCTGGCTGTGCGGCGCCGCGCTTCGCGCACGCCGCAGACGCGAGCGGCGCCGACCTAGCCGTTCGACATGGCCGGCATCAACCCGTTTCTGCTGCTGACTCTTGGGATTGCCGTCAGCCTGCTGGTCGTGCCGCTCTTGTCGCGGCTCGCACCGCGACTCGGCCTGATCGATTTTCCGGATCCGCGTAAGGTGCACGCGACGCCTGTGCCGCGTGTGGGCGGTTGGGGCATCGTGATTGGCGGGCTCGTGCCCGTGCTGGTGTCGTTCGGGCTCGACCCGCTGCTGCAATCGTTCGTGTTCGGCGCAGCGGTGCTGTTCGTGTTCGGTGTGTGGGATGACGCACAGGAGCTCGGCCACTGGACCAAGTTCGTCGGCCAGATGCTGGCAGTCGCGGCCGTCGTGTTTTACGGCGACCTGTACGTCATGCGGCTACCGTTCGTCGATGCCGAATGGCTGAGCCCGCTGGCCGGCAAATGCTTCACGATGTTCGCGCTGATCGGGGCAATCAACGCCATCAATCACTCTGATGGGCTCGATGGCCTTGCGGCCGGCGAATCGCTGCTCACGTTGGTGGCGATGGCGGTGCTCGCCTACGTCGTCGGCGACGGGCTCGCAGTAGGGATCTCGCTCGCGATGATTGGCGGCATCTTGGGCTTCCTGCGCTACAACAGTCACCCGGCGCGCGTGTTCATGGGCGACGCCGGAAGCCAAGTGCTCGGCTTCACGCTCGGGTTCCTCGTCGTGTATCTGACGCAGGTGGCGCATACGGCGCTGAGCGCGGCGCTGCCGCTGTTGCTGCTCGGATTGCCGATCGCCGACATCGTCGCGGTTCTATACCAGCGCATTCGCGGCGGCGGCAACTGGTTCAAGGCCACACGCAACCATGTCCACCACCGGTTGCTCGCGCTCGGCTTCGATCACTACGAAACCGTGATCGTCATCTATTCGATCCAGGCGGCGCTCGTGATCAGCGGCGTGCTGCTGCGCTACCACGCGGACGGGACCGTCGCGGCCGTCTATCTCGTGGTGATCGGCACGCTGTTCGGGACGTTGATCCTCGCCGAACGTAACGAGTGGCGCGTTCGACGCGCGTCTGCGTCGCCGTCGGGCGTCGAGACGGCCGTTCGGTATCTTGCTCGGAACGGGTTCATGAGGCGCGGGTCGCTCGGCGTGATATCGGCGCTGGTTCCGGCCGTCATGTTGTTCGGATCGGTATGGGTGACGACCGTGCCGCGCGATTTTGCCATCGCTGCCGGCGTGCTCGCCGCCGTGGTGCTAGCCGAGACACTGCGCGCGCGCGGAGGGCGCTCGCCGCTGGCGCGGGCCGCCGTGTACGCCGCGGCGATCTTCTGCGCGTACCTGCTGATCCTGTATCCGCGCCCTGAAGGGCCACCCGTGCACGTGGTCACGCTGGGCGCCATGGCTGTTCTGGCTGCTGCGATTGCCGCCTATGTGCGGTTTGCGCCCAAGCAAGAGTTCGGCACCACGCCCACGGACTATCTCATCGTGTTTGGCGTATTGGCGCTGATCGTGTTTGGTACGGTGGACACGAGCTCGCGCGCGATCGTGGAGCTCGTGGTATTCGCCACGATACTGCTCTACGGCTGCGAAGTGGTATTGGCGCGCGGGAGCCCGCGGTTCCCGGTGATGCACGTGTCGGCGTTCGCGACGCTTGCGATCCTGGCGTTGCGCGGGGTGCTCTAGCGAGTCGGCGTCAGCGCGCCGGTTGATCGGCGAATCGATAGCCCATGCCGCGCACGGTCTCGATGCACTCGGCGTAGCCCACGTCCTCGAGCACGCGGCGCAGGCGGCGTACTTGCACGTCCACGGCGCGCGGGTCCACGTACTCCTTGCTACGCCACACGCGGTCGATGATGTCGTCGCGGCTATGGACGCGATTCGGCTGCGTCATAAAATAGCGTAGCAGTCGAAACTCGAGTGGGCCGAGCGCGACGGGGCGTTCGCCTGCCGTCACGCGAATGCTGGCGCTGTCGATGCGCAGACCATTGATCTCTACGACCTCACGAGCATCGGTAGGAGCCGCGCGACGCAGCACGGTTTCGACCCGCGCGAGTAGCTCGTCGCGGGAAAAAGGCTTGCTCAAGTAGTCGTCTGCGCCGGCGCGAAGCCCTGAGACCCGGTCGCGCTCGTCGCCCCGGCCGCTCACCACGACGACGGGCATCCGCTGTGTGCGTTCCTGACGGCGCCAGTCCTGGAGCAACTCGAGACCGGTTTTATCCGGCAACCCGAGATCCAACGTGACGAGGTCCGGTACAAAGTAGTCGAGCTGAGCCTGTGCTAGTCGGGCTGTGGCGGCGGAAGTCACCAGGTACCCGGAGCGTTCCAGGCAGAACCGTAGTACTTCGCGAACAGGAGCTTCGTCTTCGACGACTAATATTGTTTTCATGCTTTGTGGGTAGTCGCGGTGTTGCGACGACGAGTACATCAGGTCTGTGTGACAGATGTATGTAGAAGTGTTGTCGATTCGCAGCGTTTGTTATGCGAATGTAAACGCTGTGTGACGGGAGTGTTGACGCTCGCAGTCAGCGGCTCGATCACACGGCTAGCTCGCTTTGCGCTCGAACCGGTAGACGAACGCTGGCGGCAGATTCAATGGCGAAACGCCGAGCAACGTCGCGCGAAGACCGAGTTCGCCGAGCAAGCGTGCGCCCACCGGTGGCGGCCCCAAATACGTGAACTGTTGATAGCGGCCGTTCGGCCGCAGCAGCGCGAACGCTTCCTGCAGGATTCGTGTCTTCGTGTCTCTGCTGAACCACAGGAGCGGCAGGCCGCTGATCACGTAGTCCACCGTACCGAGCAGCGGGCCGAGCGAATCTGAGAGGGCGGCGGCGTCGCCCTGCACGACGTGGCTGCCGGGGAAGCGTTGACGCAACACGTCGCAGAACCCCGCGTGCTGCTCGACCAAATACAGGTCTTCCTGGTGTATGCCGCGCTCGACGATGGCGTCCGTCAGCGTGCCGGTGCCCGCGCCGAGCTCGACGACGCGCGCGCCGGGCCCCACGTCCGTGGCCATGAGGCGAGCAAGCCATCGGCTGCTCGGCGTGATCGAGGCGACGTGAAACGGGTCCTTGAGCCAGCTCTTGAAGAACACGCCGCGGTGCGGTGCGGTGCGTACCTGTGGCAGTGAAGTGCTCATCAGTGGCCCCATCGGTAACTGTGAATGTGTCGACGATAAACGGTCTGTGTTACAGCATTTCATGCGCAGTAGTCACTAGACCGAAACACTCCGTTAGCACACTGATCGTATGACTCGCGGCGACTGGCTTGCGCGCTTGACGATGCACGAGCGCATCAACTTCCTGCTCACGAATCGCATTCCGCGACGCTACGCGACGCTGTTCATGGGCTGGTTCAGCAAGATCGAGAACCCGCTCGTTCGCGGCGCGTCGTTCGCTGCGTGGCGGCGGTTTGGCGGCGACTTACGCCTACACGAGGCCGAGCGAACGCAGTTTCGCAGCGTGCATGAGTGCTTTACGCGCCGGCTCAAGGCTGGCGCGCGGCCGATCGACCCCGGCGCCGACGTGCTCGTGAGCCCGTGCGACGGCATCGTCGGCGCGCACGGCGCGGTGAGCGGTGTCGAAGTGCTACAGGCGAAAGGGTTTCCGTACACGCTGCCGGATCTGCTCGGCGACGAGGCGATTGCGGAGCGCTACCGCGACGGCACGTTCATGACGTTGCGGTTACGGTCGAACATGTATCACCGATTTCACTCGCCGGCCGACGCACGCCTGAAGCAGGTCGTGTACGTCTCCGGCGATACCTGGAATGTGAATCCGATCGCGCTGCGGAGAATCGAGCGCCTGTTCTGCAAGAACGAGCGTGCCATCGTCGAGCTCGATCTCGGTGAGGGCAGGTCGTTACTGCTGGTGGCCGTGGCCGCGATCCTCGTCGCCAGCATTCGCCTGCATTGCCTGCCGCAGCCGCTGCGGCTCACGTATCGCGGTCCAAATCGCCTTCCGTGTGGCGGCGCGGTGAGCAAGGGTGAGGAGCTTGGGTACTTCGAGCACGGCTCCACCATCATTGTGCTCGCAAGCGCGGGTCTGGCGCTGGCGGAAGGTTTCGTCGAGGGTGCAGAAATCGCAATGGGGCGCCCGCTGTTGCGCAGAGTGTGAACCGTGTCTCTCCCGCGTCGCGCCGGTGCGCACGGATGTCATCGGACCATCACATTTCGTACCTAGCATGCGTTTTGGTCGCGAATGTTGCGACAACATGTGGGAGTAATGAATGAGGCACGCCAAGACGTTCCTGGCTGAGCTTGCGGAGCAGCGTTGGGACGACCATCGCCTGTATCACCACAGCCGCATCAATCAATCGTTGCACCTGCTGAGCGCCCTCAGCTTTCTAACGGCCTATGCCTTCATATTCGTGAGCCCCGGCATCGCGTCGCTCGTGGGCTGGTTCGTGGCCATGTGGTCGCGACAAATCGGCCATTTTTTCTTCGAGCCGAAAGATTACGACGAAGTGAACAAGCTTTCGCACGATGCGAAGGAAGAGATCAAGGTGGGCTACAACCTGCGCCGCAAGGTCGTACTCCTTTCTATATGGGCCATCACGCCGCTCGTGCTCTGGGCACAGCCCTCGCTCGGCGGGTTGTTGGAACCGCATTCCGATTGGGACGGTTATCTGCACAATCTCGCGTTGGTGTGGCTCGCGCTCGGCGCCGCGGGGTTGCTGTTCCGCACCGTGCAGCTGTTTTTCATCCGCAGCGTGCGAACAGGCCTCGTGTGGGCGGCGAAGATACTCACGGATCCTTTCCACGACGTAAAGATGTACGCGCGCGCGCCGCTACACCTGCTGCGGGGCGAGCTGATCGACCCGATGCTGCACGTGCACGACGGTGACCCGGAAGAGTTGCTCGAGGGCGTAGACGCCGACGAGGAAGAAACCGAACCGCTTAAGGCCGTTCGGTAATAGCCGTGCCTGTGGCGGGCTGCGCTTCGCGCCGGCCGCCGAATCTCGCTCGAAGCAGTTCACGCAGGATCGTGCGTCGCACGGTCTTGTTGGTCGCGCCCGCCGGCGTCCACCACCACCCGTCGCGCAGCATCTTCTCGGCCGCGCGCGTGAAGCGCTCCACCACCTCGGCGAAGTCCGCGTCTGTGTAGTTGTGGCTGAAGATCAGCCGGCCCGTGCCTACCCAAGATAGCGTTAGGCCTTCGGCTCGCAGGTAGTACTGGAACATCCAGTTGTAGCGGCTCGGCCGGTCGTAGAGCACGGTCCAAACGGACACCATGTTGGCGACGCGGACCGGTGCGCCCGCAGCGGCGAGCCGTGCGTTCAGCACTCGCGCGCGTTCGTTCCAACGCGCATCGAGATCCACGTAAGTTGCGCGGATCTCCGGTGTGTCTAGGCGATGCAGAAACTCGTTCATCGCTGCCATCACGTAAGGATGGGAGTTGAAGGTGCCGCGCGCGAAGCAGCCGTCGGTAGGGCGGTCGTCGCGAAACCGCTTCATGTGCTCGCGCGTGCCGCATAGCACGCCGATGGGCAGTCCGCCGCCGAGCGTCTTGCCATACGTTACGAGGTCGGCGCGCACGCCGAAATATTCCTGGGCGCCGCCGCGGGCCAAGCGGAAGCCCAGGAACACCTCGTCGAAGATCAGTACGATGCCGCGTTCGGTGCAGACCTGCCGGAGCTCGCGTAGCCACTCGGTGTAAGCCGCGCGATCGAAGGCGGCCGTGCGGCCGCCGTCGATGAGCGCCGTATCGCCGGGCGCCGACGAGTTCGGGTGCAACGCCTGCAGCGGGTTCACGAGTACGCAGGCGATGTCGTTGCGCGTGGCGAGCACATGCAGCGTCTGCGCGCTCATCTCCTTCAACGTGTAGACATCGTTGATTCGGCGGCGGTTGCCGAGGCCGGGCTGCACGCCGTCCCACCAGCCGTGGTACGCGCCGCAGAACAGCGCCACGCGGCGGCGACGCGTGTGGAACTGCGCGAGCCGCACGGCCTGCATCACGGCTTCGGTGCCCGACATGTGAAATGACACTTCGTCGAGCCCGGAGATGGCTTTGATGCGCTCGACGTTGTCGCGTATCAACGGATGGTAGGGGCCGAGTACGGGGCCCAAGTCCGCGACGCGCGCGGCTCCCGCTGCGATGCAGCTCTTGTAGAAGTCGTAGCCGAACAGGTTGACGCCATAGGAGCCTGAGAGATCGTACGACCAGTGGCCATCGAGATCTTTCAGCTGCGTGCCACGCGATGCGTCGACGACGGAACCGATGCGCAGATGGCGGCGAACGTGCTCGCGAAACTGGAACGGCACGCGGTAGGTATCAGTAAATAGCACGTCGGAGAGCCCGCGCTCGAGCTCGGCCGTCAATGCAACAGAAGCGGGCGCGCGTTGCCGCGACGCGGCGGCGAGACGATCGAATGCGGACTTACGCTGAACGACGATGGGATCGGGCGCACCGTCGCATGCGAAGAATTTCTGCTCGTCGTAGCTGACGAACGGCAGCTGTGCCGCGATTCGCCGCGAGAGCTTCGCGTGGCCCGCGATGGAAGGGTGCTTTGCTCGGCTGAGCTCGAGTCGCCGCCAGGCGGCCGGCACGCCTATGAGGATCGCGGCGAGCGTCAGCAGTAGCCAGACTAACGACGTGCTCGTGAGCATGAACGGCCTCGGGCGACGCCGCCAAAGCCGAAAATGCTAGCCCGCAGAGGTTACCGTTTTGCTACAAAAAAAGGCCCCGCGCTTGGCGGGGCCGGAGGCTGCAGAGGTGTGGTGTCTTCCGCTTGAGTGGGGGGAGGCGGAAGACGCTGTGCAGGTTAGGGGAGGCGAGTGACAGTTTCGTGCCAGGTCCGAGAACCTTTGATGACCGTAGGCACATCCGGCGTCACCCGAGATTCATGTGCGTGCCATGCCGCGGTCACGTTCGACTTCTAGAGTTCCGACTCATGGTCTCGTTACCCGCAGTCGTAAAGTTCGAGCTGTTGAGTCTAGGCAGTGGGCTGTGGTCGTCCGTGAAGTGCGTGCATCGGCAGAATCGGTTGATTGTCTACGCGACACTACGTGACGAGCCGCGCTCGACGGATGCCTTTCGTGACTCCGAACGCGTGCTGCGCAACGTGCTGCACAGCCGTGTGACTGCGCGTGACTGGGTCGCCGTCGTGTTGTGCGGGGACCGCATCAGCTATACGGTTCGGCCACGGCCCTGCATCGTCATCGCGCTGCCGCCCCGGGCGCATCAACCGTACTGACGAGCCTGCACCGGCAACAACATAGGTAGATTCCACAGCGGTCCAGAGGGCGTTTCCACGCGTAATCTGATTTCCTCTGCTGCATAGCAAAGGACGAGACCATGAGCCATTCGCACGCTGTTGTTTGGACAGATCACCAAACCGCTCAGATACTGCAATTCGACGCCGAGCACTTGCAGGCGAAACGGATCCGAAGTCACGACCACTACACCAGGCAACATGGCAGCACCGTGCGCACGGAGCACGAGTTCTTCGGCGCCGTCTGCGATGCGATCGAGGGCGTTTCCGAGGTATTGGTTACCGGTTCGCATACCGCGATAGCCGACTTCCGCCACTATGCGGGCAAGCACCGGCCGCACACCGCAGCCCGTATCGTCGGGTACGAAGTGGTGGATCATCCAACCGAAAATCAGCTCGTGGCTGCCGGTCGCAAGTATTTCCTCAAGCACGACAAGATGACGGCTGCGCCGTCGCGCTGACTCCGACCGCAATGAAGGTCCCCTTCGTACGCTCCTTGGCCGGCGCGTTAGCGACCCTCGTCCTTACCGCATGCGCACACGAGGTCGAATTCCGTCCCGCATACGTGCCGCCCGCAAAGCCGGCTTTCGTAGCCCAAGGCCGACTCTTGATCGTGATGCCCAAGGAACAGCGAGAGTTCGTGTACAAAGGCCATCCGCGCTCGATCACGGGCGAGTACATGACACTGACAATACCGCTCGGAGAGATCGTCGAGGACGTTGCGAAGGAAGTATTCAGTAGCTGCTTCGCGTATGGCGTCGACGTGGTCGACGCGCTCGGCAGCTCGGATGACTTCGTGCTCGCGCTCGAGGGCGACCTGGAAGAGTTCGCGTACAGCTATAACAAAGTGATCGATCAGGGGTTTGGCGAGGACGCAGTGGAAGCATGGACCGTGCCGGAGGTTGATATCGCGTTTCACGTGAAGGCTTACGACCGGCACCGTACTACCGTGCTCGACAAGAAGTACGACTCCGGGGTTCGTGCGGGCGAGAGCTACCTGGTGACGGGCCGCCCCGCGGAACGCATTAACCGGGTTTTGCACGAGACACTACACGCCTTGATGCTTGAGCTTGCGGTCGACCTCTATCCGCTACTGTTGCAGGAGTGCAAGGTTTCTGTGCGGTAGGTAGTTGTGCGGATGGTTCGACGGCGCGCTGCTTACGATGATGTTCGATGTCGAAGCGGAGCCGAGAATGAAAGGACAGCAGACGCATTTCCTAGAACGACTGTGGCGCATCCTGGCTGTGGTCTTGAGCGCGGCCGCTCTGCAGGCGTGCGCCGCCCAAATGCGTTCTGGGATCTATCTGCCGGAGGGTGATGCGGACAAGGGCCGCCAGGCCTTCGCCGAATTGAAGTGCGACGCCTGCCACGATGTCAAAGGCTTCGATTCGGTGCTGCCATTCGGCGCCGCCACACGTGTGAGGCTCGGCGGGCAGACCGTTCGCATCAAGACATACGGGGACCTCGTGACATCCATCGTCAACCCTTCCCACCAGATCGTGCGCGACTATCCACGCGAAGCCGTGACGACCGATGGCGTATCGTCGAAGATGAGCCTCTCCCATGTGAACGCCGTGATGACGGTTCAGCAACTTGTGGATGTCGTCGCGTTTCTGCAATCCGAGTACGAGTTGGTGCAGCCGCCATTCATGCCCCATTGGGAAAGCTACCCCACGAACGAGCCCGGCGTCTTCCCCCGCCCGCGGCCCTAAGCGATCCCCGACATCGAGACAACGTTGCGTCTACTTAAACGAATCGAATGGAAGCCCTTTTGCGACCGCATCTCGAAAGCGCTACGCGGCAGCAGCGTCGAGCTCGAGGTTGTGTCCCTCTCGATCGGTGACCGATTCGTGTCGCGCTGGGTACCGTTGATCGGCCTGGCCTACGATTCACGCGCGGATGTTTTGCAGATTGCGCTTCCGAATGTGGACCATGCGATCGAGTCCCCTCAGGCTTTGTGGATCGACGAGACGCCCCGAGGTCTGGTTGCAATCGAGATCGCCGCGGGTGAGTCAAGAAATGAAGTCTTGCGGTTACGAGAACCCCTCGCATGGCCGCTGGCGGCGAAGCTACAGGAGAACGAAGATCAGTGAGTGGGTGGCCGGGGCCATTACAACGAGATGCGTGTACGTCACCTAGGTATTTCCCGTCATTGGTAGCCCACGCCGCGTGCGCGACACTAGTGGTCAAGTACCAGAGTCGCCCCGGCCGCGGTCGCAAGGGCAAAGCTAGCAAGGGGAAGAGCCATGAACCAACGGATTTTGTCGGTCGCGGTGTTAGCGGCGTCGCTCGTCACGTCCAGCGCGGGCGCGTTCGAAGGCGTCACACTCGCAGACTACAGCGGTGCGGAAATATTTCAGCGCTACTGCTCGAGTTGTCACGGCGAGGCGGCACACGGCGACGGCCCGGTCGCGCCGACACTCAAGGTCATGGTTCCCGACTTGACGAAGATTCGAATTCGCTACGGCGAGTTTCCTGCGGCGCTCATCCGCGACACGATCGACGGCCGCGGAATGCCGGTCGTCGCGCACGGGACTCGCGTGATGCCTGTTTGGGGGCGCGAGCTATGGATCGAGGAGGGCGCCGACGTTGCGGCAGAAAGTACGATGCGCTCTGCGATCAAGCGGCTCGTTGAATATTTGCGCGAGCTACAGGTTCCGGAGCCCGAACGGCGCTGAGAGACGTCGGCAAGGCGACTAGTTCTGCGCCCGCAGAGCGTTGCGCACAGCCTCGATCAAATCATCCGCGCGTAGCGGCTTGCTGAGGAGCTTGGCGTCTGCGATCGTCGCCTCGGCAAATGCCAATTTGCCCGTATCGCCCGTCACGAAAATGACCGGGATGGTCTTGTCCGCCGCGCGGCGCACGGAGTTGACGACTCCCACGCCGGTTTCGCCCGCGCGCAAGTGATAGTCGCTGATGATGATATCGGGCGAGCGCTCGGCCGCGTGTGCAAGTGCCTCGCGCTCGCAGCTGGCTACGCGAACCTCGAAGCCCTCGAGCTCGAGCAGAAGGGTCGTCGCATCGGCGACGCTCGGCTCGTCGTCGATCACGAGGACCATGCCGCCGGCCGTGTTCGTCGCGTGGGCCGCGTGGTCTGTCGATGGCAGGGGTAGCTCGATGCGCGGTAAAGTCACCCCGAAGACGGTGCCTTGGCCAGGCTGCGAAGAGACGGTGATCGAGGAGTGCAGCAGATCGGCGAGCCGGCGGACGATTGATAGCCCAAGCCCGAGCCCCTCGGGCCGTTTCGCATCGTGATCGACTTGATAGAACTCCTCGAAGATTCTGCCAAGCTCGCGCTCCGGAATGCCAATGCCAGTATCGCGAACCTCGATGCTGAGCTCCGATCCCGACGGCACGCAGACGAGGCTCACCGAGCCGCGCTGAGTGTAGCGAATCGCGTTGGATAGCAGGTTGCTAAGAAGGCGTCGCAGCAATTCTGGATCTGTGTGGCTTGCTTCGTTAGAGACGGCGACCTGCAAGTTCAAGCCCTTTTCTGCGGCCAGTGGCTCGAAGTCTGACCGCAGGCGTTCGAACACCTCGTCGATCCGGCAGGCGACGGGGTTGGCGACCACGGCGCCGCTATCGAGCTTGCTGATGTCGAGCACCGATGCGAGCAGCATCGACATCGTATCGAGCGCCGCCTGCTGGCGCGCGAGCAGGCTGCGCAGCCCCTCGTTGTCCCCGGCCTGATGTGATGCTGCGCGGTTCAACAGATTAAGGGTCTGGAGCGGCTGGCGCAGATCGTGACTCGCGGCCGCGAGCAGCCGACTCTTGGCGCGGTTGGCCTCGATGAGCTGATGTTCCATGTCGCGCCGTACCGTGGCATCGCGGATCGCGCCGACGACGAGCAGTCCCGATGCCGTCGTGACGGGGCTCAGGCTGATTTCGACTGGGAATTCTCTGCCGTCTTTGTGCAGACCGGAAAGAACCAGACCAGCACCCATCGGCCGCGGCTTCGGCCGCGACAAAAAACGCACACGATGTTCGGGATGCGCGTCGTGAAACCGCCGCGGGAGCAACGTTTCGATCGGCGCACCGATCAACTCTTTGGGCTCGTAGCCGAACAACTGCTCGACTTGCGCGTTGACGAAAACGATCGCCCCCGTCGGATCGACAATAACTGTGGGATCCGGCGCCAGGTCGAGCAGCGTCCGCGCAAGGTCGCCGGAGAAGTCCATTGTGGCCATGCAGAGACCCTAGCCGATGACAGCAGAGTCTAGTGCGTTGGGACTCAGATGGATACGGTGCGCGGTCCGCTCCCAGCCTCTAATCGGCGTTAGCCGGCATGCCGTTCGGCTTCACGAGCAGTAGATCGCAATTCAACCGGTCAAGAACGCTCTCCGCCATGCTTCCGATGAACAAGCGCTTCAATCCGCTCCGCGAGATGGCACCCATGACGACGATGTCGGCGTGCAGGCCATCCGCTAGCTCGGTTAGCGAATGACCGACGAAGCCTTCCTCGACGTGAACACGTGCGGGAGATACCCCGTGAGCCTTCGCCAGCGCCATGACTGCGTCTTTGTGTTCCTTGCGGAGGATATCCATCAAGTCGAGCGGCGGCATTGGTGCCGGGATGGATAGCCCGTCGCCTGAAGCCGCGATCAGCGGTGCAAGGTCGACGCCGTGAAACAAGTGCAAATCGCCGTTCACCCCGGCGGCGAGCTCCTCCGCGGTTCTCATGATTTTCGCGTCCAATTCGGCGGGTTTGTCGTGCTCGTGGAATGGGTCGATCGCTGCCAACACGCACGGGGTCGCAGAGATGGCATGGGGCTTCACGAGCCAGAGCGCCGACGGACACAGACGGATGAGATTCCAATCGGTGTTCGAGAACAATGAGCGGCGCAGCGGCGCGACGTAGTGAGTGTCCTTCAGTACCAAATCTGCGCCGGACTCAATCGCCTTGCGAACGATGCCAGCATGCAGCGGCGAGTCCGACCGTGCGTCCACATCGACCTGCAGTCCCGACGCTAATAACGGTTCCGCGAGCGCCTGTAAGCGACGGACGTGACCTGCGAGCAACCGGTCGCGCGCGGCCGCGAGCAGCGCCGGCTTGCTTCCAATTCGGCTGCCAGTCGCTGCGGATTGATCGCAGACGAAAAGCTCGATGTGGCTTGGGATCTGTTTTGCGAGCCACGCTGCACGATTGACCGCGGGCTGCTCCGCCGCCGTTGGATCGACGACGACGAGAATGCGTTTCTGTGGAATCATTAGCTGGGTCTCCGCCGCGGTTGATGTCGGAGATTTATACGGTGCAGCGCAGCGAGAGATCACTCGGTAAAGTGCCTAGGCCGTTGCGGATTCCACGTATGGCTGGAGAATGGACGGCATGTCTCAATACCAAACCATGCTCGCCGCCGAATGGGAAGCTTTGCTCAACGCCGCCGTCGACGCGATCGTCGTGATCGACGAGGACGGCCGAATCATCACGTTCAATCGGTCGGCGGAGCGAATGTTCGGCTACGGCGCCGCCGACGTTCTCGGTCGCGACGTCGCTATTCTCATGCCAGAAACCGATGGATCGCAGCATGAGGGCTACTTGCAACGCTACCTGTCGACGCGCGAGCCGCGCGTCATCGGAATCGGCCGTGAAGTCGAAGGGGTGCGCCGCGACGGAGTGAAATTCCCTATCGCGTTATCCATCGGCGAATCAAACAGCGATCGCGGCCGGCATTTTGTCGGCATCATTCGGGACTTGACCGCGCAGCGCGAGCAAGAACAGCGAGCCCGTTCGCTCGAGAGCCGGCTTGCCCATGCAGGCAGGGTCAATCTGATGGGTGAGATGGCGGCCGGCATCGCACACGAGATCAATCAGCCGCTGAGCGCCATCGCTACATACGCGCAGGCCGCAAAGCGATTGCTGCAACGCAACCCGATCGACGCCGGCAAGCTTGCCGAAGTGTGCCATAAGATCGACGAGCAGGCGTTGCGCGCGGGACAAGTCATCGAGGATCTGCGCAGATTTCTCCGCAAGCAGGAGGTCGACGCACGTGCGCTCGATATCAATGCCCTAATCGAGGACGTGCGCCTGCTGACCGAAGCGGATAGTCGCGCGCAGGCGATTCCGATTCGCTTCGAGTACGGGAGCGGTCTACCCCGGGTGAGAGCGGACGCGGGCGGATTGCAACAGGTCGTGCTGAATTTGACCCGCAACGCAGTGGACGCCATGGCCAACCTGCCATCGAAGGACCGCGGCATCGATGTGCGTACTCGCATAGGTAGTGCTGGCAGGGTCGAAGTTGCCGTATCCGATCACGGGCACGGCGTTTCCGCCGAGCTCGGCGCCACCATCTTCCACCCCTTCGTATCGACGAAAAAGGACGGCCTCGGCGTCGGACTTGCCGTGAGTCAGAGTATCGTCCAGTCTTGCGGGGGCGCCCTTTCTTATCGCAACAACCCCGATGGAGGCGCAACGTTCGTCGTTTCGTTGCCGCCGATCAATGAGGTCGAGCTAATCCAATGAGCAGCTCAGTAAATGGACCCACAGTTAAGGGCGACACCGCGTTGATCTACTTGGTCGACGACGACGATGCCGTGCGCGATGCGCTCGGCATCTTGCTCGACTCGGTCGGACTCGCCTATGAGGCTTATCCATCCGCCATGGAATTCTTGGATCACTACGATCGCCGCCGGCATTCGTGCCTCGTGGCAGATATCAGGATGCCGGGCCTGAGCGGCATGGAGCTCCAACAGCGTTTGAACGAGCAGCGCGCCCCGATCCCCGTCATCTTCATCACGGGCCACGGTGACGTGCCGATGGCGGTGAGTGCAATGAAGGCCGGTGCAAGCGATTTCGTGCAGAAGCCGTTTCGCGATCAAGACCTCATCGATCGCATTCACAAAGCGCTGCAGCTCGACACGGAGAGGCGCGCCGCGAGCGAGCAGGAAAGGGTAGTGCGCGATCGCATGGCGCTATTGACTCCGCGCGAGATGGAGGTCATGCAGCACGTCGTTCGCGGCCACGCAAACAAGGTCATTGCGATGGATCTTGGCGTCAGCCAGCGAACGGTGGAGCTGCATCGCGCACGCGTGATGCAGAAGCTAAAACTGCGCTCCGTGGCAGCGCTCGTCAGCACCGTCGGCGAAATACTCGCTGTCGACGGTGCTAGATCTAGTGGTACTGAAGCTGGCGAATGAACTCGATCAGCGCGGCCATACGCGCTCGTCCCGCCGCTTGCGAACTTTCGTCCTCGCCTGCCTCCAGGAAGGGCCCCCACACCGGCATAGAGCGGCTACCGTGCGCTGCGCGCTGCGTTCTTCCGTCGATATAGGCCGCGATCGTTTCCGCCGGAAAGGTGCCCGCGCGCGCCGCGAGCGTTCGCAAGTTCGGTGGAGTAATCAGCATCGCGGCAGCAACGGGCCCGTCACCTTCACCGTCCGTGCCATGACATGCGGCACAGTGGATCGCGAACAGTGCGCGGCCATTGGGCTCGGCAGCGTGAGCCGTTGTGGCACCGAGCGCGCAGATTAGCAGTGCGATCGATTTCTTCATTGGCCATCCTTTTCGAGGCGATGATTGCAGTGTAGGCGGGCGAGCCACCGCACGCTGCTGCGGCATGTACGTAGTTTGAGCGAAGTGCTCGAGCGTTACGGGGAGGGCAGGAGTGGTGTCTGATGAGAACGAATCGCCGGATCTGATTGCATCGCGTAAGGGGGAGCCCGCGCGGTCCGGCATCGGCGCGCTCCTCCGGCCGCGCTCGATCGCGATTATCGGCGCGACCGAGCGCGTGGGGGCGCTCGGCCGCATCCTCACCGAGAACCTCGTGGGCGCGGGTTTCCACGGCCGTCTCATGCCGGTCAATCCGGGCCGGACGACCGTGCTCGGACTGCGCTCCTACGCCGATGTCGCGAGCTTGCCTGAAACGCCGGATCTTGCCGTCGTCGCGACGCCCGCAAGGAGCGTTCCGGCCATCGTCCGCGCGCTCGCGGATCGCGGAGCCGGCGGCGCCCTGATCATCTCTGCGGGCTTTGAGGATTCGCGCGAGAGCCCGTTGCGGCGAGAGCTGCTGGCGGCTACCCGAAATTCCGAGATGCGGATCATCGGTCCGAATACTCTCGGCCTGATCGTCCCCGGCATCGGGCTCAACGCGAGCTTCGCGCACATGCTCCCGGCGGCGGGCGGCCTCGCGCTCGTCACACAGTCGGGCGCGTTGTTGACGTCGGTGCTCGACTGGGCCGGTGCGCGGCAGATTGGTTTCTCGCATCTGGTTTCCCTGGGCGACATGGCCGACGTCGATTTCGGCGATTTGCTCGAGTATCTGGCAACCGATCCGACGACGTCAGCGATACTCCTGTACGTCGAAGCGATTCCTAACGCGCCAAAGTTCATGGCTGCCGCGCGAGCCGCGGCTGGCAGGAAACCGGTGTTCGTCGCGAAGGGCGGCAGACACGCGCGCAGTGGGCGCGTCGCAGCATCCCACTCCGGCCGTTTGGCGGGCCCCGACGCCGAATACTCGGCTGCGTTTCGCCGCGCTGGGTTGGTGAGAGTCGACACGATCGAGGAACTGTTCGATTCCGCTGAGACGCTCGCGCTCGCGAAATCCCCGTCGGGACGTTGCCTCGCGATCGTGTCCAATGGAGGCGCCCTCGGCGTGCTTGCCGTCGACGCGCTGTTCGATCTGGGTGGCAAGCTTGCGCAGCTTGGTGGCGAGACGATCGCGCGGCTCGAACGCATGCTGCCGCCGGCGTGGTCGCACGCCAATCCGATCGACATTGTCGGTGACGCGACGCCCGCTCGGTTCGAGCAAACGCTCGAGGCTGTACTCGACGATTCGGAAGTCGACGGTGTTCTTGTATTGCATTGTCCGACCGCGGTGTCGTCGGGCGTCGAAGCGGCGCGGGCCGTCGCTGCGCTCGTCGCCAGGCGGCCCACCGCGACGGTGCTGACGAGCTGGCTCGGCGAAAAGTCAGCGGTTGAAGCCCGCCGCGCACTGCAGAACGCGGGGGTCCCCACCTATGAAACACCGGAGCGCGCGGTCGCGGCATTCATGCGTATGGTCCAGCACCGGCACGACGAGCAGGCACTGCTTGGCGAGGACTCAGCGCCGGCCGGCGAGGTACTCGTCAATCACGCGGCCGCGAGGCACGTCTTCGAGCGGGTGCGTGCCGACGGGCGCGAGTGGCTGACGCAGCCCGAAGCGCGTGACGTTCTGGCCGCCTATGGAATATCGACCGTGCACGTCGTGGAGGCGGCTACACCGGGCGAAGCCGCGCAAGCCGCTGCAACGCTGGGCGGCGCAGTCGTGTTGAAGATCGCTGCTCCCCAGATTGTCCACAAGTCCGATGTGGAAGGCGTCGTGGTCGGCCTCGTGGGGGAGGCGGCCGTGCGCCAAGCTGCCGCGCGGATGCTGGAGCGAGTGCGCATCTTGCGTCCCGACGCGGACTTGCGCGGCTTTACGATCGAGCCAATGGTCGATCGCAACGGTGGTCTTGAGCTCATTGTGGGCGTGACGACCGGCGGCGATTTCGGGCCGGTGGTGCTGTTCGGAGAGGGTGGCACGGCGGTCGAGGCCATCAGCGACACGGCGCTCGAGTTGCCGCCGATCGGCACCAAGCTCGCACGAGAGTTGGTCGCGCGCACACGCGTTTACCGCAGGATGCGCGGCTACCGCAACGTGCCGGCTGTCGATGTCGATGCAGTCGTCAACGTCGTCGTACGCGTGTCGCGTTTGCTCGCCGCCTTTCCGGAAGTCCTCGAGATGGACATCAATCCGTTGTTCGCGACGCCGTCAGGTTGTACGGCGCTCGACGCGAGAATCAGAATCGCGCTCGGCCCGCAGAGCACGTGGCCACGGTTCGCGATCGCTTAAAGCCGATCCGCGGCTCTAGTCGTTCCGCTCCCAGGAGGCTCGTGCGAAATGGGCGCTCTCGTCGTAGTGAATTGTCGCCTCGCCGCCCCATGACGCTTCGAGCGCATGGACAATACGCCGCGGGAGATGGATGTCCGTCGTGGTGACGGTCAAGCCGGGCGATCCACGGCGGATATTCATGATCCGATGCAGCGGATGATCCTTCGACTCGGCCTTCTCGATGTTACGCAAAACGCGCAGCGCCTCATCTGCGTGTGCCCCGAGGAATGTGCCTTGCAGCACAATCTCGCCAGCCGGCACGCGGTCGTGTACGCGCCTGCAGGCCGGGCAGGTGATCCGCGATGTCGGCGCCGGCGTGAGTCGAGCCCACGCCCATCGGCCTCTCAGGTAGGTCGCCCCGCAGTCCGGGCAGCATGCAGGTCCCTTCGCTTTCGCTGGGGTTCGGTACGGATCGTGAATCTCCTCGGCGAGACGCGGGTTTCCGAACCCGAGTCTTCGCGTGGGGATCAGCGCGCGCGAACGGTTACGTAAGGCTGGCATGGTCTGCTTCAATTCCTCGGCGATTCTGGTGGGATATCGAGCGCGTAGATAACTTGGCGTATGTCGTCGGGGTCGGCGTGCTCAGTAAAGCCGAAGTGCCTGGCAAGAGTTCGCATGCGGGTATTATTCGCTGCGTCCATTGAATAGAGCCGAACAATGCCGTGCGATCGCGCGTGCTCCACCAATTGTTTGAGTAGCAATATGCCGAGGCCTTTGTGCTGCCAGTCGTCGGCTACGGCGATGGATATTTCCGCACCGTGCTTCGCCGTGGCTCCCGCGTAGCGGCCAATGCCGATCTGACGTCCAGTCTCGCCTTCGCGCGGAAAAGCGATGAACGCCATTTCGCGGCCTTCTTCCGGATCGCACAGGCGTTGCAATGCCTGCATGCTCATGCGGTTGACACCACCGAGAAACAGGAAGTGTTTGCTTGCCTGCGACAAGGCTTCGACGAACGCGGCGTTGCTGACCTCGTCGCCGACGCAGATTGGACGAATAGCTACGCTTGTGCCGTCTTTAAGTCGATAGTCGAGCATGGCTGGACTGTAGTCGCGCTCGACGTGGCTTGGCGTTACGTACTACTACGTAGAACGCGCATACGTAGAAGTGCGGATACGAGGAACGCCGGAAGCGTTCTTAGATTGCGACCATGTACACACGACTTCTCGTTCTCTTGAGGGACTCGGCGTTCGATCAGCCGGCCCTTCAACGTGCGTTGACGCTGTCGTCTGCGCAAACCGAGATCGTTCTCCTCGATGCTGTCTACGAGCCGGCGCTCGAGGGCTACATGGGCAACACGGAGATCTATGCACCGCTACGGAACAGACTCGTCCACGACCGCAGCGAAAGCGCCCGCGCTCTCGTGAAGTCGGTGGAAAGCTGCGGCATCAGATGCCGGGCGGACGTTCGGTGGGCGCGTCTCTCCCCGACGCTGCTGCAACACGTTTTAGTCGCCGAACATCCGGATGTCGTTTTGATGACGCTGTCGAGCGAGCTCGGTTGGTCGCACGGCGATTGGCAGTTGGTTCTGACGTGCAGTTCTCCGGTGCTCGTCGTGCAGAGCGATGGACGCGCCAAGTATCGACATGTTGTCGCGGCGGTGGATCCATTTCACGTTCACGCGAAGCCGGCGGAATTGGACGTCGCCATTTTGGCCCAAGCGAAGCAGCTTCAATCGCAGTGCGGTGCGGCGCTCGCGGCCGTTCACTGCCGTCCCACGCTCGATCTTTTGGGTGCGACGCGCACTCTCGGTGCGAATGAGATCGAGGAGCGCCGTCGCGCTGTAGTGCGCCTTCTCGCCGCTGCTGAGTTGCCGGCCGACGCCGCGGTCCTCGCCGAGGGCGAGCCGCATCGCGTCTTCGAGGATCTAGCTAAGAGCGGCCGCGCGGATATCGTGGTCATGGGCGTGCTCGCCCGCGGTCGAATCGCGGAGCTCATGATCGGTTATACAGCGGAGCGCGTACTTCACCGAGGCGCGACCGACGTGCTCCTCGTCAAACCACACGTGGCGCGGACGATCGGGCCGACATGAGTTGCCGGCGCGCCGCGTCGAATGCGTCGCGCACGGCGACGTAGGCATCTTCGTTTGCACCCTGCACAGGACGCCGGCTGACGACGACCGCTCCGCAGGCGAAGCGCAGATCGATGGTGACCGCGAAGAGTTTGTTTTGCTCGTGATGGCGATGCGGCGAGTCTATCGTTACGCGGCAGCTCACCAACTCCGGAGCGAGTTGTTCGATCTCCCGGAAATTGTCGCGAATCGCCGTTTCGACCATCGGTGACGGTAGGAGGTTGTGAAATCGTACCTCCAGCGGTGCCTGCACGTTCGGTTCTCCCGGCCTTAGATGATTCTGATGTTGTAGGGCGGTACGGAATGGAACGAAGCTTAGACTTAAGTCGTAGGAGTTCGGATACGAATTTGTACGTAGCCCGTCGATTTGCGAGCGCCACTGTTCTCTCCCGTCCGGTTTTCGCTACGCGCTTTACGTATGCCGCCGCACGCACGGCGGGAGATCCGCAGTAGTGCGCCGACCGCTCAGTTGCTGATCAACGCGTAGTTTCGAGCCGCTATACCCGGATAGTCGATAGTAGTCACGGAGAACCGACTAGGTAGCGTAGCGAACGTGCTCTTCTTAAGGTCGTCCTTTTCGATCAACAGAGTTGCGCGTGGAGTGCTGTCCAGAAAGTCAGTCGCAGCCTTGGCAGTATCGTGGACNNATCTGCCGGCCCTCACGCATCAGTTGCGACAGGCTATCGGCCACGGGCTTGCACGAGCGCTGCGGGTCGTAGACTTGCGTGAAGAGGCCGAGGCCAATCATCAGCAGCAACGTGATCGTACCCGGGAAGGCGTCGGCGAGCCGTTCTCGTCGGTCGGTGCGTAGTTGGGAGCCTGCATACCCAACGACACCCACGATCACGACAGTCAGGATCAAGCTAGCGAGCAGGTAAATCGCGCCGGCTCGAGGTGCCGCTACGCGGATAACGTCGATATCGCCGGTGTAACGAGCAAGAAAGCTCTGCGGCGCAAGATAGAGGCTGATGATAATCAGCGGTGGCAGCAATGCCACGAGGCCTGCGCAAAGACCGGCCAGCACGATTGCCCACTTGTCGAAGGACGAAGTCCAGCGCTTCAGCGCGGTGTCCAACCAGACGGCGGTGAGATAGAAAAGAATGGGCAATACCGGCAGAGCGTACTCAGAGACCTTCGCCGAGGAGGCATGCAAGATCAACAGCATGATAGCGAGCGAGAAACTCAGATAGACGGAGAAATCCGTGCGCGCCGGCGCGCTGCGTCGAAACCAGTAGTAGATCGCCGGAGGCACCAGGACGACCCACGGAAGTATGCGTGGCGGCAAGTCTCGCAAGTAATACGAGAGCCCCTCCTTGTGGACAAAGTAGGGGTCAGCCGGAAGGTTGGCATCCGAAAAAGTAAAGAACCGTCCGAGTTGGTTGTCTACAAAAATGATTCGCAAATATTCTTCGCCACCGACAAGCCAGACTCGGTACGCCCAGAAACCGACCAATGCGGAAAATACTGGTAGGTAGAACATCGGCAGCAGGAAGAACCATCGCCACTGCCGACGGTAAGCGAGGAAAGCCATGATGGGCGCCCAGATGAACGCTACACCTACGAGACCCTTGGCGAAGAAGGCCACGGATGCCGCCAAGATGAACGGCGCAAAGTCCAACACGCGGTTCCGGTGTCGCGAATAAGCCCACCAGAAGAGCTGCATGCTGAGAACGACCACGAAGACCAGCGCGGCATCGGTGAGCACGCTCCTCGAATACTCGAGGTAGAGAAGTGACCCCGAGCACAGAAAGGCGGCGCACAATCCCACTCGCGGGCTGTGCTCTCGTCGCCCCCAGTAATAGGTGATGAGAACCGCCCCCAGGCCGTAAAGGGCAGAGGGCATGCGGACCATTGCTTCATTGAGTTGCCCGGTCACGCTAATCAGCCCGAGGGCGGTCCAGTGCATCAACGGCGGTTTTTCTAGATAGGGCTGGCCATTGAGCAGTGGGACCACCCATGAGCCCGCAGCGTGCATCCCCCATATCATCCCGGCGCCCACCGTATCCATGGGTGCCCAAAGGGCATGGTCGAAGATGCCCAAGAAGTAGATCGCAATGAGAATCAGGAGAAGCTTCGTCGAGCTCGTAATCATTATTTTGTGGCGATTCCCGGTGTCGCCTAGTTCTAGGTGAAGACAGCGAGGCCTTTGTGCGATAACGCGCGAGTCCGTGTTTCCGGCCTCGTGTCAAAGGAACTCAGCTGTGCCAAGTCTGATCCAGGCCGGGAGCTTTCGCTACCGAAAGACCCCCTTTCGACTCCTATTTTTTTGCAGCGAGATGTGGCAATGCGGCCCGCGATCCGTGCATCATTACATTACGAAATCGTATGGATCGTTGCCCAAGGATGGGGGCTTAGACTCCCACCTATTAGTTCGGGGCGCGCGAGGACGATTTGCACATTTGCCACGTGAATATGAGCGGGGGATTCGGGGGTGGCGAGCGTCAAACACTGGCACTCGTAAAAGCACTTTCCGGGTCAGTGGCGCAGCGAGTCGTCGTAAGGAGGAACAGTCTCCTCCAGCAGGCACTGGAGACGGAGCGTTCCGATGCCCGGATCGTTCCCATAACGAATTCCTCGCTCGATGTTCTGCGTCACACGGCACGCACTGACATCGTTCACGTTCACGACGAAAGTAGTGTGCTCGCGGGAGCAGCACGTTCGACGTTGGGCACGCCTTTCCTCGCCACGCACCGCATGGTGAAGCCGCCGAAAGGCGACGCTGCTACCCGCTGGTGCTACAGGCGAGCGAAATCGATTGTTGGCGTGTCAGTCGCCGTCGTTGAGACCATGTTGCACTACGACAATCGCTGCGTGTCCGACGTGGTGTACGACTGCGCACCCAGCTTGCAGCTTCCCGATGTCGGAAGGGTCGCTGACCTGCGCAGAAGCTTCCGAGGTAAGGTGCTGATCGGGCATGTGGGGCCGTTAGACGACGCGACGGAAGGTCAGCGGCTTACGATTGCCGTTGCGAAACTACTCGAAGACGCACGGCCGGAAATAGCGTTTCTCATCATTGGCCAGGGCCCAGACGCGGCCGCGCTTCGTGCGGAGGCGAAAGGCGTTTCGAATGTGTGGTTCACGGACGGGGTGCCCCGGATGGCGGACTACTACGCCCTGCTCGACATCCTGGTTTTTCCGTCTCGCACCGAAGCACCCAGGTCCGCCATTCTCGAGGGGATGTCGCTAGGAATACCCGCTGTGGTTTCTGCAGTTGGCGGTATTCCGGAGGTCGTCGATCACGAACGTAACGGTTTGCTGTTCCCCACGAACAATGTGCGATCGTTTTGCGAGCAGCTGGAACGCCTCGTTGCTGACCGGACGCTTCGCGACAGCTTCGCGAGCCGCGCTAGAGACACCGCAGCCGCGTTTTCACCTGCCCGTATGGCGGAGCAGTACCTCAAACTTTACGCACAGGTTGTCGCTGGCCACCAGCACCGATCGACGCTCGAGTCGCTAAGAGTCGGCGTATCCAAAACATTTCTCAGGGGAATTTAGATTCCACACTCCGCTCCCTCGCCGGAGCAGCTCAAAATGGCGCTCTCGGGGGCGCCGACGCGCGAGCTCAGCAGCGGTTACCAAGCGACGACACGCGTCGTTGCAACGCCTTTCGGCAACGTGGTTGTCAAGACGCCACACCGCGGCGTGCTCCCCGGACTGTGGCGGTATTTTCTGCGGCGCGAGGGCTCCATCTACAAGCAACTCGGCGGCATTGCGGGCATCCCGCGCGCTTACGGTCTCGTGGATAACGAAGCGCTCGTGCTCGAGTACATCGCCGGTCCGTCGCTACGCGAGCGGGACTCGCGCCTCACGGATCGGGAGCGCTTCTACGCCCGGCTGCTCGACACTATCCAATCCATGCACAAGGCCGGCGTCGCGCACGGCGACCTTAAACGCAAGGACAACGTGATCGTGGGCGCCGGCGAGCAGCCGTACTTGATCGATTTCGGCATCGCGTGCCGCCGCGATCCGCGTGGCGGAGTCTGGAACCGCTGGCGGTTCGCGATGTTCGTGCAGCTGGATTTGAACGCATGGCTGAAGTTGAAGTACCGGCGGCGTGTGGATCCGGTAGCGGAGCCCGGCGTGTGGTCGCCGGCGGACGCCGCGCTATACCGGCCGCTGATGATCGAGCCGCTCGCGCGCGCCGTGCGCGTGTCGTGGCGGATCCTGACGCTGCGCAGCCCGCGCAAGCGGTGACACGCCGACCTGGGGTATTGTCTATTCCCCCGGAAGATGAACGCGAGGTCCGCCGATGAAGACCGTCAATGCCGTAGCGACATTCGTATCGCTGATTGCAGTGTTGCACTTGTCGCCCGCGCCGCAGGTCTCCGCGGTGGCGACTGCATCCGCCGCCGGATCGTGCCCGGCCTTCCTGAATCAGGAGTACCGCAAGTTGCACTCATCGGACAGCGTGAACCTCTGCACGCTCGTCGCGGGCAAACCGATGCTGATCGTGAACACAGCCAGCCATTGCGGCTTCACGCCGCAGTTCAAAGGACTGGAAGAGGCTTACGAGAAGTACAAAGCTCGGGGGCTCGTGGTGGTCGGCTTCTCATCGGATGACTTCAATCAGGAAGCGAAAGATGAGGCCGAAGCAGCCACGATGTGTTTCATCAACTACGGCGTGAAGTTCACGATGCTCGCGCCGCAACACGTGAAGGGACCGGAGGCCAACACGGTGTTCAAGGAGCTCGCGCGGCAGACCCAGGAGCCGCAGTGGAACTTCAACAAATATCTCGTGGCCGCCGATGGCACCGTTGCGCAGTACTTCGACAGCCGCGTGGCGCCGGATTCGCGACAATTCAACGAGGCGGTCGAAAAGCTGCTGAAGTAGCCGGTGCCGGGCACTCGGGCGGTGGCTGCAGTTGCTGAGGCTGCCAAAATGAAGGCTAACTCGACGAAGCCGCCCAAGCGAGGCGCTCGACGGCGCCCGTGGGCCGTGCTGGTCGCGATCTCCGCATGCTCCGCCCAGGCATTGCTGGGGGCAGCGCAGAGCCAGATCCGCGCGGATGAGTCGACAGCCGGGGCGCATCAGCGCCAGTCCGAGGCCGGAGCGCGCACGGACCCGATCGAGTTCGTCGTGGGCAACGTCGAATACCTGCTCGTTCACGAGATCGCGCATCTCCTCATTTCTGAGAAGAACATCCCAATCATCGGCCCTGTTGAGAACGCGGCTGACTACATCGCCACGATGGCATTGCTACTCGAAGAGCCTTTGGATCCGACACAACGCGATCGTGCCCAGAGGTTTCTGCTTGCGGCTGCAATGGCCTTCTCCGCGTCGTGGGAAGCGGGTACTTCGAAGGGAGCCGAGATTCCGTATTGGGGCGAGCACGCGTTGAGCATTCAACGTTACTACCAGATCGGATGTCTGTTGTACGGCAGTGATCCGGCTGCGTTCGTGCGAGTGCCGCACGCCTTCGGCTTCTCCGGCGAGCGCGCCCAGAGCTGCGTGACGGAATATGCGCGTGCGAGCGGCGCGATAGAATGGGTGCTTCAAACTTACGGGCGGCGGCCTGGGGATGGGCCCGGCGCCGAGTCGGAGATCGTATATGAGAAAGCGCCGACGGGGGTCTCGACGTCGGTCGTCCAGAGGCTCAGATCGATCGAGCTGCTCGAACGGGTCATCGCGCGCCTGCACGAGCGCTTCACACTTGATCGCCCGTTCCGGCTCGTGATACGAAGCTGCGGGCGGCCCGAGGCCGCCTGGATGCCAGATCGACGCGAGCTCGCGATTTGCTATGAGCTCATCGACACGCTCTATCGGCTCGGGCTTGGCGCGGCTCCCCTTGTGCTCGACGACGCCAGGAGCTCAGATCAACGCTAGATGGTTCGCGCGCAACGACGCGAGAGCTCACACCGCCAAACTAGAGGCAGGATCTTGCAAAACACAGCCGTACGCGACGATCAGTGTGGTACGTCGAGCTTTTGCTCTTGCTCGAGGACGGCCTTCATTTCTGCATAGTAGCCGGGGATACTGCCGGCCAGCAGGAACGTGTTAGTGGAGGCGCTCCTGGCCCAGCCAAGATCGTCGAGCTTCAGCCGCTTGCCGGTGTCTTCCACGGGCACGCCTTGGCGCACGAGTTCCTTCATGCGGTCGTTCATGATCTCGACGTTCTTTACGTACTGACGGATCTCATCCTTGGTGAGCAGCCGGCCGTGCCCCGGGATCGCCCAGTCGAAGTCGAGCTTCAGAAGGTCATACATCTCGTTGACCCAGCCGACCGCGCTCGCGCCGTCCCGGTAGTCGAAGGTCGGCATGCCCTCGGGAGCCACGTCGCCGGTGTGTACGACCTTCAGGTCGGGGAAGTAGACGAAGGTATCGCCGCGTGTGTGACCGGTGGCGAAGTGGTGCATCTCCACCTTGACTCCGCCGAGTTGAATCGTGCCGTAGTCGCCGAAGGTTACCTGCGGCGAGGAACCGTCGTGCTTGCTGCGGTCGTAGGCGTCGCGCAGCTTGTCGTTGACCACCACCGTCGCCCCTAGCTTGATCATCTCGCCGATGCCGCCGTTGTGGTCGGCGTGGTAGTGGCTCGCGAGGACGTATTTGATCGGCTTGTCGGAGATCGTCTTGATGACCTTCAGAAGCTCGGGGATGTTGTAGGCGAACTTGGTGTCCACGATGATCAGCCCCTCGGGCGTCACGCGCACCGCCACGTCGCCCGGCTCGTGCAGCAATCCGTCCGGATTGAGCGGCGACGGAACAGCCGGGCAAGGCATCGGCAGGCAGGGACCGAGCGGTCCGCGCACCACGTAGAGACCTTCCTTTACCTTCTCCGCCCACATCGGACGCGGAGTGAGCTCGGCATAGGGCTTCTGCGGCTCCACGGCCGAAGCCGGGGCGGCGAGCCCCGCCACGACCATTGCGGTCGCAGCCAACATTCGAGCGCGCACGGTTGCAATACTGACCTTCATAGAATTTTCGCTCCTTGGCCGTAGCGTTGGCCGTTCGCGTTAGGCGCCCACGAGCTGCGGCAATTCCGTAAGAGACTCGATCTCCCGATCAGGCTGGCCGGGCAATCGCTCAGGCCGCTGCCGGTAGCGGTTGCACCAGACGACGCGCATGCCGAAGGCCGACGCTGCGTAGGCGTCCCACGCGTTGGCGGATTGAAATGCGATCGCGTCCGCGGGCATGCCGAGCCCCGTTGTGGCGAGCCGATATACGTTCGGGTGCGGCTTGAAGATGCCGACTGCATCGACCGAGTATATCGCGTCGATCAGCCCGCCTAGTCCGGCACTGTTTACGGCTGCCTCGAGCATCGCGTGCGTGCCGTTCGAGAGAATGGCTGTTTTAAGGCCCGCCGCTTGGAGGCGGGTTAGGGCCTCTGGCACGTCTGGAAACGGCTCGAGCGTGAGATAGAGATCCATCAGGCGTTCACGCAGGCGGCCGTCCTCGATACCCACCGTCTCGAGCGCGAAGTCGAGAGCGTCGCCGGTGACCTGCCAAAAATCCGCGTGACGCGATTGGAGAGATCGCAGCCATGTGTATTGCAGCTGCTTCGTACGCCAGAGGGAAACGAGTTCCTCGAGCTTTTCGCCGAGCGCGTCACGGCAGCGCAGCGCCGCTGAGGCGTGGTCGAATAGTGTTCCATAGGCGTCGAAGACGCACGCGCGGATCCCGTGCAGGGGAGGGTTCTTGCCTTCAGTCGCGCGGTTCACGGAAGAATCACATCCCTGCGGTTTGCCGACGCGTGCGCTCGACGGACGAGGCTGCCCCTGGGTAAGCAATCGGTCCTCGTTTCGCAGCTGGAGTACATGTTGAAAGAGACTACCGTCGAAGCTACGTGCAAAACAAGAATGGCTCCATATGTTAGCCGTTCGGCGACCGCGAGAACGAATCCCACGATGATGGGTAGCTGCGTTAGGCGAGCCGCGCGGCGGCAATGGAACGCGCCGACAGAAATATCGGCGAACTACTCGAGAGTCTCGGCGGTAGTGAGGCCACGGCGCGGCGATCATTGTTATCATCCAGGCGCTTTGAGAAATCCGAGGCAGCGTTAGTGGTAATTTCGAATACGTTTGCCAGGTTCGTGAAGTCCGAACAGTCAGGCGGAGTCGTGCTTATCGCGTCTACGGCCGTTGCCCTAGCGTTCACGAACTCTGCACTTGGTCCGAGCTACCTTGCGTTCTGGCAATCGAGCCTCGGTGGGTTGACCTTGCTGCACTGGGTCAACGACGCGCTGATGGCGGTGTTCTTTCTGTTCATCGGACTTGAGCTGGAACGGGAGCTCTACGTCGGCGAGTTATCTGATCCGAGAAAGGCACTCTTACCGGCGGTCGCAGCGATCGGTGGAATGGTCGCGCCAGTGTTGATTCACTATTTCCTGAATGCCGGGACGCCTACCCAGGCTGGCTTTGGGATACCGATGGCGACTGATATCGCTTTTGCTCTCGGGGCGCTCGCGATCATCGGGAACAGGGTACCGACGGCGTTGAAGGTCTTCTTGGTCGCTTTTGCGGTGATTGATGACCTTGGAGCAATCGTAATCATCGGGGTCTTCTACAGCTCGAACATCTCACTTGTTTTTCTCGGAGCCGCGATCGCGGTGTGGTTCACGCTGATCGTGTTCAATCGAGTGCTTCGGTTGATGTCTTTGATTCCCTACCTGCTAGGCGGCGGCGTGATGTGGTTCCTGATGTTGAAGTCTGGGGTTCATTCAACGTTGGCTGGAGTGATGCTGGCATTCGCCATTCCATTTGCCTCCGAGCATGGGGTGTCACCCTCTTACAGGCTTGAACATGCGCTCCACACGCCCGTCGCGTTCCTGATTCTTCCGATCTTCGCGTTGGCGAACGCAGGGATTGTCGTCGACGCCAGTTGGAGTGCAGATCTCTTATCGACCAACGGCCTCGGAATCGCACTCGGTCTGTTGCTGGGCAAGCCCCTGGGCGTAATGACGCTGTGCGCCGCGGCAACGTGGATCGGTCTCTGCCGCCTGCCGCCAGAATTGCGGTGGGCCCACATCGCGGGCGCGGGCATCCTCGGTGGCATCGGTTTCACTATGTCGATCTTCATTGCGAATCTTGGCTACGCCAGCGATCCGCTCCTCGTGAACGCGTCGAAAATGGCGATTCTGGTAGCTTCGGTAACGGCGGGCATTCTCGGCATACTGTGGTTACGCTCCCTCGCAGCCACGTCTGAAAGCACGTAACGCATTAAAGAGATCTTGAAGGCTTGACCGGCCGCGCCAGAGACAACGCTCAACCGGCTCGCTTCATTACAACGTCTGTGTTTCCGAAGGCGCGCCCATCGATGGCCGTTTCCGGCGCGGCAATACCTGTGCGTGTAACGCACAGGTCTCGAAGAAATCCAATATTCCCAGCGTGGAAACGACGTCCGCGTCGTATTCGACGCTGAGGCGCTGCGGTTCGCTCGCGCTGAAAGACGCGCTGCACACGCCGCGTTTGGCAGCTAGCTGTTCGAGAAGACGCATGCGTTCCGTCATGTTGAGAACCTCACGCACCTCGACAGTTGACGTCTTCAGATTCGCACCCGACAACGATATTCTGATTGTCATTCGTTGGTTCCTCCGTCCTCTGTTCCGTTAAGCGTTCTCTGCCGCGGTGGCAGTTCGCGTCACCTTAGGGGAACGCCGGGAGAGCGGACATCAGGACAATTACCTAACGGCGTGTAGGCTATTCTCTGACAAGAAGGGGTTGCCTCGATCTTGTGAGTGAGTACTCACTCATATAGCATCGCCGCGATGAAGAAGAGGGAGGCCCGCTCCCGCCCAATGGCCGCCGCCGACCGGCGCCGCGCGATTCTCGAAGTCGTCGTTCCGCTGCTGATCGCGAAAGGCGCGTCGGTGACCACGGCGGAGGTGGCGCAGGCAGCGGACATCGCGGAGGGCACGATCTTCCGGGTCTTCCCGGACAAGTCGGCGCTGATTTTCGAGGCGGTCAAGGCGGCTATGGATCCGACGGGCGTCGCCGATGCGATACGCGCCATCAGCCCGTCCGCCCCGATGCGAGCACGGCTCGCCGAAGCCGCAACTGTGCTGCGGGATCACTTCAACCGGATGGCTGCCCTCGGAGAGTCGTTGCGTTCCGTGTCGATGTCACAAGGCGCGAATCAGCGCGACGTGGGCAAGCTGATCAAGGAATCGAGTGCCGTGATTTCTGCGGCGCTGGGGGATTTTTTCGAACGGCACCATGCGGCGCTGTGCGTTCCGCCGGCGAGCGCGATCGCGGCCTTCCGTGGTCTGGTGTTTGCGAGTGCGCATCCGCTGCTACCTGCGCGCGAGCGGTTGGGCGTAGACGACGCCGTCAGCATTCTGCTTTCGGGTATCGCGAAACAAGAAGGGGCTTAGACACCCATGTTGCTGCAATTGCTACGAACGTATCTCGCACCGTACAAGCGGCCGATCGCAGGCGTCGTCGCGCTTCAGCTGCTGTCGACGATTGCCTCGCTGTATCTGCCGAGCTTGAACGCCGACATCATCGACAAAGGAGTGGTACTCGGCGACACGAGCTACATCCTGCGCATCGGTGCGGTTATGCTCGGGATCTCGTTCGTGCAGATCTTGGGCTCAGTTGCAGCCGTATACCTGAGCGCTCGCACGGCCATGGGATTTGGCCGCGATCTACGCAGTGCCGTTTTCCGGCGCGTGGGCGAGTTCTCGAGCCGCGAAGTGGCATCCTTCGGCGCGCCTTCGCTGATCACGCGCAATACGAACGACGTGCAGCAAGTCCAGACGCTGGCCATGATGACGTTCACGCTCATGGTCATGGCGCCGATCATGATGATCGGCGGAGTCATCATGGCCATGCGGCAGGATTTCGGGCTCTCGTGGCTCGTCGTCGTGGCGGTGCCTGGGCTCGCGATCGCGCTCGGCGTGATCATGTGGCAAATGATTCCAGCGTATCGAACGATGCAGACGCGCATCGACGGGGTCAATCGTGTGCTGCGGGAGCAGGCCACGGGTATTCGCGTGTTGCGCGCGTTCGTGCGCGAGCCGTTCGAAGCGGCGCGCTTCGGCAAAGCGAATACTGAGCTCACGGACGTGTCGATCACCGTCGGCCGGTGGATCGCGGCGATGTTTCCCGTCGTCATGCTGGTACTGAACGTCGCCAGCGTGGCCGTGCTTTGGTTCGGCGGCTTGCGGGTCGATAGCGGCGAGATGCAGATCGGTTCGTTAACGGCGTTCCTGGCCTATCTGATACAGATCCTGATGTCCGTGATGATGGCGACGTTCACGCTGATCATGGTGCCGCGAGCATCCGTAAGCGCCGAGCGCATAAGCGCCGTGCTCGATACGAAATCCTCGGTGGTCCCGCCGGTCGCGGGAGTCACGCACGTCACGCAGCGCGGCCACCTCGAGTTTCGCAACGTCCAGTACACGTACCCCGGCGCCGACGAGCCCGTGCTGCGCGACGTTTCGTTCGAGGCGCATCCAGGCAAGACCACCGCCATTATCGGGTCCACAGGCGCCGGCAAGACGACGCTGATCAGTTTGATTCCGCGGTTGTTCGATGCGACGTCCGGCGCCGTGCTC
Organism: Gammaproteobacteria bacterium; assembly: GCA_003155415.1. Classification (GTDB taxonomy): domain Bacteria; phylum Pseudomonadota; class Gammaproteobacteria; order Steroidobacterales; family Rariloculaceae; genus FEN-1219. The sequence continues at coordinate 9,806 of PMCP01000163.1, read as the reverse complement.
GTAGACGGCGTGGATGTCCGCGAACTCGACCCCGACACGCTGTGGTCGAAAATCGGTCTCGTGCCCCAGATGCCGTATCTTTTTTCCGGCACCGTGGCCAGCAATCTTCGCTACGGCAGTCCGAACGCGACCGAAGACGAGATGTGGGCTGCGCTCGAGATCGCGCAGGCCAAAGAGTTTGTGGCTGCGATGCCGGGTGGCCTCGAGGCGCCGATTGCGCAGGGAGGAACGACTGTGTCCGGCGGGCAGCGCCAACGTCTGTCCATCGCTCGAGCGCTCGTGCGCAAGCCCGAGCTGTACCTGTTCGACGATTCGTTCTCCGCGCTCGATCTCGCGACAGAAGCGCGGTTGCGGCAGGCCCTCAGGCGCGTGATGCACGACGCCACCGTTCTGGTCGTCGCCCAGCGCGTCTCGACCATCAGAGACGCGGACCAGATCGTGGTGCTCGAGCACGGAGCCGTCGTCGGCCTGGGAAGTCATGAATCGCTGCTCAAAGTCTGCAAGACTTACTTCGAGATCGTCGAATCTCAGCAGATGCTGCAGGTGGCCTCATGAACGCCAAGACGATGAAGGCCACCGAGCGCATCCAGATGCAGGGCGGGCCGGGCCGCGGGATGGGTCCCAGCACCATCAACCAGAAACCCATTTCTTTCGCTGCTTCGGGCAAACGCGTGCTTCGCAGGCTGCGGCCGCAGCGGATCAAGATCGTGATCGTGGTGCTCACGTGCATCGTCAGCGTCGCGTTGGCTGCGCTCGGGCCCAGGGTGCTCGGCGGCGCCACGGATCTGATATTCGCCGGCGTCATTGGTAAGACGTTGCCCGCGAATACCACCAAGCAGCAGGCCATCGAGGGCGCGCGAGCCCAGGGGCAGGCTCGGCTCGCGGACCTGTTGTCCGGCGTGAACGTGGTGCCTGGTCAGGGCATCGACTTCGGCGCCGTCGGCCAGGTTCTGCTGATCGTGCTGGCTCTGTATGGCGCATCGGCGCTGCTGTCGTTCGTTCAGGGCTATTTGCTGAACGAGGCCGTGCAGCGCACGGTGTTCGAGTTGCGGTCCGACGTCGAAAACAAGCTGAATCGGCTACCGCTGCGCTATTTCGATCGGCAGCCGCGCGGCGAGATCTTGAGCCGCGTCACCAACGACATCGACAACGTGTCGCAGAGCCTGCAGCAGACCATGAGTCAACTGTTGGCCTCGCTGCTGACGATCGTGTTCGTCGTGACGATGATGTTCGTGATCTCGTGGACGCTCGCCTTGATTGCGCTGGTCACCATTCCGATCACGATGGTCGTTGCGGGCCTCGTGATGCGCAATTCGCAGAAAGAGTTCGTAGCGCAGTGGCGGCGAACGGGTGCACTGAACGCCAAGATCGAAGAGGCATTCACCGGCCACTCCCTCATGAAAGTGTTTGGCCGCCACAAAGAGGTCCAAGCGTCGTTCGAGGTGGACAACCAGGCGCTGTACGACGCGAGCTTCCGTGCGCAGTTCCTGTCGGGCCTGATCATGCCAATCATGATGTTCGTAGGTAACTTGAACTACGTGGTCATNNAGTACTCGCGCCAGTTCACGCAGCCCGTCACTCAGGCAGCGTCGATGATCAATCTGCTGCAGTCCGGAGTGGCTTCGGCGGAGCGCGTGTTCGAGCTATTGGACGCCGAAGAAGAGAGCTCAGGCGAATCGCTCGAGAAACTCGCAGGCGTTCCGCACGGCCGAGTGACGTTCGATCACGTGGCGTTCCGCTACGATCCGGCGCGGCCGCTGATCGACGATCTTTCGATGACGGTGGAGCCCGGTCAGACCGTGGCCATCGTCGGGCCGACCGGCGCAGGCAAGACGACGCTCGTAAACCTGATCATGCGCTTCTACGAGCTCGATGCCGGTCGCATCACGCTCGACGGTGTCGACATCGCCGCCATGTCGCGCGGTGACCTGCGCTCCCGGATCGGCATGGTGCTGCAGGACACGTGGCTGTTCAAAGGCACGATCCGCGACAACATCGCTTACGGGCGCCCCGACGCATCCGAGGCCGAGATCCTCGAGGCCGCCAAGGCTACATTCGTCGACCGGTTCGTGCGTAGTCTGCCCGCAGGCTACGACACGGTCATCGACGACGAAGGCACGAACATCAGCGCTGGCGAGAAGCAGCTGATCACGATCGCGAGAGCGTTTGTCGCCCAGCCGGCGCTACTCATCCTCGACGAGGCCACGAGCTCTGTCGACACGCGGACCGAGGTGCTGCTGCAACACGCCATGGCGGCGCTCCGTTCAGATCGNNCTCGTGATGGAGGAGGGGCGCATCGTGGAGCGAGGCGCTCACGCCGAGCTCGTCGCGCGATCCGGCGCCTACGCGAAATTGTACAACTCGCAGTTTGCGGGGCCCGAAACGGCCGCCGCGTGATTCGAGTCAGACGGTTTTGAACAGCTCTGAAACGGTCTGTTTGAACCACTGATGCGGAGCCGATTTCTGTACGCGTCGGTGGCTCACGAGACAGTAGGCGAGATTGAACGGAGGCGCGGAGGTGGAGTCGAGCGGCTGGAAATTCAGATCGCGGGTAGCGAGCCTGTTCAACAAGCCTCCGGCAAGCAGCAGGCAGTCAGTGCGTGACACCGTGGCCAGCGCCACCGTCAGATCGTCGGTCTCGTAAGCGGCCGGCCACAGCTGGCTCAATGACGGCTGGCCGGCGCGTGGCTTGAAGATCATGAACTTGTCCGCATCGGGCACGCGCAGCGCGATGCGCGGATAGCGCAGAAGATCGTCGCGGGTCCATTGCTTCTTGCGAAGTGGATGGGCCTTGCGCGCAAGAATCGCAGGCGCGTCGGTGTACATCACTTGCGACTCGAAGTCGGCAGAGAGCTCGGAAAATTCCAGGTTCAGCACGAAGTCGACCTCACCGAGCTCGAGCCCCTTCAACTGGTGGTTGTACTGGCTGTGCACCCGGAGCCTTGCCCCCGGCGCGCGCTCGTGCAGCAGCGCTAAAAGGTGTGGAACGAGGGTGACGTGCAGGAACTCGTGGGCCACCAAGGTGAGCTCGCCCTTCCACTGCGCTGGATCGAAATCCTCCAGCACGAACAATCCGGCGGCGGTCTCGAGCCAGTCGTGCAGAGGCTGTTTCAGTCGCTTGGCGAACGGCGTGGGCACCAGCCCCTTTGACGCGCGCAGAAACAGCGGGTCATTGAACTGCACGCGCAAGCGGCCCAATGCTTTGCTGATGGCGGATTGGGTCAAGTGCAGCTGGCGGGCGGCCAACGACACGCTGTGGCACTCGAGTAGTACCTGCAACGTCAACAGCAGGTTGAGGTCCATGCGGGCGAGTTGGCGAGTCGACATAGTGATATGAAACTAGATCATGGAAGCGGTGAACAAAGGTCACTTGGAATCATATCACCGCGGGGCTATGGTGTGCCTAGGAATCGAGAGGAGATACGTCAATGACCATCATCGCAATCATCTGCCTGGCCCTGCTCGCTGGCGTCGCTGCTACCGAAGTCGTGACTAACTAGAGAGAGCTTGACGACAGTGCGCGCGTGAGCAATGAGGGCTGCGCGCGCAGCTAGGCCGCGTTCCAGCGAGCGTTAGCGGTCGGGGCGAAAGGGATGCCGCGGCGGCTAGAACTCGCTACTCAATGTAAGTCGGACCGACGGCTGTAATTCGTTTGCAGTGCCGATCGAGTCACGCAGCATCTTCACGGTCATGCCGAGACGCCCGAANNGGCCCCCGGCCGTTTTCTCAACCTTGATTCGAACGGTGGAACGGCCGGGCGGCAGATTCGGCAAAATGCCGGTCAGCTCGGTCTCGAGTCCCATGCGCCGCGTATCGAGGCGCGGATCGATCGCGAGGGCATCGCCGATCGCGGCAAGTCCGCCCGTCATCGTCTCGAAGGTCGCGTGGCTACGGATCGTCAGCGCGGAAACCCCAGGAGCCGAGCGCAATTTCTTGTGAAACCCGAGCTGGACGAGTTGGCCGGTTTGGCCGTCGGGAGACTTCCAGAATCTGCCTTCGACCCGATCCACGAGGGGCGCAGAGGGATCGAAGTGCAGGGTGGTGTCGACTTTCGGTCCCGTCGGCCCAACCTGTGCGTTTCGGTCCGGCAGCTCGACCTTGGCTTCAAGACCCAGCCGGTTCGTCAATGCGACGCTCGAGCTCACGCGCGGCACAAGCTGCGTGGCCTGAGCAAGGGTCTGCACGGAGACGTCGGCTTTCAGCAGTATCGCGTCGGTGTCTACCGCGATGCCGGCGCGCGTCGGCTTTTGGACGGTGGCGGATTCGACGAACGATGCGATATCGGCCATCGCAACGCGCTGCATCAGCAGCGCCGTAACAAACGTGGCACGAAACACCGTCCGGTTCATCGCGAACTGATTCCCCCGCCTGGATGCTAGCAACCCTAGCGGAGGCGCGGAATGAGCACTTCGAACCCTGTCACCCTTCTCGAGTTTGCGCCCCTAGTTGCATCGGACCATCAGCGCAGCGGCAGCGTGTAGGACAGCATCGTCCCGCCGTTAACTGGCAGTACCGAAAACGCGCCGCGCGGCTCCGTGCCCGAGCGCCGTTTCATCACGAACTTGGCCGCGCCAATCCCGAGCGCTGCACCCGCAACGGTGTCGGACAGCCAGTGTGCGTCGTGATCGAGCCGTAGGTAGCCGGTAGCTACTCCGATCCCATAGCCGAGCACGCGGCGCCACGCGCGGTGCTTGTCGTCGCCGGATTCCGCGAACACCGTGCCGATCGCAAATGCGGCCGCCGTGTGCCCGGAGGGGAACGACAAGCCGCCGCCACCCCAGTGATCCGCGGGCACGCCCGGGCCCGGCCGTTTGCGGCGGAAGGCGACCTTCATGACCTCGGAGCTGAGGGTCTCGAGCACGAGGGCTCGGCGCATCGCGAGCGATTCCCACCGAGCTTCTTCGTTACCCGCGAGCTTGGCCGCGAACCACACGCCACCGAAAACGAAGGCTGCGGGCATCGCGTCCACGACCTCGTGATAGTTCGGCTCGCCGTCCCTCGCAAAGTGCTCGTGCACCTTGTCGTCGTAGTGGTACGCAACGCCGACGGCCGCGGCGATACCGGCGACCTTGATCCAGTCCCGACCGCGCCAGCGTGCGGGCTCCGTCGCAAACGCTTTGATGTCGTCGCGCAGACTGGGGGCTTGAGCAGGTCCGGGCTCCGAAGCGGGAGACGGGTCGGGCGCGGCCGGTGATTGCGCGCATGCCTGCCCGTGTAGCAGCGCTGCGGCGAGGGTTATGGCGGCCAGTCGAATCAATTGAGCTTGGTAAAGTCCGATGTCAGGGCGTTCGACAGCCCAGCGGCCATTCTATTCCCGCGCAGCAGCCCGTGCGCAGAGATCAACGCAGATCGACGGACGCGGCGATCTCTTTCAGGGCCTTGGTGACGTCCGCCATCTGCGCCGTCTCGCCAACCGCGAGCAGCTGGAGATAGCTGCCGCCCGGCATCACGCGCAGGAACAGGAGCACCGTGCGCTTCTCGACGACGGCGGAGAGGTAGGCGCCTTGGCCGCCGCCGAACGGCATGGCTGAACGCTCCTTGATCACGGCGTTCGCGGCCATCGATTTCAAGTTCTGCTCGGCCGTTTTCGCGCTCTCGGTCGGTAGTGCGCTCGTTCCTACGCGAGTGATCATTGCGATCGGTCTCAGGCCCGTGGCGTCGTTGCCGTCGAACGTTGAGAGCGTCGCGTTGTACGGGTCGGGAGCGGCCGCGAAGTGGAACGGCGGCACGGCTTTGAACACGAACGAGAGCTGCGCGAGCAATTCCTCCTGCGTCGGCAGCCGTTTGACCTTGATCGAGCGTACCACGGCATCGACGTCGCTGCGGCTCAGAGCTTGGCCGGCGCCGATCGTGAACGTCACCAGCACGGCCTTCGCCTCTCCGCCGCCGAACACGGTGATGTACTTCTGGAACTCCTTGCCGTTTTTTACCTGCTGACCGATCGCGAGCGGCACCGAGCCGCTGTCGAGGCTCACGGGCTCGATGCGCGTGAAGCGCACGCCTTCGCTCGCATACCGTGTCGACGCCGTCTTCGGCGAAGCGAACGCGGAGGACACTTCGGCGAACTGGTCGGGTGGGTACTCGGCGATTTGAATCGTCGAGCCCGTCGCCGTGCTCTCGAGCCCCACGAAGTTACGGGCGATGCGAAACCCCTGCGGCGCTGCAAGAGTGACCGAGGTGTTTGGTATCTGTACGAGCTGCGCGTCGCTCAAAGAGGGCAGAAGCGCCGCAGCGAGCGCGAGCCATGGAGCCAGCGTCGGTTTCACGGGTACGTATTCTCAAGTTACTGCTGGTAGCCGGGCTTGCAATTGTAGCGCTCGTGCCAGCGTTCGGTACGCACGTAGGCTTCTTTCTGCGTGAGGCGCTGCTTGAAGATCAGCGGATCGTCGATCGTCCAGCTGATTTCGAGCTCGTGCGTGGCCGGGTTCACCTCGACGCGCTCGGTTAGCTTCAAGCTCTCGCTGTGCATTACGCCGTACCGCGGCTCGAGCGCGCCCGCCTTGAAGTTCGTGGTCTCGATCACGAGTGCGGCGCCATCGAAATGGCCGGTGGAGTACCCCATCGTGCTACGCGCCGCGCTGGCCAGCGGCGCCGTGGCGTTCAAGTGGACCACGCGCTGGCTATCCATGAACTGGTGGTCGATCACGACTTGTGTCGCCTCGCGCCGGATCTCGAACGGTTCGTTCACGTTGACCCAGAAACGCACCGGACTCGCCGGGTCGCAGTAGATGGCGGGGTCGTCCTTCACGGGATCGAACGCGGTGCGGCGCCGTTCGCCTTCCTCCGTCAGCTCGCCGATGTAGCGCGAGACGGTGAACCGCTTCATGGCCCACACGCCTTCGATGGAGTTGCTCTGCGCGGCGGGCACGGCCGTGGTCGCGGGAGTCGCGCCGAACAGCGTCGACGAACGCAGCACGCTGCCGTCATCGAAGCGCGCTTCGCGTAGCGCGCAGCCCGTCGGGTTCTGGCGGGCCTGGCTACCGTCGATACGCACGTGCGTGCCCGGCGCGAACATCTGCGCGCTAAGCCCGTTGCGCTCGAGCACGCTGCGCGAGGCCATCTCGCAGTGCCACACCGCGTCCTGGCCATTCGTGGTCACGCGCAGATACACGAACGAGTGCGGGTTGATGAACTGGAATTCGCTGACGGTGCCGTCGAGCGTGACGACCTTCGAGTCGTCGTAGTGGGCCGCAACGCCGTGGTGCGCGAAACACGGCATCGCGGCCAACGCAGCGGCGAGCGCTAGGGCAGTGTGCGTTCGGATCATGCCAGGATCCTTCGTTCTGTAGTGCAGAAACGCGGAGGCGGCCGAGTGGCCGCCTCCATTTCGAGAGATTTCGCGAAAACTAGAACTTGAAGCTCAAGCCGACACCGAGCTCGCGGGAACGACCAATGATCGAGAAGTCGTAACCCCACGTATCGCGCGTGTCGAAGCCGCCGTTTACGTACTGCTCGTCCATGAGGTTCTTGCCCCACACTTCGACGCTGTAGTTGCGCGCGGCGGGCTCGTACATGAAGCGCGCATTGAAGATGCCGTATGCGTGCTCCAGCACCGGTTTGCCGCTCGCGTCGACCAGCGTGCGCTGATACGCCGCGTCGCGGGCGTACGGGCCCGTGTAGCCGTAGTTGCCCGCGAGGGTGAGCTGCGCGCCTTTCTTCGTCGGAATGCGGTAGGTGAGGCCGAGCGCCGCGGTGGTGTCCGCGGCATACGCGAACGGCGCGCCGGGGTAATTGCCGGTGATGCCGGCCTGTCCCGCAACACCCGTCAACACGCCACCCTGAATGTAGTTCGTGCTGATGAGACCGACGCCCGAGTTGATCGTCAAACGCTCCGTCGGCGCCCAGTCCACCTCGAACTCCCAGCCGTCGGCCGTGCCTTTGCCGTCGCCCGTGGCGTACGGAAACGGTTGCGTGCTGCCAACGCCGTCCAGCGGCAGCAGGTTCACCTGCATGCCGTTCCAGTTCGCGCTGAAGTACGTGGCGTTGAAGCGCAGTTTGCCCTGCAGCAGATCCGTCTTGATGCCGATCTCGGTATTGTCGATGACCTGGGCCGGCAGGTCGATCTGGATCTGATCCGGGCAGGTGAGCGACGGGCAGGCGGCTGGCATGTTGGCCGTCGTCGTCGAGACGCCCGGGATGGCGCGCGGGTGCGCGCTTGCCGGTACCGACGCGATTACCGAATTCGGGCCGATGCGCACCTGCGGGCTGGCCGCGAACGTGAAGCCCTCGCCGTACGACAGGTACGCCATCATGCGGTCCCTGAAGTGATAGTTGGCGACGAACTTGTACGTGTGCGTGGCCGGCGTGTTCGGGTCCGGCAGCTCACTCGCGATACGGCTGAAGGCGAACGGGTCACCCTGCGGCCGAATTGCGGGATCCGGTGTGCGGAACGCGTCCGTCGGCACGTAGCGCCGGCTGCCGCCGGAGCGGTCGCTGATGCGCGTGCCGAGTGTGAGGTCGAGTTTCTTCGTGATGCTGAACGTTGCCTCGCCGAAGTACGCTTTGTCTCGGGCGTAGAGTTGCGTCAACGAGTCGTCGCTGATGCCAGTCAGTGCCCACGGGTACAGCGCGCCCGCCGTCGTCAGCATGTTGCCGCCCGTGAAGCCGCTCAGGTTCAGCAGGAACGCTGTCTGGCGGACGTATTCCTCGTAGGCCACGTTGCCGGGCACCGGGTCGGGGCCGCCGGTCGCCGGGTTGTTGGTCCGAGTGATGCTGCCCGCGTTCACGAACTCCCACATGCCCCAGCGGTAGAACCGCTGCATTTGGTCGGTGTTCAAGCGGTAGTAGCCGCCGATCCAGCTGATCTTGTCGTTGAGCGCCTTGCCCGTGAGGTGCAGCTCGATCGTCTGATTGTGCTGGATCTGCGGGATGTCGTCCGTCGTGATCAGGAACTCCGTGCCGTCGAAGTCGACGACCTGGCGCTGATGCTGCTTCCAGTCCGACATAATGCTCTGCAGGTGCAGCTTGTCGTTGATGTCCCAGTCCATCGTCAACGTGCTATAGCGCAGATCCGCCGTGATGCCGTCTTGCATCGAGTCCGACTTCGTCTCCCACTTGCCTACCTGGCCGGGCCCGAACGTGTAGTCGGGCAGGAAGGCGTTCGGTGTGTAGGTAGAGCCGAGCGTCTCGACGAGTTGGCCTGCGCCGTTCAACTGCGTTGCATAGTTGCCGAAGCGGCTCTGCGGGTCGCCGGGATAGCCTCCCGGGAAGTTCGTCGTGTGCGTCGCGGGGTCGAATGCCGGTGGCTTGACGCCGGTGTAGCGCGTGCCGATCGAGTTCGCCGGCGGTGCTGCCCAGACACCGTTCGTGCACCCGTACACGGGCGCCGTCGCGGGCGTGCCGGCACGTGCGGGTACCGTGTTGCCGAGAGTGACGCAACGTGCGTTTGCTGCATTTTGGTACGCGCCGAGCATGATGTTGTACGCGTACACCTTAGAGTTGTCGTAGCGCGTCATGCGTTGGATCTTCGGATCCGTGCCGCGCTTGTCCTCGTCGTTGATCGTGAACCGCATCGAGAATTTCTCGGTGGGCGTGAACAGCATGTCGGCGCGCAGCAGCGTGTCGTCCTCCGAGCCGAAGTTCCACGGCGTCGTGAGGCCTTTCAGGAAGCCGTCGTTCTTGGCCGAGGCGGCCATGAATTTCGTTTTCAGCTTCGGCGTGAGAGGCACGTCGACCGCGAGCGACGCGTCGCGCCGGTTGAACTGGCCGACGTCGAGCTTCACGCGGGCGCCGAATTCGTCGGCCGGCTTGCGCGTGGTCATGTTGACCGCGCCGCCGTTCGTGTTGCGGCCGAACAGCGTGCCTTG
>PMCP01000102.1:3025-22097 GCA_003155415.1 Gammaproteobacteria bacterium | reverse complement strand
GAGATGTTCCGCAAGCTCCTGGACGAAGGTCGCGCGGGCGACAACGTGGGGGTGCTGCTGCGGGGCACGAAGCGCGAGGAAGTGCAGCGCGGGCAGGTGCTGGCGAAGCCCGGCTCGATCAATCCGCACACGAAGTTTGAGTGCGAGGTGTATATCCTGACGAAGGAAGAGGGTGGGCGGCACACGCCGTTCTTNNGGGTATCGGCCGCAGTTTTACTTCCGCACGACGGACGTGACGGGAGCGGTGGAGTTGCCGGAGGCGACCGAGATGGTGATGCCGGGCGACAACATTCAGATGAAGGTGGAGCTGATTTCCCCGATTGCGATGGAAGAGGGCTTGCGGTTTGCCATCCGAGAGGGTGGCCGTACCGTGGGTGCCGGCGTCGTCGCAAAGATCATTCAGTAATAGCGGGCGGAAGAAAAAATTATGGCGAATCAAAACATTAGAATTCGGCTGAAAGCGTTCGATCACCGGTTGATCGACAAGTCGGCCCGCGAAATCGTCGAGACGGCGAAGCGCACGGGGGCGACCGTGCGGGGACCCGTCCCGCTGCCGACCAAGATCGAGCGGTACACCATCCTCGTCTCGCCGCATGGCGACAAGGACGCGCGGGACCAGTACGAGCTCCTGACCCACAAGCGGCTCATGGATATCGTCGATCCCACGGACAAAACCGTAGACGCCCTCATGAAGCTCGAGCTTCCGGCGGGCGTGGACGTGCAGATCAAGCTCAATTGAGTCGTTGAACTACGGACTAGGCAGTGGCTATAATGCCGGGCTGTTTCACGGCCCGGTTGTTTAACCAAGCGACCGGGCCGTTGTTTTCGATCAGGGGGTGGCCGCGGAATCTTGCGGCTACTTTCCAAACAAAAGACGCCACGGCCTAGCCGGAAGCGTCATAGGTGCCAGGCTGCGCTGGTCGCGGCCCTGGCTGAAGCGTCGGCCGTAGTAGTTGGCGCGGATACAGAGGAAGAAACATGTCTGTCGGTTTAGTGGGCCGCAAATGCGGCATGAGCCGCGTTTTCCGGGAAAACGGTGATTCGGTGCCTGTCACCGTCATCGAAGCCCTGCCGAATCGCATCACGACGTTGAAGACCGAGGAGCGCGATGGCTATCGCGCAATTCAGGTCACCGTCGGTACAGCGCCTAAGGCCGGCCGCATAACAAAGGCCGAAGCGGGCCATTTCGCGACCACGAAGGTCGACGCGGGCCGCGGTCTACACGAGTTCCGGCTCGAGCCGGGTGAGGGCAGTGACCTTGCTCCGGGCGGTGAGCTGAAGGTCGATCTTTTCAAGGTCGGCCAGTTGGTAGACGTGAGCGGAATCACCAAGGGCAAAGGCTACGCCGGCGTCATCAAGCGCCACCACTTTGCGAAGCAGTACATGTCGCACGGCAACTCGCTGTCGCATCGCGCGCCGGGCGCCATCGGTCAACGCCAGACGCCGGGCCGTGTGTTCCCAGGCAAGCGCATGGCGGGCCACCTCGGTGTCGAGAAGGTCACGGTCAGTCTGCTCGAAGTCGTGCGCATCGACTCCGAGCGCAATCTGCTGCTGATCAAGGGCGCGGTCCCGGGCAGCGAGAACGGCCAGGTCGTCGTACGTCCGGCCGCTAAGGCCCCCGCAGCTAAAGCCGCGGCAGGCAAATAAACACTACGCGAGATCGGGCGATGAAACTGAAGATGCAAGGTAGTGGTGGAACGCTCGAACTCGCGGATGCGACGTTCAGCGCCGCTTTCAACGGGCCGCTCGTGCACCAGGTCGTCACGGCGCACCTCGCGGGCGGGCGCGCCGGCACGAAGGCACAGAAGACTCGCGCGGAAGTCAGCGGCAGCGGCAAGAAGCCGTGGAAGCAGAAAGGCACGGGGCGGGCGCGAGCGGGTTCGATTCGCAGCCCTATCTGGGTCGGCGGTGGCAGAACCTTCGCGGCGCGGCCGCGCAGCTTCGAGCAGAAGGTCAACCGCAAGATGTATCGCGGCGCCATGCGCTCGGTGTTGTCCGAATTGCTGCGCCAGGAACGGCTCGTCGTGACGCCGGAGTTCGGCGTAACAGCGCCGAAGACCAAGGAGTTGCGCGAGAAACTCGCGAAGCTCGAGTTCGCAAAGGGCCTGATCATCGTCGAGGCTTTCGACATGAACCTCTGGCTGGCCGCGCGCAACATGCCCGGCATCAACGTGCTCGAGGCGCAGCTGATCGATCCCGTGAGCCTCGTAGGCGCCGACAAGGTGATCATCACCGCCGGTGCGCTGAAAAGTATTGAGGAGCGGCTGAAATGAGCAACACTGCCGATCGCGAACGACTGATGCAGGTGTTGCTCGGTCCGCACGTGTCCGAGAAAGCCACCGCGCTTGCCGAGAGCGGCAACCAGGTCGTTTTCAAAGTGCGCACCGACGCGACCAAAGCAGACGTCCGCCGTGCCGTAGAGCTTCTGTTCGAAGTCAAGGTCGAGCGGGTCGCGGTGCTGCGCATGCCGGCCAAGACCAAGCGCTTCGGTCAGCGGGAAGGCACGCGCGGTAGCTGGAAGAAGGCCTACGTGCGGCTCGCACCGGGGCAAGACATCAACTTCATGGGCACCGAGTAACGGAGCCCGCGGGGAAGTATTGTGGCGTTACGCAAGCTCAAACCGACATCGCCGGGCCAAAGGTTCGTCGTCAGGGTCGTCAAGGAAGGCATCCATAAGGGTGCTCCGCACGAGCCTTTGCTCGAGTCGTACCGTAAGAAAGGCGGTCGCAACAACGCCGGCCGTATCACGACGCGGCATCAGGGCGGCGGTCACAAACGTGCTTACCGCGTCATCGACTTCAAACGCGACAAGGACGGCGTCGCGGGCAAGATCGAGCGGCTGGAATACGATCCGAATCGCACGTCGTACTTGGCGCTCGTGCTGTATGCCGACGGTGATCGACGCTACATCCTCGCGCCGAAGCGGGCTCAGCCAGGCGACCCGATCATGTCGGGCACCGATGCGCCGATCAAACCGGGCAACGCGCTGCCGCTGAAGAACATTCCGATCGGCTCGCTCGTGCACTGTATCGAGATGAAGCCGGGCAAGGGCGCGCAGCTGGCGCGCAGCGCCGGTGCGTCCGTGCAGCTCGTGGCCCGCGAAGGCGAGTACGTCACGGTTCGTCTACGCTCCGGCGAGCTGCGCAAAGTGCATGTGAATTGCCGCGCCACCTTGGGTGAGGTCGGCAACGAAGAGCACAACCTGCGCAAGATCGGCAAAGCCGGTGCACAACGTTGGCGCGGTATTCGTCCGACGGTTCGCGGTGTCGCGATGAACCCGGTCGANNGATCACCCGCACGGCGGCGGCGAAGGTAAGTCCGGCCAGGGCAATCCGCATCCGGTCACGCCGTGGGGTCAGAAGACCAAGGGCTACAAGACGCGTCGCAACAAGCGCACGCAAGTCATGATCGTGCGCGATCGCCGGCAGAAATAGTTAGAGAGACTTGAGCTAGAGAACCCATATGTCACGTTCGATCAAGAAAGGCCCGTTCGTCGATACGCACCTGCTCGACAAGGTGGCGAAGGCCGCTGCTACGAGCGACCGTCGGCCGATCAAGACTTGGTCGCGGCGTTCGATGATCGTGCCCGACATGGTGGGGCTCACGATTGCTGTGCATAACGGCAAGCAGCACATACCCGTCCTGGTGTCCGAGAACATGGTCGGCCACAAGCTCGGCGAGTTTGCCGCTACCCGCGTCTTCCGTGGCCACTCAGGCGATCGCAAGGCCGCGGCGGCTGTCGCCGGCGCGCCGGGCGCGCCTAGTGCCGGTCCGGGTGCCCCGCCTGCGAAGGGCGGCGAGAAGTAGAGAGAGGCGCTAGATCATGCAAGTTGTTGCCAAGCTTCGTCACGCGCGCATCTCGCCGCAGAAGTGCCGTCTGGTCGCCGACCAGATTCGCGGCCAGACCGTGGCGAGCGCGTTGAAGATTCTCGCGTTCAGCCGCAAGAAGGCGGCGCGCATGATGCACAAGGTGCTCGAGTCGGCGATTGCCAATGCCGAGCACAACCACGGCGCCGACATCGACGAGCTGAAAGTCTCGAACGTGCAGGTCGACGGTGCGCCGTTCTTCGCGCGTTACGCGGCTCGAGCCAAGGGGCGCGGCGATCGCATTTTGAAGCGCAATAGTCACATCACTCTTCGGGTAGGCGACGAGTAACGTATGGGTCAAAAGGTTCATCCGGTCGGTATTCGCCTCGGCATCACTAAAGAGTGGTCGTCGAAGTGGTACGCGAATTCGCAGACGTTTCCCCACTACGTCGAGCAGGATCACCGCATTCGCGAATTCCTGCGCAAGAAGCTCAAGGAAGCGTCGATCAGCCGCATCCACATCGAGCGCCAGGCCAAGAAGGCCAACATCACGATTCATACGGCGCGGCCGGGTGTCGTGATTGGCAAGAAGGGCGAGGACATCGAGAAGCTGCGCGGTGAAGTCTCGAAGCTGCTCGGCATGCCGCTGCAGGACGTGCGTCTGAACATCGCGGAAATTCGCAAACCCGAGCTCGACGCCCTGCTCGTGGCCGAGGGTATTGCGCAGCAGCTCGAGCGCCGCGTGCAGTTCCGGCGCGCCATGCGTCGCGCTGTCACGAACACGATGCGTATCGGCGCTGAAGGAATCAAGGTGCGCGTGTCGGGCCGTTTGAACGGCGCCGAGATCGCGCGCTCCGAGTGGTATCGCGAGGGTCGCGTGCCGCTGCACACCTTCCGCGCGGACATCGACTACGGCTTGGCCGAAGCCAAGACCACGTACGGCGTCATCGGCGTGAAAGTTTGGGTATTCCGCGGCGAAGTGCGCGAAGCCGCCGAAGCCACAGCCACCACAGAGACGGCCGAGCCCGGGCGGCCGCCGGCGCCACAGGCGTAGTTCCATGCTGCAACCGAAACGCACCAAATTCAGAAAGCAATTCAAAGGCCGCAACCGCGGCTGGGCTAAACGCGGCAACAGCGTCGCGTTTGGCGACTACGGTTTGAAGTCACTCGATCGCGGCCAGCTCACGGCCCGGCAGATCGAAGCGGCACGGCGCGCGATGACGCGTTTCGTGAAGCGCGGCGGCAAGATCTGGATTCGGGTATTCCCGGACAAGCCGATCACGAAAAAGCCGCTCGAAGTGCGCCAGGGCAAGGGTAAGGGCAACGTCGAGTACTGGGTCGCGCAGATCCAGCCCGGTCGAATGCTGTACGAGATCGCCGGCGTGACGGAAGACGTGGCGCGCGAAGCTTTTGCACTCGCGGCCGCGAAGCTGCCCTTGGGTACCACTCTCGTTGAACGGCACTCAGTCTGATGAAACTCAAAGACGTCAAAGCGAAGCGGAAAGAGCTTCGAGGGATGCCGGAGGATAAGGTCAGCGAGGAGCTCCTGAACCTGCGGCGTGAGCAGTTCAATCTCCGGATGCAGGCCGCGACGGGTCAAGGCGCCAAGCCTGACCAGCACAGCTCCGTGCGCAGACAGATCGCGCGTTTGAAGACGATTCAGCACGAACGCACGAAGAAGTAACGGGAACGATCTATGAGCGAAACCGCGAACAACAAACCCGTCGCCCGCCGCACGATTGGGCGCGTCGTCAGTAACAAGATGCAGAAGAGCGTCACCGTCTCTGTGGAGCGGCTCGTCAAGCATCCGGCCTACGGCAAGTTCATTCGCCGGACGACCAAGATCATGGCTCACGACGAGGAAGGCACCTGTCGCGAAGGCGACACGGTCGCGATCGTCGAGTGCCGTCCGATCAGCAAGAACAAGGCCTGGCGCGTCGTCGAGGTAGTCACGCGCGCGCCCGTCGACACGGTCGAGGCGGCGGTCTAAGGGGCTCCAATGATTCAGACGCAAACAATTTTGCATGCCGCCGACAACAGCGGTGCACGCAGCATGATGTGCATCCGAGTGTTCGGTGGTTCGAAGCGGCGCTACGCGCGTATCGGTGACGTCATCAAGGTGACGATCAAGGATGCTATTCCGCGCGGCCGCGTGAAGAAGGGTGAGGTGTACCACGCCGTTGTCGTGCGGACGCGCAGCGGGCTCCGGCGGCCGGATGGCTCGCTGATCCGCTTCGACGGCAACGCCGCCGTGCTGCTCACGAACAAACTCGAGCCGATCGGCACCCGTATCTTCGGGCCGGTCACTCGCGAGCTGCGCACGACGCAGTTCATGAAGATTATTTCGCTGGCTCCGGAAGTGCTCTAGGAACGAGACCATGAAGCGCATCAAGAAAGGCGATGAAGTCATCGTGATTGCCGGTAAAGACAAAGGCCGTCGCGGCTCGGTGCTGCGCATCAACAGCAACGGCGGCGTCGTTGTCGAGAACGTGAACGTGGCGCACAAGCACCAGCGGCCGAATCCGAACGCGGGCGTCGCGGGCGGCATCGTCGACCGCGAGCTGGCGCTCCAGCCCTCGAAAATCATGTTGTTCAACCCCACCACGCAGAAGGGCGATCGCGTGGGTTTCCGTCAGTTGGCCGATGGCCGCAAGGTGCGGTTCTTCAAGTCCAACGGCGAAGTTCTGGATACCTGATATGGCAGCACGCTTACAAGAGTTCTACCGCAAGGAAGTCGTCCCGCAGCTGATGAAGCGGCTCGGTGTCGACAACCCCATGGCCGTTCCGCGCATCACGAAGATCACCATCAACATGGGAGTCGGTGAGGCGTTGGCGGACCGCAAGGTGCTCGACAGCGCGATGAGTGATCTCGCGAAGATCAGCGGCCAGAAGCCTGTGCAGTGCAAAGCCCGAGTGTCTGTCGCGAGCTTCAAGGTTCGCGATGGCGTTGCGATCGGCTGCAAGGTCACGCTGCGCAAGGCGCGCATGTACGAGTTCCTCGACCGTCTGATCAGCGTTGCAATGCCGCGTATCCGCGACTTCCGCGGCACTTCGCGTCGCGCGTTCGACGGCCAGGGCAACTACAACATGGGCGTCAAAGAGCAAATCATCTTTCCGGAAATCAACTACGACCAAGTCGACGCTCTGCGCGGTATGGACATCGCGATTACGACGACGGCGCACGATGACGAGGGCGGTCGCGCGTTGCTCGAGGCTTTCAAGTTCCCGCTGCGGAGTGAGCGTTAATGGCCAAGAAATCGATGCTTATGCGCCAGCGTCACCGCGAAGTCGCGGTAAAGCGTTACGCGGCCACGCGTGCCGAGCTCAAGGAGCAGATCCGCGACCCGAAGACCTCCGAAGAGGCGCGCGCCGACGCGCAGAAGAAGCTGCAGAAGCTGCCGCGCGATGCGAATCCGATTCGGCTGCGCAATCGTTGCGCGCTGACGGGCCGGCCGCACGGCTACTACCGCAAGTTTGGGTTGGCGCGCACGAAGCTGCGCGAGACCACGATGCGCGGTGAGATCCCTGGCTTGCGCAAGGCCAGCTGGTAAGGACGCCACCCATGAGTATGACCGACCCGATCGCTGACATGCTGACGCAGATCCGCAATGCGCAGACGGCCCGCAAGCCGTCGCTCAGGTTGCCGGCTTCGAAGCAGAAGCTTGCCGTTGCCAAAGTGCTCGAGCAGGAAGGCTATCTCGGCGCCATTGCGAAAGAGAACGTCGAGGGCAAGGAGTTCCTGACGATCGAGCTCAAGTACTACCAGGAGCGCCCGGTCATCGAACGGCTGCAGCGCGTGAGCCGACCCGGTCTGCGAATCTATCGTCCCGTCGATGAGCTGCCGGTGGTCCAGGGCGGCCTCGGTGTAGCGATCGTGTCGACTTCGAAGGGTGTCATGACGAACCGCCAGGCGAGAGCGGAAGGTCATGGCGGCGAAGTCCTCTGTATCGTCCTCTGATCCACCACGAATTCATCGAGTCATAACGATGTCGAGAGTAGGCAAAAAGCCCGTCGAGCTCGCCAAGGACGTGACCGCCGAGGTCCAGGGCCAGTCCGTCACGATCAAAGGCAAGAACGGCAGCCTCACGCTGGCCGTCAATTCCGAGATCGAGGTCACCGTCGATGGCAACCTCGTGAAGGTCGCGCCGCGCTCCGGCAGCAATTTCGCTAATGCAATGGCCGGCACGACGCGCGCGCACATCGCGAACATGGTCAACGGCATCGCGACCGGCTTCCAGAAGAAGCTCGAGCTCGTCGGTGTCGGTTACCGTGCCGCCGTGCAAGGCCAGAAGCTGAACCTGACGCTCGGGTTTTCGCACCCGGTCGAGTATCCGATTCCGAAGGGCATCAAGATCGAAACGCCGAGTCAGACCGAGATCCTCGTCAAGGGTATGGATCGGCAGCAGGTGGGGCAGGTCGCGGCCGATATCCGCAACTACCGCCCGCCGGAGCCTTACAAGGGCAAGGGTGTTCGTTACAACAACGAACAGATCGTTCTGAAAGAAGCGAAGAAGAAGTAGCCATGGCGATCGACAAAAAGGCCAGCCGCCAGCGCCGCGCGCGCCGCACACGAGCGCGCATCGCGTTGCAGGGCATTCCACGGTTGTGCGTGCACCGCACGCCGCAGCACATCTACGCGCAGATCATCGCGCCAGAAGGCAATCGCGTGGTCGCGAGCGCTTCGACGCTCACGAAGGATCTGCGTGGCAGCCTGAAGGGCACCGGCAACATCGCCGCCGCTGCAGCCGTCGGCAAGCAGATCGCGGAACGCGCGAAGGAAGCTGGCGTCGAAGCCGTCGCCTTCGATCGTTCGGGCTTCAAGTACCACGGCCGCGTGAAGGCCCTGGCCGATGCTGCCCGCGAAGCGGGCCTCAAGTTCTAACGGCCCCAGAAATAGATCAAGCCCAGAAATAGATCAAGCAGATAACGATGGCAAACGCTGACGAGTTTCAAGAAAAGTTGGTTGCGGTGAACCGCGTTGCCAAGGTCGTCAAGGGCGGCCGGCAATTTGGTTTTACGGCGCTGACAGTGGTCGGTGACGGCAACGGCCGCGTCGGGTTCGGCTACGGCAAGGCCCGCGAGCTGCCGCTCGCGATCCAGAAAGCCATGCAGGCCGCACGGAAGAATCTGTTCACCGTAAGCCTCAGGAAGGACACGCTGCAGTACGAGCTGCGCGGCAGCCACGGTGCCACGCGCGTGTTCATGCAACCCGCGTCGGAAGGTACGGGTGTCATTGCGGGTGGTGCGATGCGCGCGGTGCTCGAGTGCGCGGGTGTGCGCAACGTGCTTGCGAAGAGCTACGGCTCGCGCAATCCGATCAACGTCGTGCGCGCCACGATGAACGCGCTGGCGCGGATGCAGTCGCCCTCGCAGATTGCTGCCAAGCGCGGCAAGACCGTTGAAGAGATTTTCGGCTGAGGATTTATCCGTGGCGAAAGGTAAAAAAGATTTTCGGCTCACACTGCTGAAAAGCAGGTTCGGCCGTACGCCCGGGCACGCGCAGTGCGCACAGGGCTTGGGTTTGCGTCGCCGTCATCAGAGCGTGGTCGTCAAGGACACGCCGGAAAACCGCGGCATGATCGACAAGATCCGCTACATGCTGCTCGTCGAGGAGGCTTGAGATGCGCTTGAACGATCTGCACCCGGCACCGGGCAGCAAGAGCAACCACAAGCGTCGTGGGCGCGGCATTGGCTCAGGTTTGGGCAAAACCGGCGGCCGCGGCGTCAAAGGTCAGCGTGCTCGCTCGGGTGGTTACCACAAGGTCGGCTTCGAGGGCGGCCAAAGCCCGATGCAACGGCGCTTGCCGAAGATCGGCTTCGTGTCGCACACGCCGAACAAGACGGGCGAAGTGCGCGTGCACGAGCTCGCGCGGTTTGCCGGCAAGACGGTCGATCTCGCGGCCTTGAAAGCGGCGCAGATTGTCGGAAAGCAGGCTGAATTCGCGAAGGTCATCGCGTCCGGCACGCTCGACAAGGCCGTCACGGTCGGTGGTCCCGGCGTCAAGGTCACGGCCGGCGCCCGCAAGATCATCGAAGCCGCGGGCGGCAAGGTAGTGGAGTAAGGAATCCATGGCGAAGGCGGGTACAGTCAATCCGGCTACCCTACTCGGCGACGCGACGCGTTCCGCCGATCTCCGCCATCGCCTGCTGTTTTTGATCGGCGCGCTCGTCGTGTACCGCATCGGCACGTACATTCCAGTGCCCGGCATCGACCCCGTCGCGCTGCAACGGTTCTTCGATCAGCAGTCCGGCACGATCCTGAGCATGTTCAACATGTTCTCGGGCGGCGCGCTTCGACGCTGGTCGATCTTCGCGCTCGGCATCATGCCGTACATCTCGGCGTCCATCATTTTGCAGATGGGCACGCACATCATTCCGTCGCTCGGGCAGCTGCGGAAAGAGGGTGAGACCGGTCGGCGCAAGATCACTCAGTACACGCGCTACGGCACCGTCATCCTGTCCACGTTCCAGTCCGTCGCGGCGGCCAGCGCGCTGCAGACGCAGGGCGTGGTGCTGAATCCGGGCACAGCGTTCGTCGTCACTGCATCCATCACACTGGTCACCGGCACGATGTTCCTGATGTGGCTCGGTGAGCAGATCACGGAGCGTGGCGTCGGCAACGGCATCTCCATGATCATTCTGTCGAGCATCATGTCCGGCTTGCCGTCGGCCATTGGCGGCACGCTCGAGCTGGTAAACACGGGTGGCATGAACCAGGCCATGCCGTTCCTGCTCGCGTTCCTGATTCTTGGCGTCACTGCCATCGTCGTGTTCATGGAGCGCGCGCAGCGGCGCATCGCCGTGAACTACGCGAAGCG
Source organism: Gammaproteobacteria bacterium (assembly GCA_003155415.1). Classification (GTDB taxonomy): domain Bacteria; phylum Pseudomonadota; class Gammaproteobacteria; order Steroidobacterales; family Rariloculaceae; genus FEN-1219. The sequence goes on along the minus strand of PMCP01000102.1, from coordinate 11,472 downwards.
CCAGCAAGGCCGCCGCATGTACGCGGGCCAGACGAGCCATCTGCCGTTCAAGATCAACATGTCGGGCGTCATTCCGCCTATCTTCGCGTCGAGCTTGATTCTGTTCCCGGCCACGATCGCGACATGGTTCGGCTCGAGCCAGGCGGTGCCATGGCTGCAGCGCGTGGCCGCGAGCCTGTCCCCGGGTCAGCCCGTGTACATCATCTTGTACGCGTCGCTGATCATGTTCTTCTGCTTCTTCTACACGGCGCTCGTGTTCAATTCGCGCGAGACGGCCGACAACCTACGCCGCTCGGGCGCGTTCATCCCCGGTATCCGTCCAGGTCAACAGACCGCCGAGTACATCGACAAAGTGCTCACGCGCCTCACGTTCTGGGGCGCGTTGTACATCACGGCCGTGTGCCTGTTGCCGGAGTTCATGATCCTAGAGTTCAGCGTGCCGTTTTACTTCGGTGGTACGTCGCTGCTGATCATCGTCGTAGTCACGATGGACTTCATGGCGCAGCTCCAGGCTCACATGATGACCCACCAATACGAAGGGCTGCTCAAGAAGGCGAACCTACGTGGTTACGGAAAGAGCAGCTCTTAGGCAGCAGGTTGGAGCTTAGAGAATGAAAGTCAGAGCATCGGTGCGCAAGATTTGTCGGAAGTGCAAGATCGTCCGCCGTCGCGGCGTTGTACGCGTGATCTGTGAGGATCCGCGTCACAAGCAGCGGCAGGGCTGAGCGCACGGATCGCAACGTAAGAGGTTCGAACGTAATGGCACGTATAGCGGGCATAAATATTCCGACCAACAAGCATGTTGGCATCGCGCTGACGCACATCTTCGGCATCGGCCGAAATCGCGCGATCAGCGTGTGTAAAGCCGCCAACATCGATGCGACCACGCAGGTCAAGGACCTCACAGAAGCCGAGGTCACCCGGTTGCGCGAAGTCATCGCGAAATTTCCGGTCGAAGGCGATCTGCGTCGCGAAGTGGCGATGAACATCAAGCGCCTCATGGACCTCGGCGTCTATCGCGGCATCCGTCATCGCCGCGGCTTGCCGATGCGAGGCCAGCGCACTCGGACCAATGCGCGCACGCGCAAGGGTCCGCGGCGCGGCGTGAAAAAGAACTAAGGAGTTAGCATGTCAGCTACGCCCCCAGCCGCAGCAGCACCGAAGGCTCGCAAGAAAGCCCGCCGGCAGATTCTCGATGCCGTTGCGCACGTTCATGCGTCTTTCAACAACACGATCATCAGCATCACCGATCGGCAAGGCAATACGCTCGCGTGGGCCACCGCCGGCAATTGCGGCTTCAAGGGTTCGCGCAAGAGCNNGCGCAGGTGGCCGCCGAGAAAGCGGGCAATAACGCCAAGGAATACGGCGTCAAGAACCTCGAGGTCCGCGTGAAGGGTCCAGGCCCAGGCCGCGAGTCGGCCGTGCGTGCGCTGAACTCGGTCGGGTTCCGGATTACGCAGATCGAAGACGTAACTCCCATTCCTCACAACGGCTGCCGTCCGCCGAAGAAGCGTCGGGTCTAACCGGGATACACCATGGCACGATACAGAGGTCCAACCTGCAAGCTTGCCCGCCGCGAGGGCACCGACTTGTTCTTGAAGAGCGGGCTGAAGCCGCTCGAGTCGAAGTGCAAGCTTGAAGTTCCCCCGGGTGGTGCGAAGACGCAGCGACGTCAGCGCCTGTCCGACTACGGCGTGCAGTTGCGCGAGAAGCAGAAGCTGCGCCGCATGTACGGTGTGCTCGAGCGGCAGTTCCGTAACTACTACAAGAAAGCGTCGGCCATCAAAGGCTCCACGGGTGAGAACCTGTTGCGCATGCTCGAGGCCCGGCTCGACAACGTGGTCTATCGCATGGGCTTTGCGTCGACGCGTGCCGAAGCGCGGCAGCTCGTGGGTCACCGCGGGATCCAGGTCAACGAACAGATCGTGAACATTCCGTCGTATCAGCTGAAGGCGGGCGACAAGATCGCCGTTCGCGATCGCGCGAAGGAACAGCTCCGTATCAAGTCCGCGCTATCGGTCGCGGCTCAGGTCGGCTTTCCGGAGTGGGTGGAAGTTGACGACCAGAAGATGCAGGGGCTCTTGAAGAACCTGCCAGAGCGAGACGAGATTCTGCCGGACATCAACGAGAATCTGGTCGTCGAGCTGTACTCGAAGTAAGAGAGGACACCTTTAGATGCAAGAATCAGCAACGGAATTCTTGCGGCCCCGAGCCGTCAAGGTTCAGCCGCTCGGCACCAATCGCGCCCGCGTCACGGTCGAGCCGTTCGAGCGTGGCTTCGGTCATACCCTCGGCAACGCGCTGCGGCGCGTGCTGCTGTCNNCAGGAAGACGTCGTCGACATCCTGCTCAATCTCAAGTCCGTCGCCATCAAGATGCATACGCGCGACGAAGTCGAGCTGCGTCTTGCGAAGAAGGGCCCGGGCCCGGTGCGTGCCGGTGACATCGTCACCGATCATGGCATCGAGATCGTTAACCCCGACCTCGTCATCGCGAACCTCACGAGCGCCGGCGAGCTGCGCGCGTTCCTGAAGGTCGTTCGCGGCCGCGGTTACCGTCCGGCCGTGCAGGCTGCGCGGTTCGAAGAGCAGAGTCGGCCGATTGGCCGCCTGCAACTCGATGCGTCATTCAGCCCGGTCCGCCGCGTCACGTATACCGTGGAGCGCGCGCGTGTCGAGCAGCGTACGGATCTCGACAAGCTGATCGTGGACATCGAGACCAACGGCACGATCGACGCCGAAGAGGCCATTCGCCGCGCCGGTTCGATCCTGAAGAGCCAGCTCGACGTGTTCGTCGATCTGCAAGGCGAAGACGAGATCGGCTTCGGCCGCACCGAGACGCAGGTCGACCCGATCCTGTTGCGCCCGGTCGACGAGCTCGAGCTCACAGTGCGTTCGGCCAACTGCTTGAAGGCGGAGAACATCAACTACATCGGCGACCTCGTGCAGCGCACGGAAGTCGAGTTGCTGCGCACGCCGAACCTGGGCAAGAAGTCGCTGACCGAGATCAAGGAAGTGCTCGAGCAGCACGGCCTCGCCCTCGGCATGCGCCTCGACAACTGGCCCCCGCCCGGCCTGCGCGGCGAAGAGCCGCCGGCGCCTTCGACGCCCACGTCGATCGCGTCGTTCTGATAAGAACGGAGTTTCACGATGCGTCACAAGAATTCCGGCCGCAAGCTCGGTAGGAACTCGCCGCACCGGCGTGCGATGTACCGCAATATGGCGGTGTCGCTGTTCGTGCACGAGACCATCCGCACCACGTTGCCGAAGGCGAAGGAATTGCGCCGCGTCGTGGAGCCGTTGATCACGCTCGCGAAACAAGATGGCGCGAGCCGTCGGCGCATGGCGTTCGATCGGTTGCGCGATGCCGCGGCCGTGGGACGCTTGTTCACCGAGCTTGGCCCGCGCTTCAAGAGCCGCCCGGGCGGCTACCTGCGGATTTTGAAGACGGGCTTCCGCCCCGGCGATTCCGCGCCGATGGCGATCGTGCAGCTGCTCGACCAGCCCGAGAAGCCGGTTGAGACCAAGGAGCCGCGCACCACGGCGTAGCGCGGCAGGTCGAACACCACCGTGCCCCGCCGGCGAGTCGTTACCGACGCGCAGATCACGCGGGCCGCCCGCAAAGTGTTTCTCGAGCATGGCACGCGCGCGCCCGTTTCCTGGGTTGCGCGCGAGCTCGGCGTTTCCTCCGCTACGGTGTTCGTGCGGATGGGTTCCAAGATGGGGCTCATCAACGCGGCCCTGTGGCCACCGGATCCGCCCGTGCTTGCGTACCTCGAGATCGGTTTTCAACGCGGTGCTGCGGCGGCACAGCAGTTGCGCGACATCCTCGCTGACCTCATGCGTTACGTCGACACCGAGATTCCCGCCACGTTCACGTTGTATGCGGCCGGGCTGCGTGCAAAACCCAATGAGGATTTCAGCGACGTGACGCCCGCGCGGCTGCGCCGCGCGCTCGCCAAATGGCTGCGCCAAGCGGTTCGCGCAGGCGAGCTTCGCTGCGCGCCGCGCACCGCGACCGAACTGATCATGGGCGTTCTCGAGGCGCGGGCGATGCATGCGTTCCTCGCGCGGCGCGAAGTGCCGGTGCGCGAACAGGCGGCGTTCATCCGCGTGCTATTGGCGAGCGTGCTCGAGTAAAAAGGCCTCGTTGACGCCTTTGCTGGCTGCGGCTTATAACTGACGCCGGAGTCAATAACGACGCACGGCGCTGAACGCGCTCGTGCTTCTCTCGGGGGACGGAAATGCAGGCGTTTCGTGAGTTCTTCGGTGGGCTGCGGCACGGGGGCCACACGGGGTCCGCCACCCGGGCCAGGGCCCTGACTTCGGCGCTCATGGTGGCTGCTTCAGTAGCCGCGCCACTCGCTGTCGCCCAGCAGAGCGTTGGGCGCGGCGCGCCCGATCCGCTCCACGTCAGCGTCATCGTCGGCTCCGAAGGCAAGGGTATGTATGCGGGCGCCGGTGTGCCGGCCGACAACATGCCGATCTATGCGACCAAAGACGGTGCGGTACCGAAGGGTGTCACGCCGTTACCGCACGACATTTTCTCGACGAAGGACTTCTACAAGGACAAGGCGCTCTGGGCCGATAAGCGCTACTACCGCTGCAACTCGCCCGTGGGGCTCGAGCAGATCTGGGGCGCGTACATGTACCCGCTCATCGGCGACGACCCGCCGCGTACGGCCGCGTGGGGATTCTGCGACCGCGACTACCCGCGCAAGGAGATCGTGAGCCCGTATCCCTTCAAGACGGCGAAGGAGCATTACCAGGCGCTGTTGAAGGAAGCTCGCTCGCACGGAGGCCCGACGGTACACACGCAGGCCACGGTGCCGAACTGGAGCGGACAATACGGACGCGCTCGCGCGAAGACCGATACGTGGTACTTCGGCGCCATCCTGCAGGTCCCCACGTATCTCTCGCTGCTCACGCCGGAATATCAGCAGCGTTTCGTGCAGGAGATGTACCACTACACGGGAAGCAACGCGCCGCAATGGGCGGGGTCGTACTGCTGGCCCGAAGGCTTCATGCGGCGCTTCGCTCAATACGGCGGCGGGTCGGTCAACTTCGTCGTGACTCCCGACCTCGTGCTCGATATGCGCAACGCCGCAAAAACGTTGATCACGCAAATTCACATCGGCCGCGAGTTCACGGAAGACAAAGTGGGGCCGCCGCGGCTCGGCGCCGCCGTGCCTCAGTGGACCGGCGAGACCATCGGGTTCTGGGATGGCGAGGCGCTGATCAGCTGGACGTCGAACCTTCAGGGCTGGATCAACCACGGCGGTGCCGAGTACAGCAACAATCTACAGTCGGTCGAGATTTACACCCCGCGCAAGGATGCGAGTGGCAAGTTGATTGGAATCAAGCACGAGACCGTGCTGTATGACCCCGATTCGCTCGTGGATCCCGTCCGCATCGTGCAAAACTGGAACAAACGGGGCAACGACGAAGACCCGTTCGTCATCATGGAATGTATCCCCCAGATCTTTCCCATCAAAGGCACTGCGACGCCGGTGTCGCCGGGCACCGTATTCCCCCACGAATTCCTCGATATTCTCGGCCGTCCCTGGGCGCAGATCTGGGAGAAGTACCACGAGAACGGAATGGAGCGGCCGGAGGCTGAGGACATCTTCTCCTTCAAGTGACGAAGAGGAAGATTCAGAGGAAGATCTCTCGCCAAGCGCGCCAAGAGCGCCAAGGAAGAAAAGACTCGATTCTGTAGGGGCGCGACCAACCAGCTCGTCCAAGTCCTCCCGCAATTTTCTTCCTTGGCGTGCTTGGCGCTCTTGGCGAGAAAACTCTTCTCTTCGCGGGCTGATATATTCGGTATCCGTACAGCGGATTCGGATGTTGGGGTGAAGGCAAGAATATCGGGCCGGCTCGTCGCCGGAGTCGCGCAGGTGTTGGTCGGCCTGCTCTCGCTGCTCGGCGCTTCGTCACCGGCAGGTGCGCATCACTCGTGGGCGCGCTACGACAGCGACCATGTGTTCACGATCGAAGGCACGCTCACCGCCGTCGATTTCTCGAATCCGCACGTCGTCATGCACTTCACGGGCGCCGCCGAAGGCGAGGCGAGCATGGAGTGGACCATGGAAATGGATCCGCCCACGCTGCTGATCCGCTTCGGCTTGAAGCACGATACGTTCGCGTCCGGCATGAAGGTGAAGATCACGGGCGTGCGTGCGCGCACCGGTGTGCCGGTCATGCGGGCGCTCACGATCGAGACGCAAGACGGCACCGTGTACCGCGTGTCGAGCCGCATATGACCGGCGCGCGCTCGGCGTTCAAGTGGGTCTTCATCGTTTTCGCAACGCTCGTTCTTTCGGCGGTGCGTGCCCAGGCGCCGCCGTCACCGTCCGGGTTCCCAGGCGCTGCGCCGCGCGGCGCGCCGGCGTTGATCCGCGAGCTCAAAGCCGAGCCCGCCACGATCGAGCCGGGTCAGGCGGCGACGCTGCACTGGGAAGTGCTGAATGCCTATACCGTCGCAATCACTCCCGATCCCGGCAAGGTGGCGTTGCGCGGCACGGAACACGTGAACCCGGCCGCCACGACTACGTACACACTGACTGCCACCGGCGCCGCCGGCGAGGTTACTCGCGCCGTGACGGTCACGGTGCGCGGCACCACGGCGGCAGCGCCGACCGCCGCAGTGAAGAAAGAACAGCCGGTGCCGAAGCTCGCGGACGGCAGACCCGACCTCTCCGGCATCTACATGGCCGAGAAAGGCGTACGCCTCGTCGGCGCGGTGCAACCGGCGCCGGGGGCCGAGAAGTTTCGCGTCGAGACGCGCGCCGACGATCTCGGCACTGGCATCCAGTGCCTGCCGCCTGGCGTGCCGGCAGCCTCATTACTGCCATTTCCTCTTGAGATCGTGCACACGCCGCAGACTTTCGTCGTAATGTACGAGGCGTACCACCAGTTCCGCATCGCACCGGTCGGCGGTGAGCACGCCGAGTATCTCGCCCCCGCGTACATGGGCCACTCCGTCGCTCACTGGGACGGCGATACGCTGGTCTTGGACGTCCGCGGCTTCAATACGAAGACCGTGATCGCGGGCTATCGTCACACCGAGGACATGCGCGTCATCGAGCGCTTCCGGCGCACGAATTTTGGCAACATCGCGTACGAAGCCACGGTCACCGACCCGCACGTGTTCGCCGTGCCTCTGAAGTATGCGGGCACGTTCGAGCTGCATCCGGAGTGGGAGATCGGCGAGTACGTCTGTACCGAGAACAACCAGGACTACGACACGCTGTTCGAGGCCAAGCCGGCGCCGAAGTGAGGTCCGGGGCGCCGGTTGACACTCTTTGGCGGGCGGTGCTTAACTGATTCGAGAATCAGAAAAGGGGGGAGGAAACGCTGTGACAACTCGTAGACAAGTGCTGAAGTGGGCCGCCGCCGCGTCCGCTGCCGCGACGGGTGCGCTGCAAGTACGCACTTCAACGGCTGCGTCTCGCGAGTCAACACAGCCGATCGAGCTCTTCGTGTTCGATCGCAGGTTCGCGGACGCGCGCGCGGCAGCGGCACGCAGCGCCGCGAACGGGGTGGAAACCGCCGCGTTCGAAGGCGACCTCACCGAGCTCTGGTATGACCGCCTCGATCTGCGCTGGCGCGCCGCGCCGATGACGCTGGCGGGCCTCACGACCTCGAGCGGCCTCTTTGTGCTCGAAACGCTGGCCGCTGATCGTGGCATGCGCGTGGTCGAGCGTATTCAGCTCTCGGCGCAGACGCCGGGCGGCGAGCCGCTGTACTCCTGGACCATCGCGCCGCGCCCGCGCGCCTAGCCGAATTTCGAGCACGGGGGATTTCACATGGCGGTCTTGCCACCGGGCGTCAGTGCCGAAACATTCGCGGCGGCCGTCAAGGAATTCGAAGCGGCTGTTGGCAAGGAGTGGGTATTCACGAGCGACGAAGATCTCGCTCCGTACCGCGATCACTTCTCCTACATCAAGAATCAGCCGAACGAGCTCGTGCCGTCGGCGGCCGTAGGCCCGGACTCCACGGAGCAGGTGCAGGCCATCGTTCGCGCGGCCAACAAGCACAAGATCCCGCTGTACGCGATCTCGACCGGCAAGAACTTCGCCTACGGTGGGCCGTCGCCGAATGTGCGCGGCAGCGTCACCGTCGATTTGAAGCGCATGAACCGCGTGCTCGAGGTCAACGACAAGCGTTACTACGCGGTCGTCGAGCCCGGTGTGTCGTACATCGATCTGTACCGCCACATCCAGGATCACGGGCTCAAGGTGTGGGTGGATACGCCTGACCCCGGGTGGGGTTCGCCCATCGGCAACGCGCTCGATCACGGCATCGGCTACACCATGGGCACCTATCGCGACCACTTCGGCGCGCACTACGGCATGGAAGTGGTGCTGCCGAGCGGTGAGATCATGCGCACCGGCATGGGCGCGCTGCCTAACTCGAAGAGCTGGCACGAGTACAAGCACGGCTTCGG
>PMCP01000102.1:0-3008 GCA_003155415.1 Gammaproteobacteria bacterium | reverse complement strand
CGTCAGGACCTGATCCCGCTCGTCGACACCGTCAACTACCTCACGGACCTCTCGATCATCGGCGAGCCGTGGTACGGCAACGGCGTGGCGTCGCTCATGGGCAACACCGAGTTTCGCGACGCGGCCATGGGGTTCAACGAAACCGCCATGGATGCCCAGGCCGCGGCTGCAAAGGTGCATTCGTGGCAAGTGGAGCTGCAGTTCTACGGCTCCGAGCGCACGACGCTCTCGAACTGGGAGTACGCGAAGGAGCTCATGGCGCGCGCGATTCCGAGCGCTCGCTTCATGGACGGCGAGTCGTTCAAGGTGCCGCTCACGCGCGAGCAGATCTCGAAATCGACCACGCCGTACCGCTCGAACATGCGGCGCAACATCACGCAGGGCGTGCCGGGCTTAGGCATCTGGTGGATGCCGAGCCGCTCCGATCAGAATCCGAACGCGTGGGACGAAACGCATATCGGCTTGTTCTCGCTGATCGGCCGCAGTGGCGAGGCAATCTTCCAGGCGCAGAAAGATTTCGCATCCGTATCGAAGAAGCTCGGCATGCCGAGCGCGTTCCCGAATGCGATTCAGACGCCGGTCAACTGGTATCAGTACGCGTTCATCATGGGGAATGGCTTTGGCCTCGGCCGCGGCGATACGAGCCCGGAAGGCAAGAAGGCCGCAGCGGCCAAGCTGCGCGAAGTCCTCGCGGAGAACGCGAAGCTCGGTTACGGCGACTACCGTGCGCCGCCGATGCTGCAGGACGACGTCGCCGACCAGTACTCGTACAACAACCACGTGCTGCGGCGCTTCAACGAGACGCTGAAGGACGCCATCGATCCGAACGGCATCATCATGCCGGGACGTGCCGGCGTGTGGCCGGCGGCTTACCGTTCGCTGCGAGGGTCCTTACGATGAGCGCGCCAACACGATGGTTGTGGACCGGCGCGGTTTCGGTGCTCGCGCTCGCGTGTTCCGTTGGCGCCGTGGCTCAGCAGACGGCGGTGCAGCGCGGCAACGCGAAGTTCGAGCACTCGTGCGCGCCCTGCCACGGCGCGGGCGTGGGCGACGATGGTCGTGCGATGCTGCCGGGCACGGACGCGCTGCGTATCAAGTACAAAGGCTCCAATCCGCCGGTGCCGCCACTGCTCGAACAGCGCACCGACCTCACGGCGCCGGTGATCAAGGTTTTTGTGCGCCACGGCTCGTTCTCGATGCCGCCGTTCCGACCCACCGAGCTGACCGACGCCGAGATCACGGACATCGCGGCCTACATCGCGGACAAAGCGAAAGGCGCGCCGGAGAGGAAAAAATGAGCGCCAAAACACTTTCCGTGCTCACGTGGATCGCTATCGCCCTCGGTGCAGTGGCCTACGCAGGCGCGGGCACGTCGAAGGTGCTCGGAGTGGAGCAGATGGCGCAGAGCTTCACGCACTTCCATTTGCCGCTCTGGTTTATGACGTTCATCGGCGCGTGCGAGATCGCAGGCGCTATCGGTTTGCTGATCCGCCGCCTATCGGCGCTCGCGGCTGTGTGCCTCGCGATCATCATGGTCGGTGCCATCTACATGCACGTCACGTACGACGCGCCACCAATGGCGGCGCCGGCCGCCGTGCTGCTGGTGCTGATGATTTTCGTGGCATGGCAGCGCAGGCCTCGCGCCGCTATCTAGCGGCCCGCGAGGTAGTAGACTCGCCTCCGTGACCGAGCCCCTGACCGCCGAGCCCCTAACAGCCGAGCAAGTGCTCGCCAACGCGCGCGCGCTCGCGCCGGAGATTCATTCGCGCGCCGCCGAGTTCGCGGCGCTGCGTCGTCTCCCGCGCGACATTGTCGACAAGCTCAAGGCCGCGGGCTGCTTTCGCGTGATGTTCCCGAAGACCTGGGGTGGGCCCGAGATGCCGTTCCCGATGCAGCTCGAGCTCATCGAGGTGCTGGCGTACGCAGACGCCGCCACGGCGTGGTGCGTGAAGATCGGCAGCGACAGCGGTCTCTTTGCTGCCTGGCTCGACGAGCGCGGCGCGCGCGAGCTCTACACGAGCATCGATTTCGTCACGGCAGGGCAGGCGCCTCCCAACGGACGCGCAGTCGTGGTCGAAGGCGGCTACCGCGTGACCGGGAGATGGGGTTTCGGTTCCGGCTCCACGCACGCGGACGTGATGATCGGAGGCTGCGTCGTCGACGACGGTCGGCCTCTCGCCGCCGGTGCCGCCCCCAAAATCGTTCACGTGCTCGCACCCGCGAGCAGCTTTCAGGTCGAGGACACGTGGTTCGCGCACGGTCTCGCGGGCAGCGGCAGCCACCATTACTCGACGAAAGATCTGTTCGTGCCGTCAGCTCACACGTTCGATCTCATGGCTGCGTCCGGCCGCGACGAGCCGCTCTACCGGTCGTCGATCGCGGCGTCGGTGTCGATCCCGATGGCCGGGGTGCCCCTGGGTGTGGCCCGGCGCGCCATCGACGAGCTCTGCGCGCTCGCGGGCAAGAAGACGATCGCGATGCCGCCACCGCCCGTGCTGCTCAAGAATCTGCCGCGTGTGCGGCTCGCGGTGGCGCAGGCGGAAAGTCTGCTCGGAGCCGCGCGCGCCTATGTGTACGAGACGGTGGAGCGATTTTGGATAGAAGTCGACACACTCGGCGTCGCGTCGATGGAGACGCGGCGAGATGTCGGTCTCGCACGTATTCATGCCCATCGCATGGCTGCCGAGGTGGCACAGATTGCCTTCGACACCGCGGGCAGCGCGGCCGTTTACGTGAGCGCGCCGTTCGACCGGCTCCTTCGCGACGCCGTCACCATCAATCAGCACCAGCTCTTCAACGACGGCATACTCGAGGATCTCGGCGCAATGGTCCTCGGCGTCGACGTCGCGACCCGGTTCGTCTAGAGCCCGGTTCTCGCGCGAGCCCGCGTTCGACTGCGGTGCCAACCGTGCCGCCGACGGGAGACCGTCGTCGAACATGCGGCCCGAGACACGCCGGAAATCGGGTCCCTCCGGCTCGGCTGCGCACATCCCTGTGCGCAGACGGTC
>PMCP01000172.1 GCA_003155415.1 Gammaproteobacteria bacterium | reverse complement strand
CTCGGCGTAGTGGGCGACGGGCGCGGGTCGAGCTTCGCGCACGGTGCGCCCGTCCGAGTGCCTCTGCAGATGGGCACGTTGTCGAAAGCCGTCGGCGCTTACGGCGGCTATCTCTGCGCGAGCCGCAGTGTCTGCGAGCTCGTGCGCAACCGCGCACGCACGCTCGTGTACTCGACGGGCCTGCCGCCCGGAGTCGTGGCCGCCGCGAACCGTGCGCTCGATCTGATTGCGACCGACCGCGATCTCGTGCGCCGGCCGCTGAAGCTCGCGCGCGAATTCACCGCAGCGCTCGGCCTGCCGCCGGCGACGAGCCCGATCGTCTCGATCTTGCAAGGCAGCGCCGAGAACGCGCTCGCTGCGAGCGACGCGTTGCGCAACGCTGGCTTCCTCGTCGCCGCAATCCGCCCGCCGACNNGCAGGTGGCGACACTGGCAGCTGCCGTGCGGCCGTTGCTGCGCTCATGACGATACTGTTCGTCACGGCGGCGGGCACCGATGTCGGCAAGACCTTCGTCACGCTGCGGCTCATCGAGGCGCTGGACTAAAGGAAAGGCTCGCTGGCTTTCCGCCTCGCTACCGGAAATACTGCTTGCACCGCGACGGCGGACGAGGAGTCATCGTGAGACTTTTGCCACTAGCAGTCCTGCTGTCGCCCGCGTTCGTGGCCGAAGCGCACCATAGCGCCGCGAGCTTCGATCAGAGCGTCGAGGTGTTCGTCGATGGCACTGTGACCGAGCTCACTTGGGCGAACCCCCATACCTACTTCGCCGTCGAGGGCGCCGGCCCCGGCGGCGAGCGTGTCCTGCAGCAGGTGGAGGCCGCACCGACCTCGGGGCTCACGACGTTTGGGGTCACGCGCGAATCGCTCCGCGTGGGCGATCACGTGCGCGTGCGCGCGAACCCGAATCGCCGCGGCGCGGGGTACATCGTGTTCGGCATCGAGCTCACAAAGGCCGACGGCTCGGTGCTGCCGCTGCACCCGCGTGCGGCGCGGTCGAGCAGCGTCTCGGCCGCGGCAACGAGCATCCTCGGAACCTGGGTGGCGCAGCCCGAAGGGTTCATTGCTGCGACCGTTGCCACGCGCGGTTGGCCGGTCACGCAACGCGCGCGCGAGACCATGACCGGCGACCGCCGCGATTTGGCCACCGCCAACAGCGAGTGCATTCCCGCGGGCCTACCGGGGCTGATGACTCTTCCCAACACGATCACACTCGCCGAGCAGCGCGGCGCAATCACGTTCGCGATCGATTGGCTAGGCGCGCAACGCACGGTGCACCTCGATGAGCAGCATCCGGCAAATCTCGAGCGCACACTGTTCGGACATTCCACAGGAACGTGGGAAGGCGCCGCACTACTGGTCGACACCGTCGGCTTCACCGCACAGGCCCAAGGCATGGCCCCTGCGTTTCCGTCGAGCGAGGCTAAACACGTGGTCGAGCGTTTCGCGTTGAGCGACGATCGCAAGCACCTCGAGTACGAAGCCACGGTGGAAGATCCCACGTATCTCACGATGCCCGTGACGGTCAGATCGCGTTGGGACTATCGCCCGGAGCAAGCAGCTTCGAACGAGCCTTGCGATCGTGCCGTGGCGCGGCGCTACCTGAGCAACTAACGGCGATGGTCGCGGATCGGGTAGAGACTTGTCGTCGGCAATTCACCTGTTCGTAACGGGGTCGGGCACCGACGTCGGCAAGACCTTCGTCACGCTGCGGCTCATCGATGAGCTGACAGCTGCCGGCTACCGCGTCCGTGCGTTGAAGCCGGTGGCATCGGGTTTCGACGTAGCGAACCCAGACGCCAGTGACGCAGGCGCGCTGCTGCGCGCGCAAGGCTTCGAACCAAGCACCGCGAACCTGGACGCCGTGAGCCCGTGGCGATTCGCCGCACCGCTATCACCCGACATGGCGGCGGCGCGCGAACGGCGCATAGTGCCCTTCACGGCACTCGTCGATTTCTGCCGCGCTCCCCGCGACACGGACATCACGCTGATCGAAGGCATCGGCGGCGTCATGGTGCCGCTCGATGACACCCACACNNCACACGGTGCTCGACTGGATCGTGGCTCTCGATGCGCCAGCACTGCTCGTCGTCGGCAGTTACTTGGGCACGTTGAGTCATGCCCTCACGGCAGCAGCCGCACTGAAAACGCGAGGCTCACGCGTTGCCAGCGTCGTCGTTAGCGAATCGACCGAGCAACCCGCGCCGGTCGCCGAGACGGCCACGGTTCTCGCGAGATTTCTGATGCCGACGCCGGTGCAAGTGCTGCCACGCCACGCGCGCCGCGACGCCACGCCTCTGCTACCGCTCCTAGCGCCCTATCTGCGCTGATCGCGACCGCCACGAGGTGTGGCCGGAAGCCGCTGCCTCGCTCCACGGCAGCAACTCCCGGCCACTCGGGGGAAGCGCATCTCACGGCGCGGTCTGCGCGACGCGACTTGCATCGTCGAGACCCACGACGCTCATCTTCACGCGCCGATCGAGCGCCATACCATCGACGTCTTGGTCCGTCGCCTGCGAGTCGGTCTTGCCGGCGACGCTCACGACGATCCGCTCGGGCGGCATCCCCGCACGAATCAGCGCGTCGCGCACCGTATCGGCCCGCGCCGTCGCCAACACGTTGTTGTAGCGATCCGTTCCCCGCACATCGGTGTGCCCTTCGAGGCGCACCAC
>PMCP01000069.1 GCA_003155415.1 Gammaproteobacteria bacterium | reverse complement strand
GGCTTGTGGATATGACCCGGCATGATGCCGATCTTGCAGGCGCCCGGCGTGATGATGCCGGGGCAATTCGGGCCGATCAGACGCACGTTCGTGCCCTTAAGCACGGCTTTGACGCGCACCATGTCGAGCACGGGCACGCCTTCCGTGATGCACACGACGAGCTCGACGCCGGCATCGGCGGCTTCGAGGATCGCGTCGGCCGCAAACGGCGCGGGGACATAAATCATGCTGACAGTGGCGCCCGTCGCTGCTTTAGCTTCAGCGACCGTGTTGAACACGGGCAGATTCAGGTGCTTCTCGCCGCCGCGCCCAGGCGTAACTCCCGCTACGACTTGCGTGCCGTACTCGAGGGACTGCTGCGTATGGAACGTACCCTGCTTGCCGGTGAGGCCCTGGCAGATGACCTTGGTATTCTTGTCGATCAGGATGCTCATGCCGCGGCTCCGGCCAGTTTCACTACCTTGGAAGCCGCATCGGTCAAGCCTGTTGCTGCAACCACCTTCAGACCGCTTGCGATCAGCATCTCGCGGCCCTTTTCCACGTTCGTGCCTTCGAGTCGCACGACCACCGGTACCTTGACGCCGACCTGCTTCACGGCAGTGATCACGCCCTCCGCGATGGTGTCGCAGCGGACGATTCCGCCGAAGATGTTCACGAGGATCGCACGCACGTTCTTGTTCGTGAGGATGATCTTGAACGCCTCCGTGACGCGCTCGGCCGTGGCGCCGCCGCCGACGTCCAGGAAATTGGCGGGTTCGCCGCCGTGCAGCTTGATCAGGTCCATGGTCGCCATCGCAAGGCCGGCGCCGTTGACCATGCACGCGATGTTGCCATCGAGCGAAACATAGTTCAGGTCGTGCTCGCGAGCGCGCCGCTCACGCTCGTCTTCCTGCGCGCCATCGCGCATCGCTGCCAGCCGCGGCTGGCGGAACAGCGCGTTGTCCTCGATGTTGATCTTGGCGTCGAGCGCCATGACGTGCCCGTCCTTCGTGACGATCAGCGGATTGACCTCGACGAGGCTCGCGTCGCACTCACGGAACAGTTTTACGAGCTTGCGCAGAATGTCGCGCAGTTCGCCCTGCGTCGTGCCGGTCAAACCGAGACCGAAGCCGAGCTTGCGGGTTTGGTAGTCCTCGATGCCGGCCGCCGGGTGCAGCGTCAGCGTGAGAATTTTCTCGGGTGTGCTGTGCGCGACTTCCTCGATATCCATGCCACCGGCCACGGACGCCATGACCGCGATGCGCTCCGACGCGCGGTCGACGACGAGACTCAAGTACAGCTCACGCTCGATGCTCGACCCGGATTCCACATACACGAAATCGACGGGCAGACCTTCCGCACCGCTCTGGTGCGTCACGAGCCGGGTACCGAGCATCGCCTTCGCGTGCTGCTCGACCTCAGCCACGGACTTCGCGAGCTTGACGCCGCCCGCCTTGCCGCGTCCGCCGGCATGCACCTGCGCTTTGACGACCCACAGGCTGCCGCCGAGCTTGGTCGCGGCCGCTTTGGCTTCGGCGGGCGTGGTGGCGACCTGACCTTGGGGCACTGGAATGCCGTAATCGGCGAACAGTTGCTTCGACTGGTACTCGTGAAGATTCATGCGGGTGGGTTCTCGGCAAAACGGCAGGCGGCGGTATTCTCCCTGAAACCCGTCGGGCTCGCAAAGCGTGTGAGGCACGTCCCGGGACGAATGCATCGATCGGGTAGACTTCGCGCCATGCCCGCCGTCGATGCTCTCCAAGCCGAGCGTCCGAGCTCTAACGCTCTGCCCAGCGCTGAATCGGCGACGGGAGACTTCGCGTGGCGGGTTCTAATTCTGCTGAACCTGTTCCGCCTCGCGATCGGCAGCGTGCTGCTCGCGGTCTTCTATTTCGTGGATTCGCCTCGGATCGTAGGCGAGAGCAACTCGACTCTCGCCTGGCAGGCCCTGGCCGGATTGCTGGCCGTGGGTTGCGTAGAGCTCTTGCTGCTGCAGCGCCGCTATCCGAACGCCAAAGTGCAGACCTACCTGCAGTTCTGCACCGACCTTATTGGCATGACTCTTTTGATCCACGCGAGCGGCGGTATCTCGAGCGGCCTCGGAGGGGTGCTCATCGTCTCAGTCGGCACGCTGGCGTTGCTCATCGCCACCGAGCGCGCGTTCCTGTTAGCCGCCGTTACGGCGCTGGCGCTGCTGCTCGAGCAGGCGTACGCGCAATTCCAGGGTATTACGACCAGCGCGCAATTCGCGCCTGCTGGCATCCTCGGCGCCGTGATCTTCGTGATCACCGCCGTCGTGCAACTCCTGCGGCACCGCATCGTCGAGACCGAAGCGCTCGCCGAACAACGTGGCCTGGACTTGCGCAATCTCGTTGAACTGAACGACTACATCATTCAGCACTTGCGCGAGAGCATCGTCGTTGTCGACGGCGATGATCAGATTCGGCTCATCAACGAATCGGCCAGCAAGCACCTCGGTGTCCGCACCGATGTGGGTGGTCAGGGCGTGGCCACGGTTTCCTCAGACCTCGCGGCACAGCTGCTCGCGTGGCGCAACGCTGCGCCCCCGGCACGCCCGTCGCCTACGTTCAGCGCCTCAGACGGGGCGAATCTTCAGCCGCACTTCGCGCCGCTCGGCGGCGATCGGCGCAGTGGCGTGGTGATCTTCTTGGAAGACACATCGCTGATCGAGGACCGCGTCCAGCAAGCCAAGCTCGCGGCACTTGGCCGATTGAGTGCGAGCATCGCGCACGAGATTCGCAACCCGCTCGGCGCCATGAGCCATGCGGGGCAGCTGCTCGCGGAGTCGCCCAGCATCAGCACGGACGACCAACGACTCACCGACATCATTCGCTTGAATGCACGACGCGTGAGCCAGATCGTCGAGAGCGTGCTAGCCCTCTCACGCCGCGGACAGAGCCGCCCGGAGCGATTGCAGCTCACGCCGTGGGTAGACGACTTCGCACGGGAGTTCGTGAAGACCCTCGAGCTCTACGAGGGCGCCGTGTCCGTCACGGAAGGCGCACCCGAGATCGAGGTGCGCATGGATCCGACCCATCTGCATCAGGTGCTGTGGAACCTCTGCGACAACGCGGTCAAGTACGCGAGCGCAGCTGCCGGCGCCATTGCCGTAGAAATCACGTGTGGCGTGCTCGAGCAATCCGGCCGACCGTTTCTCGATGTCGCCGACCGCGGTCCCGGCATCAAGCCCGACAAGGTGGAGCAGATCTTCGAGCCGTTCTACACCACGCAGGCCGGTGGAACGGGCTTGGGACTCTATATATCGCGCGAGCTGGCGGAGCGTAACGGCGCATCGCTGCGTTACCAGCCGCGCCCTGGCGGCGGCAGCGCATTCCGAATAGTGTTTGCAGATCCGAATCGCTGGCACTCCGGCGAAGAGTCGTTATGAAGCCAATCGCGTTGGTCGTGGATGACGAGCCGCACATCTGCGAGCTACTTTCGATCACGCTCGAACGCATGGATATCAGCACGCGCACCAGCGTCAACGTCACGAGCGCAAAACAAATGCTGCTCGAGCAGGCGTTCGATCTCTGCCTAACCGACATGCGGCTACCCGACGGTGACGGATTAGAGCTCGTCGAATGGATCCAGCGCGAAGTGCCGGGCACACCCGTCGCGGTAATCACGGCGCACGGTAGCGTGGAAGCGGCGGTGCGTGCCTTGAAAGTGGGGGCGTTCGACTTCGTCTCGAAGCCGGTCGATCTGAATGACCTGCGCAAACTGGTCACGGCAGCGCTGAAGCTCCGCGGCCCAGTGGCTGCACCACGCGGCACCGCCACCGACGGACTGGTCGGCAAATCGCCGCCGATTGAGCGTGTGCGTGCGATGGTCGCGAAGGTCGCGCGCAGCCAGGCGCCGGTGCACATCTCCGGTGAGTCCGGCACGGGCAAGGAGCTCGTGGCCCGCATGATCCATGACAGTGGGCCGCGGCGCGAAGGTCCCTTCGTGCCTATCAACTGCGGTGCCATNNGCAGTGGTCGACAAAATTGGCCTCATCCAGACCGCCGAAGGCGGCACGTTATTCCTGGACGAAGTCGCCGACCTTCCGCTGCACATGCAGGTCAAGCTGTTGCGCGTGATCCAGGAGAAGACGATTCGCCCAGTGGGCCAGGCCAATGAAATCCCCGTCGACGTTCGGATCCTGAGCGCCACGCACAAGGACCTGAGCGAACTCGTCGCGGAAGGCAGCTTCCGCGAGGACCTGTTCTACCGCATCAATGTGATCGGCGTGCACGTACCACCGCTGCGCGAACGCGGCGAGGACGTGCTGATGCTCGCTCATCACACGCTGTCCCGCCTGGCCGCCGAGCAGGGAGTCCCGACACCGCATTTGACTGCCACGGCACAGGAAGCACTGCTCGCATATCACTTCCCGGGCAACGTGCGTGAGCTCGAGAACATTCTCGAACGCGCCCTGACGCTGTGCTCCGGCGAGGAGATCGACGTGGCCGACTTGCAACTGCGCGACGAAGAGCCGACGGACGAGCGGCCGAGCCTCGGTAGCGACTCTCCGCTCGGCACACAGCTCGAGGAGATCGAACGCGACGCGATCGTCGCCGCGCTCGAGCAAACTCGTTACAACAAAACTGCCGCGGCCAAGCGCCTCGGTATCACGTTCCGCGCACTGCGCTATCGCATCAAGAAGCTCGGCATCGAATAGCCCCGGCTGTTACCTAACGCCTGTCGCCACGCTGCGAAAGCGCTGACAATTTGCGTCAGATTGTGTCNNAAATGACGAAACTGCAAAAGGGCTTCACCCTGATCGAACTCATGATCGTGGTGGCCATCATCGGTATCTTGGCCGCAATCGCGATTCCTGCTTATCAGGACTACACGATCCGCGCCCAGGTCTC
>PMCP01000063.1 GCA_003155415.1 Gammaproteobacteria bacterium | reverse complement strand
GCCATCACCTTCGTCAACGCCGCCGTCAACGTCGTCTTACCATGGTCCACGTGCCCAATCGTCCCCACGTTGACATGCGGCTTCTTACGTTCAAATTTCTCTTTGGACACGGCTGCTACCTCTTTCCTTTCCTTAGCTGGTTACGCGTTCGGAGCCGACACTAAGCGGCACGATCCCTGATGACAAACTGACTGACGTTCGCGGGCACTTCCGCGTATCGCGAGAATTGCATCGTGTGGGTGGCACGGCCTTGGCTGATCGACCGGACCGTCGTGGAATAGCCGAACATCTCGGCCAGCGGCACCATCGCGCGTACCACTTTGCCCGCAGGCGAATCGTCGAGGCTCTCGACGACACCGCGTCGTCGAGCGAGATCGCCCGTCACAGCGCCGAGGTACGTGTCCGGCGTTACAACCGTGACGGTCATGAGGGGCTCGAGAAGCACCGGCCGCGCTTTCCGCGCGCCTTCCCGGAAGGCTGTTGCACCAGCGGCGCGGAACGTAATCTCACTCGGTTCGCTGTCGGTGCACGCCCCGGCCACTAACGTGACGTTCACGTCGACGAGGGGATACCCTGCGATGACGCCACTCGCAGCCTGCTCGACGACACCGTGCTCGACCGCGGCTACGAACGTGCCCGACACCGCGCCAACACCCTCGGAAGCAAATCGGCAAACGCCGCTGCCCTCGACGGGCTCGAGCTTGAGGCGCACGACCGTTGCTTCACCCGCGGGCGCACCCGGCCGAACAAACTTGCCTTCCTGCTCGACCGCTTTGCGAATGGCTTCGCGGTACGCCACCTGCGGCTTACCGACGTTGGCGTCGATCCCGAACTCGCGTGTGAGCCGCTCCACGATGATCGTAAGGTGCAGCTCGCCCATGCCGCTGATGATGGTCTGGCCCGACTCGGAATCCGTGTGCACGCGAAACGTTGGATCCTCGCGGATCAGCGCTGCCAATGCGGCATCCATGCGCGCCTGATCGGCGGCTGTTTTCGGCTCGATCGCCGCGGCGATCACGGGCACCGGGAATTCCATACGCTCGAAGGCGATGGCGTGCTCCACCGCCGTGAGGCTGTCGCCCGTGGTGACCGAGGGCAGCCCTTCGATGGCCGCGATGTCGCCCGCGCGAACTTCTTTGATCGGGGTGCGCTCGTTGGCATGCATCTGCCAGAGCCCAGTCACGATCTCGGTGGTCTGCTTGGCCGGGTTGTAGACGGTGTCGCCGGCCTTCAACACGCCCGAGTACACCCGGATGAACGTCAGCTGGCCGACTACCGGATCGGTCGCAATCTTGAACGCGAACGCTGCGAACGGCTCTTTGTCGCTCGGCGCGCGCGCGCCTTCGCTGCCGTCCGCGAGCACACCCCGCACCGCGGGACGATCGGCAGGCGCCGGCAGGTAGTGCACGACCGCATCGAGCAGCGCCTGCACGCCCTTGTTACGGAACGCAGAGCCGCACAGCGTCGGAACGATCTCACCCTTCAAACAACGCGCACGCAATCCGCCGCGAATCTCCTCGGCAGTCAGTGTGCCGCGATCAAGGAATTTCGCGAGTAGCTGCTCGTCGCCCTCGACCGCACCCTCGATCAGCTTGTCGCGGTAGAGCTCTGCCTCAGTGGCGAGCTCAGCGGGAATGGCGCGCGTAACGAAGCGCATGCCGAGCGTGCTGTCGTCCCATTCGATGGCCTGCATCGAGACGAGATCGATGATGCCTTTGAACCCGTGCTCGGCACCGATGGGCAGTGCCACGGCGACCGGCCGCGCGCCGAGGCGCTCTTCGATCTGGCGCAGCACGCGGAAGAAATTCGCACCGGGGCGATCCATCTTGTTCACGAACACCACACGCGGCACGCCGTACTCGTCGGCCTGTCGCCATACGGTCTCGGATTGCGGCTCGACACCGCCGACCGCGCAGAAGATAGCTACGGCGCCGTCGAGAACCCGCAGGCTGCGTTGGACCTCGATCGTGAAATCGATGTGTCCCGGCGTGTCGATGATGTTGACGCGATGCTCGGGCAGGCGTTGATCCATGCCCTTCCAGAAACAGGTCGTGGCGGCCGACGTAATCGTGATGCCGCGCTCTTGCTCCTGNNTGGGCCATGATGCCGATGTTCCGATACCTCGCGAGGGGGGTCTTCCTTGCCACTTGCAGCCCTCAAGGCCATCCCTACCAGCGGTAGTGCGCAAAGGCGCGATTGGCATCGGCCATGCGGTGCGTATCTTCGCGTTTCTTCACGGCGGCGCCGCGGTTCTCGGCAGCGTCAATGAGCTCGTGCGCGAGGCGCATGGCCATGCTCTTCTCGGAGCGGGAACGGGCCGCGTCGATGGCCCAGCGCATCGCGAGTGTCTCGCGACGGGTGGCCCGAACTTCGACCGGCACCTGATAGGTGGCGCCGCCGACACGACGGGACTTCACCTCGACGGCCGGTTTGATGTTGTCGAGGGCTTGGCTCAGCATCTCGATGGCTCGCGTCTGGTCCTGGCCGACTCGCTCCGACATGCGATCGATCGCGCTGTAGACGATCTTCTCGGCGACCGACTTCTTGCCGCTCTTCATCACCATGTTGATGAACTTGGCCAGCATGGCGTTACCGAACTTCGGATCCGGCAGCGAACTGCGGCGGGGGGCTTGTGCTCGTCTGGACATAATTAACCCTTCGGACGCTTCGCGCCGTACTTCGATCGACCCTGGCGACGGTCACCGACACCGCCGCAGTCGAGCGTGCCGCGCACGACGTGGTAGCGCACACCGGGCAGGTCTTTTACGCGACCGCCACGGATCAGAACGACCGAGTGTTCCTGGAGATTGTGGCCTTCGCCACCGATGTAGCTCGTGACCTCGAACCCGTTCGTTAGCCTCACGCGCGCCACCTTTCGCATGGCGGAGTTCGGCTTTTTCGGCGTCGTCGTATAGACGCGGGTGCAGACGCCGCGCTTCTGCGGCGAAGCGTTCAACGCCGGCACGCTGCTTTTGGTTTTCTGCGCCGAGCGCGCCTTACGAACGAGTTGGTTGGTCGTCGCCATTCAGTGTTTCCAAATAAAGTTTGGCCCGTTACCGATATTCAGTTCGGCATCCGGGCCTTGAGAATCCGCGCCGCGCCAGACTCTGCGAAGAATTTGGTTCGCAGGAACCGGCTTAGGTGGCGCCAGAAAAGCCCGGAATTCTAGGCTCCGGGCCTTACCCGCGTCAATCAAAGTCGGTTCCTGCGCTCGGATCAGGTCGCCGGAGTTTCCTCCACCGCTGTCTTTGGCGGCGCCTCTTCGACGGCCGCGGCCTCTGCCGCCGCGGCAGCCGCCTCGGCTGCCTCCGCCCGCAGCTGTTGCTGTAGCTCTAGCTCCTTCAGCTCGGCCGACAGGATGTCCTCCTGCGTCCGCCGCCGTTCCTCGTGGTGGGCATAGCCCGTACCGGCCGGGATCAGCCGCCCCACGATCACGTTTTCCTTCAGGCCACGGAGGTCGTCCTTCATGCCGCGCACCGCGGCCTCGGTAAGGACCCGCGTGGTCTCCTGGAACGATGC
>PMCP01000142.1 GCA_003155415.1 Gammaproteobacteria bacterium | reverse complement strand
GGCCGGAAGGCTTCATGCGGCGCTGGTACCCGGCCGCTGTGTGGGAGCACTACGTGATTGCGACGCCGGACCTCGTGCAGGTGCGCGCCGGCGTTGCCCGCAACTTCATCCAGGACGTCTACATCGGACGCGACTTCAACATGGAGGACGTGCCGAAGGGCGGTGTGCCGCGCTTAGGCCCTGCCGTGCCGCGCTGGTACGGCGACACGATCGGCTTCTGGGACAAGGATGTGCTGATCACGTGGACGAGCAACGTCCAGGGCTGGAAGTCGCACTCGGAGTTCGAGTTCTCGAGCAAGCTGCAGTCGATCGAGATGTACACGCCGATTCGCAAGGACGGCAAGTTCATTGGCTTGAACCACGAAGCGATTCTTTATGACGCCGACGCGCTTGCGACGCCGGTTCGCATCGTCCGCAACTTCATGAAGATCAACAACTTCAAGGACAAAGAAGAAGTCCCGTATCCGTTCATCGAATGCGTGCAGACCATCTTCAACGTCAACGGCAAGAACCAGCCGCTGGCACCGGGCGCCAAGCTCACCTACGAAATGCCGGATATGTACGGCCGCCCGTGGGCCAAGATCTGGGAAGAGAATTTCGAGCAAGGCATGACCAAGCCCGACGACGTGTCCGAGGATTTGTTCAACTTCGACAAGAAGTAGTCGCTTCGCGAATGCGGTGCCGCGCGTGAGCGCGGCACCGCTTCATTCGTCCTCCGCCCGCTCGAGCCTCTGCGTCAACGCATTGACGCGTAGCAGCGCGTTCAGGTCGCTCTTGCGGTAGGCGTGCTCCAGCGCGGCGAACAGCTGCGACTGCTCGCTCTCCAGGCGCTCGGGGTGACGCTCGAGTAACGTCACGTAGTACTCGAACACGCGCTCGGGAGCGGGCTTCGTGCGCCGCGCCACGGCGTGGCGAACCACCGCATGCAGCGTGTAGCGCCCGCGCAGCGGCTCCTGCACCAGGTGCCAGCGCTCGAGCTGTCTCAGCGCCGGGCCGAGCCGCGTAACGCGTGCCAGCTTGGCGAGGGACACCGCATCCATGTGGTCGCCCTCCATGTGCGCCAGCACGGCGAGTGCGCGGCGAGCCTCGGCATGCAGCCGCGGCCACGCCCATGCGATCAGCAGCGCAATCTCCGGCAAGTCGTCCTCGTGCTCCAGCGCGCGCACGCGGGTCACACCGGCGTCCTTCAGAAAATCGCCAAGGGCCTTGGCACTCACGGCGCGCGACCCGACGATGCTGTCGGCAATATCGAGCGCCAGCGGATTCCAGCGCAGCAGGCGCGTGAGCGCGGCCACGCGTGGGAACGCGCTGCGACCCGACGTGACGAGCGGCGCGACCACGGGGTAGATCAATACCCCCGAGAGCAGACAGCGGCGCGCGGTGATCACGAACGTCGCGTTGGAGTCGGCGAACGCGCCGAACAGGTGCTCCATGGCACGATCATCTTCGTGGTTGTCGAGCACGATCAGCCGCTGCGGGCCCTGCGACAGAAACTTCTGGATTCGCTGCACGCGGCCTTCGCCTAAGCCCGTACCAAAGCGCAGCGCGAGCATTTCGCTCAACGTGTGAAAGCCCCACGCGCCGGTACGGAACCAATCGATGCGTCCGCCGAATTCAGCGCGCAGCTTCCACCCAAGCTCCGCCGCCAACATCGACTTGCCGCTGCCACCCGGGCCGACCAAGGCGAGGCGCGTGGGTCGCGCCGTCACGATCGTGCGCGCGAGCGTGCGCAATTCTGCGGTACGCCCCTTCATTCCCCGCGGGCGCGGAGGAAAAATCGAAGGGCGAGACGTTTCGCCGGCTGCTGCCGTCCGTCTCACTCGCCCTTGCCGACGTCGAAGACCGCAGCACCTTC
Organism: Gammaproteobacteria bacterium; assembly: GCA_003155415.1. Taxonomy (GTDB): domain Bacteria; phylum Pseudomonadota; class Gammaproteobacteria; order Steroidobacterales; family Rariloculaceae; genus FEN-1219. The sequence goes on along the minus strand of PMCP01000142.1, from coordinate 6,661 downwards.
CGCCGGCGCGCTGTAGATCTCGACCATGCTCGCGCGGCGCGGAATGGGGAGGCCCTTCGCCTTGGCCTCCGCAACTTCGCGCTCGAACGCTCGCTCGCCTGCGAGCCCGCCGCTGACGGCATAGTTGCCCTCGTGGCACGAATACTCGTAGACGGTGAAGTTCGGTTGCGTGGTCCACATCGTGCGCACGGTGAAGGGCGCCGTGTAGGTCGCGGGGTCGTTCACCGTAATGCGGTACTCGATCATGTCCGAATCGACGCGGCGAATGCGTTCCGTCGTCCGCATGTTCTTACTGTTCGGTGCTGCACCGTTGACACTGATTTTGTCCGTGAACCCGGTGGTCTCGACGACGAGCGTGTCACCCTCGAAGTGACCGCGCGAGTTGCCGTTGTACTGCGTCATGCCGTCCGCGAGATGCGGACGGCCGTCGAGCGGAATCACGCGCGTGTCGTGAATCATTTCGTACATGATCGTGACGGTGTCCGGGCTCTGCGTGATCACGACGCCGTTGCCGTACAGCACGGCGTTCATGCCGGCGTTCAGGCCGCGCGAAATGCAGCGGTCGTACATCGAGAAATCCTCNNGTGCGCCCGTTCGGCGGATCGACGACGAGCGACGAGAACCCGAAGCTGCGCACACCCCACATCACGCGATGGAAAGTCTCGACGTTGGCCGAGTGTTCGCTGCCTGCCTGCTGGCGTTTCGCGCGCTCGATGAATTGCTGATCATTCAGGAATTCCTGCGTGCCGAACGCTTCGGGACGATCGAACGGAATGCCGTGCATGTCGTCCGTCGAAAAGGTGCCCTGCAGATTCGGCTGACCCCACGACGTCTTCGGCGCAGTCCATTTCGGGTCCTTGTATGCCGCCGCCTTCTTCTCTGCCGGCACGCGTCGATCCTCGGACACCACGAGATCGGCCGGAACCGGCGGGTTCAGCGCCTCGACCTCCGGGGACGGCCGCCGCGCCGCGCCAGCCGGTGCTTGAGCGAACGCCGTCGCGGACGCACACGCCGCAACCAGCACAACCACAATCTCACACGCTGTGTATTTCATAGAAGTGATCATCGAACGGATTTAAAGTTTGCGCAATCCGCTACTTCGGCGGCGCAGTGATCGCAGCGGGCTGCGACGCATTCTGGCGGATCACATCGTTCAGCTTACGCGACATCCGCTCTTCGACTTCCGCCACCCGCTGCAGCGGAACCGCGAACCGAACGATCGCCTCGATCGACCCCGAGGAGAACCGCAGCTGCACGTTGGCGTGCGCCTCACTGCTACCGCTCGCCGACGATGTCTTGCGCAGCTCGCGCGTCTGCCGGTCGAGCTCTGCCCGGTATTTCTCGAGCACGTTGTTGGCCGTATCGAGTAGCTGCTGCTTGATCGCGCGGTAGTCACTGCTTGCGGGCACCGTAAGGACAACTTCGCGCCACGCGATGTCCACGCCGGGAATCTGCTTGAAAATGCCGCCCGCTGCCTGAAAGACCACGGAGTTCGCGAAGGCCACGACTCGTCCCGTCGGCGAGTAGTCTGCGCTGACCTCCATGAGATGCAGGCGCACAAGACCAAGATCGATCACGTCCCCGATAACTCCGCCGATCTGCACGCGATCGCCGATGCGCAAGCCGTACTTTCCGACCAGGAAGAAGTAACCCACGATTGACACGAGAACGCTTTGCATGGCGACGGCGACGCCGGCGCTGAGCAAGCCGGCAAACGTGGCGAGCGAGGTGGCCTCCGTGGCGAAGGTGACGCCGACAATCGCGACCGCGACAACCGCCATGACGATTCGCCGCACGAGCAGAAGCTGGTGTCGCCGCCGGGCCTCTTGCACGTACTTGAATACTGCGCGCCGCCAAAGCTCCCCGGCGCCGAACACGACGGCCAGCAACAGAAGCAGCAGTCCTAAGCGCGCGGCAAGATCCCACAGCGCCGAGCGGTATTGTGTCCGCGTGGCGGTGCGCCAGTTGTCGAGATTGTTGCGGTATTGATCCAGCAGCACGCCGGCCTTGGTCAGTGGCACGACGATCGACGAGGTTTGCTTGAACAGCCACGCCAGCGTGTCGTACTCGTCGCGTGCCTTCTTGGTGCCCGCCGCATCGGCCCCGCCGGTGCGAGTGGCCATTGCGTCGCCGCGAGCGGACAGCGCCTTCAGCTGCTGGTCCGGCATCGCGCGAGTGTCAGCAAAAGTCTTGGCGAGCGACTCGGTGCGCGCGTCAACGTCGTCGATCGTCGAGAGCTTGCCTTGGAGCCTGAGCACATTGGCAGCTAGGTCCCAAATGCCGGGTCTGCCGGTGCTTTGCTCGACGGCAGGCTGCGGCACCGCCACCGCGGCTCCCATCATCATGCCGTCTTCGCTGGCGGATATTCCGGCNNAGCTCGATCATCGTGCTCAGCAGATTACGGCGAGCGCTTAGGAGCTCGAGCTCGCTCTGCAATTCCGCGAGCTTCGATCGCAACGCCGCCTGCGCGGCAGGCGGCGATTCCGCCAGTTGCTTCTGCGCCGTCGAAATCTCCGCCTGAATCGCACTTCGGCGAGCATCAAGCTCCTTCTGGTTCTTGAGCGACGGATCCGGCGCGTTGTCTTGCTTCAGCTCCGCCTGGCTGCTCAAAAGGTCGGCATTGGCGCGCGCGACCTCGAACGCCAACCCAACGACGCGATCCGCGGACTGGCGGTTCGCGTAGAGAATCAGGAGATCGCTCGGCTGTGTTGCCGATTGCTGCTGGACGCCCAGCATGCGGTACCAATCCACGGTCTCGTCGAGGATGTGGATCACTTGCTCGCCGGTCATCACGGCGCGTGAAGCAAGTGGGGGCTCGGCCTCCGGTGGAGCTTGGGCGTGACTACCAGACGTAAGTGCAAGGCCGAAAAAGACCGGCGCTATTCGCTTCCGCATTACAACGCTACTCAAAGGGTACGAGAGGGCTCTCCCTCATTGTAGCGCTGCAAACAGCTCGGCGAACTCCACAGGCTTCGCGAAATGAAGATCGAAACCCGCTCGACGCGACGATTCGATGTCGCTCTCTCTTGCGTAACCGGAGATCGCGATCATTCGAGAGGAGGAAAAGCCATCCGCCCGCAATCGCCGCGCGAGCTCGTAGCCGTCGATGCCCGGTAGACCGAGGTCGAGTAGCAAGATGTCGGGTTTGAACTCTCGCGCGGCCTGCAACGCGTCCGATCCATCGTGTGCCACCCGCACGGCATAGCCCTGCTGACCGATCAACCAGGATAATGCGACAGCCGCATCGACGTTGTCGTCGACGACCAGCACGCGCTTTGTCGCGGCGGATTCTGGAGCCTGCGCCGGAGCGATCAACTGTCGAGGCGCGGCCTCTTGCTCACCACGCAACAACGGCAAACGGAGGGTAAACAACGCGCCCTGCCCCACACCGTCGCTGTGCGCCGAGATGCTGCCGCCGTGCAGCTCGATCAGCTGCTTGCATATATACAGGCCAATGCCGAGCCCGCCTTGAACGCGTTCGAGCGAACGATCGGCTTGAGTGAATAGCCCGAAGATTCGAGCCAACATTTCCGGTTCAATACCGATGCCGTTGTCTCTGATCGAAACAACAGCGTCGCCGTCGATCCGTTCGACCGTCACCTCGATTCGCCGGCCGGTCGATGAGAACTTCACTGCGTTCAGCAGCAAGTTGACGATCGATTGCTCGAGCCGCGTGAAATCCCCGTCGACTCGTAGTGGCTCCGCAACGGGAAGCAGCACTTCCAGCTCATCAGCCGACTTCAAAGACGGACGTACTACGTCGGCGGCTTGGCTGATTACTTCGACGAGGTCGAGCGGCTGCTTGCGCAGTTCGATCTTGCCGCGCGCGACGCGCGCCACGTCGAGCAGATCGTCCACGATGCGCCGCAGCATCTTGGTTTGCCTATCGATCAGGCCAAATGCCCACGCCGTACGATCGGATGACGGGCCCGAAGGGTCGATCATTTGAACCGCGTTCGCGATCGCCGACAGCGGATTACGGAGCTCGTGACTCAGCATCGCCAGGAACTCGTCCTTCAAGCGGTTGGCCTGTGCCAGCTCGTCGATGCGTTCGGCCACGCGTTGCTCCAGCGTCTCGTTGGCCTCGCGCAATCGATCTTCGGCGCGCCGCCGCTCGCTCACCTCCATCGTCAGCGCGCGGTTTGCATTCAGCGCAGCCTGGCCCTTGCGAAACAGCTCCGCGAACACGGCGACTTTCGATCGTAGGATCTGCGGGTTGACGGGCTTCATGAGGTAGTCCACGGCGCCGGTGCCATAGCCCTCGAGCACGTGCTGGTCTTCGTTGTAGTACGCGGTAAGGAAGATGATCGGCACGTGGGCCGTCCTCTTGCGCTGCTTGATGACCTCGGCCAGCTCGAAGCCCGTCATGTCGGGCATCCGGATGTCGAGAATCAGCAATGCGAAAGACTCGGACAAGAGCGCGAGCAGCGCTTCGTCGGCGGATTCTGCTCGCACCAGACGATACGCCGGGTGTTCCAGAATCGTTTCGAGCACGGTGAGATTCTTGGGCTCGTCGTCCACGATCAGAATGTTGATCACTTCGTCACCTTCCGCCGAAGCCTTCGGCGGCGCCGAACCCCGCCGTTCTACCGCTCTTCGCCCTGAGCGTGGCGCCCCGCGGTTCGTCTCGAAATTCATGCTCATTTCGGTGTCGACCTTATGTTGCGCGCCTAACGGAACAGCCAAACGCGCATCAGCGACAACAGCTGATCCGTGTTCACAGGCTTCGAGATGTAATCGCTTGCGCCGGCATCGAGGCACTTCTCGCGGTCGCCTTTCATCGCCTTGGCGGTGAGCGCGAGGATGGGAAGCGTACGAAACTCGGGATTCTTGCGAATCTCACGCATCGTCTCGTAGCCATCCATTTCGGGCATCATGATATCCATCAGCACCAGGCTTAAGTCCGGCGTGGTCTCGATGATCTCGATCGCCGACCGGCCGCTCGTGGTGCTGAACACCTCCATCTCCTGATTCTCGAGCAGGGACGTGAGCGCGAAGATGTTGCGCGCATCGTCGTCCACCACGAGCACCTTGCGGCGGCGTAGCACCTCGCTCGAGTTGTGCAGGCGCTCGATCATTCTCTGCTTGTCGGCGGGCAGATCAGTGACTACTCGGTGCAGGAACAGCGCGGTCTCGTCGAGCAACCGCTCCGGCGAGCGCACATCCTTCAGCACGATGCTCTTGGCCATCGTCTTCAACTGCGCCTGCTCATCGGGAGTCAGATCCTTACCCGTGAAGACGACCACTGGCACGTCGGCAAGCTCCGGCCTGGCATGCATGGCCGTGAGCAGTTCGAACCCCGGCATGTCGGGCAGGCGCAAGTCGAGCACGATGCAGTCGAACGCCTGGCCGCCCAGCGCATCGAGCGCCTCGCTGCCAGTTCCGACCGTCACGATCTCGATGTCATCGTGAGCGAGCAACTCGACGATCGCCTGGCGCTCGATCTCGCTATCCTCGACCACCAGCAAGCGCTTCGTGCGTGGCGCTGTGAACGTCTTGATTCGATCGAACGCGATCTCGAGCCCGTCGGTCGTCGGCGCTTTGACGAGATAGGAGAACGCGCCGTGCGCCAACCCGTGCTGGCGTTCTTCCTCGAGCGTGAGAATTTGCACGGGGATATGCCGCGTCGCGGAATCGAGCTTGAGCTGATTCAGCACCGTCCAGCCCAGCATGTCGGGCAGAAAGATATCGAGCGAGATCGCGGCAGGCCGGAACTGGCGCGCCAGTGACAAGCCCATCGTGCCTTTCGTCGCCACGATTGCCTTGAAGCCTTTGTCGTGCGCGAGCCCGAGCAGGATGCGCGCGTAGTGCGGATCATCTTCGATGATGAGCAGGACCAGATCCTGCGGGTCGATCTCGTCGCGGTCGTCTTCGATGCGCTCCTCGCGCGCCACCGGCAGAATGTTCAAGTTGCGCGCAATCTGCGGATGCACACCGGTCGTCTGGCCTCCGACGCTGCCTTCCGAGCCGGAGTAATGCACCGGCAAGTACAGCGTGAACGTGCTGCCCTGTCCGAGCACGCTGGCGAGTTTGATTTCACCGCCGAGGAGCAGCGCGAGCTCGCGGCTGATCGCGAGCCCCAAGCCCGTGCCGCCGTACTTGCGCGACGTGCCCGCGTCGGCCTGCTGGAAGGCCTCGAAAATCAACCGCTGCTTGTCGGGCGCGATGCCGATACCCGTGTCCTCGACCGAGAACGCGAGCACCTGCGAGGCCTTGCTCAGCACCGGATGATCGGGGCTCCAACCTTGCGTAGCGAGCCCGACGCGAACGTTCACGTGGCCATGCGACGTGAACTTCACGGCGTTGGACAAGAGGTTTTTGAGAATCTGCTGCAGGCGTTTCGGGTCGCTGTCCATGGACCGCGGCAGATCGTTCGCAAACACGACGTCGAACGGTAGGCTCTTCGCCTCGGCGACGTGGCGGAAGTTGCGATCGATGCTGTTCTGCAGGTCGGCGAACGTAATCGCTTCGATCTCGACGCTGACAGTACCGGACTCGATCTTCGACAGATCGAGGATGTCGTTGATCAAGTGCAGCAAGTCCGAGCCCGCGGAGTTGATGTTCCGCGAGAACTCCACTTCTTTCGGCACCAGGTGCCCCGCGTTGTTCTCGGCGAGCTGCTGGCTCAGGATCAAAATCGAGTTCAGCGGCGTGCGCAGCT
>PMCP01000165.1 GCA_003155415.1 Gammaproteobacteria bacterium | reverse complement strand
GTATTGGCCGGCGTGCTCGCTGTCGGTACGTCGCTGCAAGCGCAGCAGTCGGCGCAGCCGGCTCCCGCGGGAGATGTCGTCGGAGTCGGCAACTTCGCCCACATCGTCGCGGATCTCGACAAGTCGGTGGGTTTCTACCGCGACGTGCTCGGCCTCACGGTGTCCGGCAATATTCCCTTTGGCCCGAACGACGCCGTCGCGAAATTCGGCCACACGGAAGGCGGCCAGTCGCGCGTCGCCGTGTTGAAGGTGCCGGGCATTGCGATGGGCATTGAGCTCATCGAGTACAAGGGCATCGAGCGCAAGGCGCAGAACCCGCGCTTCTACGATCCGGGCGCTGCGAACATGTCGATGCGCGTCCGCGGTCTCGAAGCGCAGTTCCCGAAAATCGCGGGCTACCCGGGCGTGAAGATTCTGACGAAGGGCGGCAAGCCTGCCACGCTCACGACGCCGAACGGCACGCTGCACGCGGTGTTCCTGCAAGACCCGGACGGCTTCGTCGTCGAGATGCTCGACGTTGCAAATCCCCCGGCCGATGCGCCGCCCGGCTTCGTGCTCGGCGGCGGCAGCTTCGAGCCCGCCGTGCGCGATAGCGAGGCGAGCGTGAAGTTCTACAACGAACTGCTCGGCTTCGACTTCAAGCTCGGCGCCAAATTCAACGACAACCAGGACATGGCGAGCACGGCTGGCGCGCCAGGTGCGAGCTTCAGGCAGAGCACGGCGCGCATCCCGGGGACGTCGATGCCGATGACGTTGATCGAGTTCAAGAACATCGAGCGCAAGGAACTCTCGGGCCGCACGCAGGACCCAGGCAGCGCGGTGCTGCAACTCATCGTCAAGGATGTGGCCGCGCTGTCGGCCAAGCTCAAGGCGGCGGGCGTGCCGTTCGTGACGACGGGAGCCGAGCCGGTGCAGGTGGCGCCGGGACTGAAGATCGTGATCGTGAAGGATCCGAACAACCTGCTGCTAGAACTCGCCGAGCGCGGGCAGCGCTGAGGAACACATCATGAGCAAGACATTGGGTTGTGCGTTGATTCTGGCGGTGGCGTTCGCGGCTAATCTGCCGGTGCTCGCCGCCGACGACACGGCCCCCGTGAAGCTCGATCCCGAGAAGCGGGCGGGTTTGAATCTCACGGCGATTCCGCCGGACGCCTACAAGGACATCTTGGTAGCCGGCGAGCTCAACATGCGCGTCGCCAGTTTGTTCGAGGGCAAAGAGCTGCGCGTGTCGATCTTCGAGTCGACTCCAGCCAAGACGAATCACCGCACGCGGCCGAACGACCAGGACGAGTTCGTCTACGTGCTGAGCGGCAAGCTGATACTCACGGAGCCGAACGGCAAGGTGCACGAGTACCTGCCCGGCGATTCGCTCGTGCTGCCCGTGGGCTACACCGGCACGTGGGAGATGCAGGGCAACTATCGCGAGATCGCGGTGGTGCCGCAGAAGAATCCGCAGAAGAAGTAGACGCGTCGGTTTCGTCGCGTTCGCCGGCGCTCTGCTGCATTCAAAGCGGCCGGCGCCGCCCCAGTGCGGGCCCACCCCGCCGGCCTAAGTCACTGCCCGTTCTGAGGATTGTCCGCGTCGCTCACGACTTTCGGCGAGCGTGTCGATTTCGCCCCGTCTCGTTCGACGTACTGATAGAGCCGAAGAACAACGGGCCATCCTGGCCCTGAGGCTTGCGTAAGGAGCAAGGTCATGCGCGTCATAGTGATGGTCAAAGCAACCAAGAACTCCGAAGCCGGTGCGTTGCCGACGCAGGAGCTGGTCAGTGCAATGGGTCAATTCAACGCGGAACTGATCAAGGCCGGCGTCATGCTGGCCGGCGACGGACTCAAGCCGAGCAAGCTCGGCAAGCGCGTGCGGTTCACCGGCACGGGAGGCAGGAAGACGATCATCGACGGGCCGTTTGCCGAGACGAAGGAACTCGTGTCGGGCTACTGGATCTGGCAGGTCAAGTCCGTCGACGAGGCGATCGCCTGGGTTCGTCGCTGCCCCGATCCGATGCCCGGCGAGGAATCCGAGATCGAGGTCCGGCCGCTGTATGAAGTTGCAGACTTCGCGCCGGGCGGAGATATGGCGCCAGGGGTCAAGTCGTGAGCGATGTCGTTTCGAAAGACGGCACGCGCATCGCGTACGATCGCATGGGCAGCGGGCCGCCGGTCGTGTTGATCGACGGCGCGCTGTGCAGCCGCGAGTTCGGACCGATGTCGCAGATCGCGGCGCTGCTGGCGCCGAATTTCACCGTGTACCTCTACGACCGCCGGGGTCGCGGTGCAAGCGGGGACACGCCGCCGTACGCAAAGGCGCGTGAGGTCGAGGACGTGCAGGCGCTGATCACCGCCGCGGGCGGCAGCGCGTTCGTGTTCGGCATCTCATCCGGTGCCGGCCTCGCGCTCGAGACGGCCGCGAGCGGCGCGAACATCCCAAGGCTCGCCGTATATGAGCCGCCGTTCATCGGCGCAGGACAGGTGAATCACGAGCAGCGTCTGAAGAGCTTCGTCGCAGCGGGACATCGCGCGGCCGCGTTGAAATACTTCATGCGCGACATGGTCGGAGCGCCCGCGCTCATGGTGTTGATCCTCCCGCTCATGCGCGGCGTGTGGCGCAAGCTGAAAGCGGTGGCGCACACGCTCCCCTACGACGCGGCGGTCATGGGCAACTGGGAAGTGCCGGCAGATAGGCTGGCCGCCATGAAGGTGCCCACGCTCGCGATGCACGGCGGCAAGACGCCCGCGCGGCTACGCAGCGCCGTCGAGACGCTCGTGAAGGTGCTGCCGAACGTTCGGCATCGGGAGTTGCCCGGCCAGACGCACAACGTCCGTCCGGCCGTTCTGGTGCCGGCGCTACGGGAATTCTTTCAGGAGAGCGCACGATGAAATTCATGTTCATGCACAGGACCAACACGCATTGGGAATCGGGCGCCTCGCCAAGTATGGAACTCGTGCGCAAGGTAGGCGGCATGGTGGGTGAGGTGGTCAGAAGCGGCCGGTTGGTCGCGGCCGACGGACTGCGTGCGAGCTCGCAGGGTGTGCGGCTGAACTTTGCGAACGGCAAGCGCACGCTTACTAAGGGCCCACTCGTCGGCAACAACGAGTTGATCGGCGGGTTCGCCGTGATGAAGGTGGCGTCGCTCGACGAAGCCATCGAGTGGTCCACGAAGTTTGCGAATGCGTACGGCGACCTCGAGATCGACATCCGCCCGGCAACGGAGCCGTGGGACATCGGCCTCGGCGCAAAGCCCGAAGGCCTCATGACGCGTCGCTACATCGCGATGCACAAGGCCACTGCGAAATCGGAAGCCGGAACGCCGCCGACCGAGGCGCAGGTGCGTGGTGTCACCGCGCTGCTGGACGAGATGACGAAGGCCGGCGTTCTGCTGTCGACCGTCGGAGTCGCCCCGAGCCGCACGGCAGTGCGCGTGCGCAACTTCGGCGGCACAAAGTCCGTGGTGGACGGCCCGTTCGCCGAATCGAAAGAGCTCGTCGGCGGCTTCGTGATCATAGATATGGACTCGAAGGCTGCCGCAGTCGATTGGGCCACGCGCTACGCGGACGTGCTCGGCGAGGTTGAGTTCGACATTCTTCAGGTGCAGGGCTAGCCGGGCGTGCGCGGCGCGGCGAGGACCGATCCGGACACACGGCGTGCGATCGAGGCCGTGTTCCGGATCGAGTCCGCCAAAATCATCGCGGGCTTGGCCAAGATCGTGCGCGACGTCGGCGTGGCCGAGGATCTGGCGCAGGACGCGCTCGTCGCTGCGCTCGAGCAATGGCCGGACGAGGGAATTCCGGACAAGCCCGCGGCCTGGCTCATGGCTACGGCAAAACATCGCGCGCTCGATCTGCTGCGTCACCGCAAGCTCGCTGCGCGCAAGCACGACGAGATCGAGCACGACATCGAGGCGGCGGGCGGCGAACAGAGCGACGACCACGAAGCCATGCTTGCCGCTGTCGACGACGACATAGGTGACGACGTGCTGACGCTGATGTTCACCGCCTGTCATCCCGTGCTGAGCACGGAAGCGCGCGTAGCGCTGACGCTCAAGTTGATCTGTGGCCTCACGACGCCCGAGATCGCGCGCGCGTTCCTCGTCCCGGAGCCCGCGATCGCGCAACGCATCGTGCGCGCGAAGCGCACGCTGGCGGAAGCGCGTGTGCCGTTCGAGCCCCCGCGCGGCGAGGATCTTGGCCAACGGCTCGCATCGGTGCTCGAGGTCGTATACCTCGTGTTCAACGAAGGCTATTCGGCCACCGCGGGCGACGACTGGCTGCGTCCGGCGCTCTGCGACGACGCGCTGCGGCTCGGCCGCATGCTGGCCGAGCTCGCGTCGAACGAGCCCGAGGTGCACGGGCTCGTCGCGCTCATGGAGATTCAGGCGTCGCGTTCGGGCGCTCGCGTCTCGCCGTCGGGCGAGCCGATACTGCTACTCGATCAGGACCGCAGCCGCTGGGATCAACTGTCGATTCGGCGCGGGCTCGCGGCCCTCGAGCGCGCCGAGCACCTCGGCGGCGCGCTCGGTCCGTACGCGCTGCAGGCGGCGATCGCCGCGTGCCACGCGCGAGCGCACGTGGCAGCCGACACGGACTGGGCACGCATCGTCGCGTTTTACGACGCCCTTGCCGCGCTGTCGTCCTCGCCCGTCGTGCTGCTGAATCGTGCGGTGGCCGTCGGTATGGCGTTCGGCCCGGCGGAAGGGCTCGCGCTCGTCGACGAGCTGCGCGACGAGCCCGCGCTGGCGTCCTACCACCTGCTACAAGCCGTGCGCGGCGATCTGCTCGTGAAGCTCGGCCGCCACGCCGAAGCGCGTGGCGAGTTCGAGCGCGCGGCCGCGCTCACGCAGAACGCACGCGAGCGCGAGTTGCTCACGCGTCGTGCATTGGGCTGCACGACCTAGGCAGATCTCTGCCGCAGCGGTGATTGGTCGTGGGTTTCCCGCATCAGAAGCCGGGCACACTCCTGCGCTGGCACGGGCTGGTGTAAGAAAAAGCCCTGCCCACTGTCGCAGCCGAGACCGAGAAGTCGCTCTACGTGACCTGGCGAGTCGACGCCTTCCGCCAGCACGCTGATGTTTAGGCTCTTGGCGATTCCGATGATGGCGGAAACGATCGCCGCATCTCGTTCATCGTCGATCATGTCGCTGACAAAGCTCTGATCGATCTTGAGTCCGTCGATCGCGAGGTTCTTCAGATGATTCAGGCTCGAGAACCCGATGCCGAAGTCGTCGATCAGGATCTTCACTCCAAGCTCGCGCAGCCGGTGCAAAGTCGCCGCGACTCGGCCGGTGTCCTTCATCAAGGCCGTTTCTGTGATCTCGATTTGCAACAGACTCGGCGAGACCTGGTGTTCCCGCGCGTTCACGAGCAATGATTCCACGACCGAGCCCCGCTCCAGCTGGATCGGTGAGACGTTTACCGCGACCGGCACCAGCAAGACGCCGGCGCGTTGCCAATCCTGCAGATCCCGACAAACCATTCGTAGCACGTCCTCGCCGATCGCTTCGATGAGCCCGCAGTGCTCGGCGATCGAGATAAAGACTTTCGGTGACACCAATCCCCGCTCGGGATGGTGCCAGCGCAACAGCGCCTCGAGCCCCGTCAATCGGCCGGACGTCAGATCGAACAATGGTTGGTACTCGAGGTAGAGCTGCGCCGTGCCCACCGCTCGCGCCAGCTCTTGCTCGAGAAATATCCGTTCGCGCAGTTCCACGCTCATCGAATTGGCGAAGAATCGGTGGTTGCCCCGACCCGTGGCTTTCGCCTGGTACAACGCGATGTCGGCGTTCTTCAGCAGTTGCTCCAAGTCGGCGCCGTGCTCCGGATACACCGCGATTCCCATGCTGCCGCTGGTCTTCAGCACCTCGCCGTCGTACAGCAACGGCAATTCGAGACTAGCGGCAATGCGTTCGACCATAGTCACGATCTGAACCGTACTTTGCGCCTCGGTCGTCGCAACGATGAACTCGTCGCCGCCCATTCGCACTACGAGATCCGTCGCCCGCACGCAGTCGCGTAACCGTCGCGCCGCGTTTTGTAGCAGCGCGTCGCCGCAGCGGTGGCCGCGAAGGTCGTTGATGTCCTTGAAGCGATCGAGGTCGATATAGATCACGGCCACGCCGAGCCCGTTGGCGGTAGCGTGCGCTAGCAGCTCAGACATCCGAACTTGAAGCGACAGGCGATTCGGCAGCCCTGTCAATGTGTCGTGGTGCGCCAGATTACGGTAACGCGCTTCCTGCTCCTTGAGCTGTTGTTCACGGCGCGTGCTGTCGAGCTGCGTGTGAATCGCCGCAACGGCGTTCCGGTGCATGCGGTTCGTCCACAATGCCATGAACAGCGTGTAAAGCAGGGCGGAGAAGCTCATCGCCTGGTAAGCGGCATCGCCTTCGCTCCTGAGCAGATGCAGCGCTAGCATCGCGAAGATCGCGAACTGGAACGCGAGCGCCGCGACGATCTCCGAGGCCATCGCAGTGGCCCCGCCGGCCGTCACTCCCGCCAGAACGAATGCCACGAACAGCGGCGTGCTCAGATCCTCGGGTGCATACGGGAGCAGGGCGAGCAAGCCCCAGAGAAGACCGGCGACCGCACAGCCCCCTTGTATCGCCAGTGTGAGGCGCATCGCGGCCGCGACGTTGGTTTGAAGACGCCGGAATCGTCGCAGCACCGACAGGCGCCACAGATTCAGGCCGACGTGTGCCGCGAACCAGCCGAGCAGCAACCCCGGGGGCTGCGTCCGCCAGAGCACGGCGAGCACAGTCAACGCGAGCACCGCGCCGAAAGAGATCGACTGCGGCAGCGTTTGCGCAAGGAGGCGGAATTTCTCCAGCCGTACCTGTTGGTCGGCCGGTTGTTCTTGTTGCATCGACCGGAATCGTATACGAGTGCGGCGCGCGCGCCAAAGGGCACGGCGCGGCGGCCTGGGTGTCCGGTGCTACGGCACCCGAAACAGCTCTATCGGGTGCTGGGCGCCAGAACGATCGCGATGCGGTTGCCGCGGAACGAGCCTACCCAGAGCGTGTTGCCGACTTCGGCGACCGCCGTGCCGGCGTTGAACTCCGCCGTGTCTTTCTGCGCCACGACCTCGCGCACGGCGAGCGTCTGCGGGTCGATCTTCACTGCCTTCCAGCCACCGTCGGTTTGACCGGTGCCCCACAGCGATCCGTCACGCGCCCAATGGATGTTGTCGATGCGAAAGCCGAGCGGAATCTCGTCGCGCTTCGGCGGCGTGGCGCCGCGCGTGACGCGAAAGAACGATTGGCTGCCCCACGCGGCGACATACAAGGTTTTGCCATCCGCCGAAAGTTCCACGCCGTTCGCGCCGGCGGCTTCGCTGCCCGGGATTTTCTGCCAGCCGCTCGCGGTGTGCCATTCCCACAGCTCGCCGTTCTTGGCGCCGGCCATCATTTGCTGCGTGGCCTCGGGCGTGCCGCCGCGCGGCAGGAAGTTCGTCGTAATGAAGCCGCCGTCGGGCAAGCCGCGCACGGAGTTCAGGCCGATGGGGTTTGGCGCGATGACGCAGCCGAGCCACGTAGCCGTCGGCGCGGGTGACGCGCTCGCGTCGATCTCGAACACCTCGATCGCCTCTCGGTCCCCATGGCCCACCGCGAACAGCTTGTGTCGTGGGCTGTTGCCTGGCTCCACGTACACGCCGTGCGTTTGAAACTTGGCCGTCGGTGGCCCCGGACAGTCGGGGTACGTCTTCTTGTCGAGCTGGTTCTTCGCGGTCGGGGCCGGATACGCCGTGAACGGTACGCGGTCGCGGGTACGGATCAGCATCACGCCGCCTTTGCCGCTCGACGCATAGGACGATGCCACGACCCAGTCCGGGCCGAGCGTCATCAGATCCTCCGGCGCGTCCTGGCCGCACACGACGTTCGTGCCCGGCACGCAGGGCGGTGGCGGCGGCGCGGGCGGTGGCTGCGCAAGCAGCGGGGCGGCCCCAAGACACACTAGCGCGACGACTGACAGCGTTGAGGCTTTCACGTTCGATCCCCCCGGAACGATTTTGGCGATAGCGATGCTCGCAACCGTAGGGCCGTACCGGTGGCACGTCAACTGCGCTTCAGTCCGCCATTGTCGGCCAGTAAGCTAGCCGCTCTGTATCGATAGCGACATCTATCAACGGGGGAATTGCATGCACGCTCGGATCTACTTGTCCGCGAATCTTTGGTTCGCTACCACCGTCATGGCGCTCGGCGCATTCGCGATGCCGCGCGCGCAGGCAGCTGATCTCGAGCAACTCGCAAAACGCGTGCAAGTGCTCGAGGACCGCGAGGAGATTCGGGCGCTGATCCTGGCGTATGGCCAGGCGCACGACCACCGCGATTACAAAATGTTCGCCAGTCTGTTCGCGTCGAACGGTGAGTGGATCGGCGGCCTCGGTACCGCGAAGGGCCCAGACGCCATATTCGCGCTGATGGACAAGAGCATTGGCCATCACCCGCTGCCGGAAGGCTCCGGCACGATCCACGTGTTGACGAACGATCAGATCGTGATCGACGGCGACCGCGCGTCATCCGTCACGAAGTGGTTTTACCTCACGCCGGGTGACGACAAGGCGCCGAAGCCCACGTTCTTGGGGCACTACGACGATCAGTTCATCCGCGAGAACGGCCACTGGAAGTTCTTGCGACGCCAGTCGGTCTCCGATATCTCGCCGCTGCGAAAATAGCGGGGCGCTAGCCTCGATTACGGATACCCGCGACGATCGGCACGAGCAATGCCGCGACCAGCGCGGCGGCCAGCGCGGTCCAGAGAACCGTCGTGCCTTCCTGGGCGACGGGCACCGGTCGTGGAAGTGCGGCCGCGCGCGCGGCTTGCGTAGCGTAGGCCGGCAGGAACTCCGTTACGACGGCGTTCTGAAAGGATTCATCACCCCGCAGCGTCCGGGCCGCTGCTCGCTGGTCATCGGTGGCGCGGGGTGGATCGAGACGGGCGATCGTGCGCCGGTAATCCGTCTGGCGCTCGAGCGCCAGGGCCGATCTGTCGTCGGTCTTGAATTGAAGGAGGTCGAGCAGCACGGCGAGGGCCGCGAGCCGCTCGGGCTCGCTGGGATATTCCCGGGTGACTGCGTCGGAACTTGGGAATGCGGTGGCGCTCAATGCGCTCGGAGGCGGCTCCGAGCTCGACGGCTCTTGGGCGCACACCGTTGCCGCGCCGAATAGCATCAGCCAAATCGAAGCCCGCACGATCCCTGCGCGCCACATATCTGCAGTCTAACGCGCACCCGCGCGTTATGGTTGACGCGACGGCTGCCGCCCAGCCGCAGGTTCGACGAACTCGACGAGGACACCGTCGGGGTCGATGGCGAAAACGAACCGGCCGAACGGCCGTTCGATGGGCTTCCCGCCGACGCTCAAGAATCGATAGCCGGCGCGCGTCGTGCGCTCGAGCAGCGCATCGAGGCCGGCGACCTCGAGCTGGAGCTGCGGCGCACTCACGTCCTGAATCCTCCACTGGTATGGGGTTGGTGCTGGCGCCGTGCCTCGTGGCACACGGAAACTGGCGAGCACTACCGAGACTGCGGTGCCCGGGATCGTGGTGGTGGTTTCGATCAGCTCGCCTTCGGCAAGACCGTTCACCTTTAGCTCCCCAGCGGTTGCGCGCCATGCCGTTTGCGCCGTGAAGCCGAGCAATCCCGAATAGAACGCGAGAGCGGTGTTCATGTCGGCGACGGAGATTCCTATCGCCGTCTCGATGATCTGCCCGCCGGATTTGGCGCCGGCGATCTCCGCCGCAGTTGCTTGGGTCAGCTGGACCAGCGTGCCGTCCGGGTCGCGGACCAGCAGCGAGCGGCCGGCCGGCGTGTCGAGCGGGGCGCCGCCGAGTGTCACGATGGGCGTTGCCCGTCTGCGCAGCTCGGCCACCATGCTCGCCAGATCGCGAACGCGGAAGATCAGCTTTGCCGCACCTGGGTCCCACGGATTAGGCGCGCGCTCGTTGCGCGGAATGTCGAAGAACTCGGAGAGCTCGAGCCCGAAGGGTGTGTTGCTCGCGTGCGTGAACACGGTCCGGAACCGCGCGCCCGGTGTGTTCGTGAGATTTGCGACCAGCGCATCGGAGCCGGCGGCGGACTTCGGGCGAATCTGCTCGGCTGGAGCATTGGCCGCTGGAGGCCCAGCGAACGGCGAGCGCGCGAGGTCCGTGCCGAGCACGTCGTGGTAGAACGGGAACGCGCGCTCAGCGTCGCCCGTCGTGTGTACCCAGTTGTAGATACCACGCACCACGGTCGGCGGCGCAATCGCCGAGGGCATGCGCGGCTGCGCGAACGCAGGCGCTAGCGCGGTAAATGCGAGCAGAGCGCTCGCGGCGACGAGTGGAACCTTGAGAACGCGGGTCAAGCGGTAGCGCTGATTACTTGGCGGGAGCCGCAGTTTTGCGCGCGGCCGCGTCGCGCTCGCGCTTGCGCTCGCCGGCAAGAATGTTTGCGAGGCCATAGTTGCCTTCCGTGCACGCGTACTCGAACAGCAGGCCGTCCATTTTGGTCAGCGGATACACGCCGCTCCAGGGCTCGGCCCAGGTGTCGGGGTCGACGACCGTGAACGAGTATTCGAGCGATGTGTCGTCGATGCGTTTGATGCGCTCCGTCACGCGCAGCTTCTCCGTCGAATTGCGCCACGCTGTTTCCGGATTGAAACCGGCCGTCTCGACGACGAACGTGTCGCCTTCCCAGTGGCCGATCGACGTGCCATTCCACTGCGGCAGATTGTCCTTCGGGCGCGCGCGGCCGTCGGTGGGGATCATGCGCGCATCGCCCATCTCGCCCTGGATGATGACGTAGCCGGGGCTCTGAAAGATTTGCAGGTTGCTGTTGTAGCCGCGCGGCAGAATCGGCGCCAGCGTGCTCGGCCACACGATGCAGCGCTCGGTCAGCGAGCGGTTTTCGGGGCCATCGAACTCGTGACCTTTTCGCGCCGCTGCCGCCGCATCGCGACGCACCGCCGCGGCCGGCGTCAGCGCCGGGATCCGGCCGTTCTTCGGCTGGGTCACGATCGACGTGCGCATGTTGAGCGACGTCGTTCCTTCGTTCTCGCTTAACTTGAAGGTGCCCATGCTGTAATGCACGTCTTCCTGCGTGCCTGGGGCTGTCTCGACGTCCTGGTCGACTTCCTGAATGCGTTTTTGCGCGTAGACCTGCCACTGGTCGCGCGACGAGAAAAACTCCTGGCTGGCGAGTTCGGCCGGGCGTTCGAGCGGCGCTGTCGTGAACTCCGCGTAGGCGCCCGTGATATCGGGATCGCCCCACGCCGTCTTCGGCACACTCTTCGTCTTCGTTTGCGCGTCGGCGTGCGGCGCGGCGATCAGCGCGGCGATACCCGCGACAACGACTCCAGCCATCAACTGCGTTCGCGTGCTCATTTCGACCCTCCGGAGGCCGGTGGAACCGGCTTGCGCAGATGCCCGTAGATCTTCTCTTCGGCGTACGGCTCGCATTTGAATTCGAGCAGGCGGTAGTCGTCGTCGACGATACGGTATAGCGGCATGCGGATCGTCCACGGCTTCGAGAACACGGTCGGGTCCTCGATCGTGGCCTCGTAGCGCATGTGGTTCGGGCTGGTCAGTGTGTAGCGCTCGGTGACCTTCGCGTTGTCGCTGAAGTAATTGCCGGCGCGGTCGAGCCACGTCTGGCCGTTCAAGCCCGTGACCTCGACGACGAACGTGCTGCCTTCCCAGTGCCCATTCGACCAGCCCATCCACGCGTTCAACGGCGCTTCGTCTTTACCGTCGACGTAGACGCGCCGGAAGCCCGTGGCGTACTGGTACACCATGATGACGTCGCGCGTGTTTTGGAGGATCTGAAACGGGTAGGGCATGTACGTGGAGCGCGGTACGCCGCCTAAGTAGCACTTGCCTTCCGGGTCGTCGGCGATTCGATTGACGAAGTGCTTGTCGCGCTCAGCCCGTGCCGCGGGCAGATAGGGGATCGTTCCTCCGTCCACGACGCCGAGTCCCGGCGGCACCGCGAATTGCGCGCCGAGCTCGATCACCGCGGGGTAAGCCGAGGTGTGCGGCTCGAGGTTCCAGTGCGCGGTGTTCACGGCCTGCCACACGCCGGAAAGATCGGGGTGGCCATCGGCCGCTTTCGGGATTTGAGTGAGCGGGCCGGCCGCGACCGGCAGCGTGAGGAGCAGCGCCGCTGCAGTGACGAGCTTCATTGCGCGGGCGCGCCGCCGTCCGGGCGCGAGCCTTCGAAAAAGAGTGCGCGGCCGTCGGCGAATTGAATGTCGCGGCCCACGGCTTTGTTCGTGCCGTCGCGCGTGCCGTAGCCGCGGATCACGAGCTCGGAGCCGATCGGAATCGAGTTCTTATTGATGCCCTTGCGCACGAGCGCGTTCGGGCTGCCGCCTTCGATCATCCACTCGACCGCGTTGCCCTTGTCGTCCGTCACTGTGACGTGGATCCACGAGTGCGGATTGATCAACTCGACCTTCGTGACCTTGCCCTGCAGCGTGATGGGCCGGTTCACATCGAACTCGGTGGCGAAAGCGTGGTGGGCCAGGGCGCCTGCGGCCGTGAGCAAACCCGCGAACGCAAGGCCAATCGCAATGGTTAATCGCATGACAACTCCCCCCAGTACCTCGGGATGATGCCCGATTTCGGGGGGGTGCGCCTAGCGCGCGCGGCTGCTATCGCTGCCGCTGCTAGCGCGCGGCGGCCTGAGATTGAGGCGCGGGGGCGTTTGTGCCACCGCATGGCGACTGCGATCACCGCGCGCGCAGGGCTGCGTCGCGTGCGATCTGTTGTGCCGTCATTGCGTCGTTGCGCGCCTGGCTCGCGTCGCGCGCCGCGTTGTCGGCCTGGCGTTCGACGCGCTGCAGGTCCGTGCCGAGCCGCTCGAGCATGCGCTCGAGATTTGCGACTCGCCCGGCCAGCGCAGCATCGGTACCGGCACTACCGGCGAGGTTGTCGCGCACACCGACACGCGTATCGATGCTGGCCACTCGCCGTTCGAGCGCAACGACGCGCTCTTCGAGCGTGGGTGGCTTGTTCGGGGCTTGGGCGCCAGTCTGCGCGGCTAAAACGAGGGCAATGAGCGCGGCGGCGGTGCGGGAGGATTTGGCCACGGCGGCCTCCTTGGCTTTGGCTGTCCTTCGGAAGCCTACTCGCCAAGGGTGGACCCCGGAAGGTGCGTTAGATCGCGTCGACGATCGCGTTCAGCGTCGGGCTCGGCCGCATTGCGCGGGCCGCGAGCTTGGCGTCGGGGTGGTAGTAACCGCCGACGTCGACCGGCTTACCCTGAACCGCGTTCAGCTCGGCGACGATCTTGCTTTCGTTGCGCTCCAGTTCGGCCGCCACTTTCGCGAACCGCTGCGCTACGCTCAAGTCCTTCTTCTGATCTGCGAGCGCGCGTGCCCAGTACATCGCGAGATAGAAATGGCTGCCGCGATTGTCGATGCCGCCGACGGCGCGCGACGGCGACTTGTCGCTGTCGAGGAACCGGCCGTTCGCGGTATCGAGAGCCTCCGCCATGACGACGGCGTGCGTATTCGCGGTCTTCGTGCCGTAGTCCTCGAGCGATACCGCAAGCGCCAGGAACTCGCCGAGCGAGTCCCAGCGCAGGTAATCTTCCTGCAGGAATTGCTGAACGTGCTTTGGTGCCGAGCCGCCGGCCCCGGTCTCGTACAAGCCACCGCCTGCGAGCAAGGGCACGATCGAAAGCATTTTTGCGCTCGTACCGAGCTCCAGGATCGGAAACAGGTCCGTCAGATAGTCGCGCAGCACGTTGCCGGTGACGGAGATCGTGTCCTGCCCATCGCGCACGCGCTTCAGCGTCGCGCGAGTGGCGTTGATGGGCGACATGATGCGGATGTCGAGGCCGCTCGTATCGTGATCGCGCAGATAGCGGCTGACTTTGTCGATCACGTTGCGGTCATAGGCGCGGTTCTCGTCGAGCCAGAAGATCGCGGGCTGGCCCGTGGCGCGCGCGCGGTTCACGGCGAGCTTGACCCAGTCGCGGATCGCGACGTCCTTCGTCTGGCACATGCGCCAGATGTCGCCTTCTTCGACGCGGTGCTCCATCAGCGTCTTGCCGTCGGCGTCGAGCACGCGCACGGTGCCGCTTGTCTTCATCTCGAACGTCTTGTCGTGCGAGCCGTACTCTTCGGCCGACTGCGCCATCAAGCCCACGTTCGACACGTTGCCCATGGTCCGCACGTCGAACGCGCCATTCTTTTTGCAGTCGTCGATGGTCTCCTGATAGACGCCCGCGTAGCAGCGGTCTGGGACCATCGCCTTCATGTCGTGCAACTTGCCGTCCGGACCCCACATCTGGCCCGACGTGCGGATCGCGGCCGGCATCGAAGCGTCGATGATCACGTCGCTCGGCACGTGCAGGTTCGTAATGCCTTTGTTCGAGTCGACCATCGCGAGCGGCGGCCGTGACGTATAGACGGCGGCGACGTCGGCTTCGATGGTGGCTCGTTCAGCGTCTGGAAGCGTCTTGATCTTTGCGTACAGGTCGCCGATGCCGTTGTTCGGCGCGACGCCGAGCTGCTTCAGCACCGCCGCGTCCTTCTCGAACACGTCCTGGTAGTACACCTCGACGGCGTGGCCGAACATGATCGGGTCCGACACCTTCATCATCGTGGCTTTGAGGTGCAGCGACAGCAGCACCCCCTTGGTCTTGGCGTCCGCGATCTGCTTCAAGTAGAAGTCGCGCAGTGCGCGGCGGCTCATCGACGAAGCGGCGAGCACTTCGCCGTCCTTCACGTTGATGCCTTCCTTAAGCTGGTTCTTATCGCCGCGATTACTCGTGAATTCGATCGACACCTTGCCGGCCTTCAAGACGACGACCGACTGCTCGCTCGAGTAGAAGTCGCCGCCGCTCATCGACGAGACATGAGTCTTCGAGTCCTTGCTCCACGTGCCCATCGAGTGCGGGTGCTTCTTCGCGTACTGCTTTACCGAAGAGGCCACCCGCCGGTCCGAGTTACCCTCGCGCAGCACCGGGTTCACGGCGCTGCCCAGCACTTTCGCGTAGCGCGTCTTGATCGCTTTGTCGGCGTCGCTCTGCGGGTCTTCCGGGTAGTCCGGAATTTTGTAGCCTTGCTGTTGCAGCTCTTTGATCGCGGCCTTGAGCTGCGGCACGGACGCGCTGATGTTGGGTAGCTTGATGATGTTGGCGTCGGGCGTCGTTGCGATACGACCGAGCTCGCTCAAGTCGTCGTTTTGCCGCTGGGCCGGCGCCAGGTTGTCCGGGAAGTTCGCGAGTATTCTGCCCGCGAGCGAAATGTCGCGAGTCGCCACGTTGCAATCGGCGGCTTTCGCAAACGCCTGCACGATGGGCAGCAGCGAGTAAGTTGCCAGCGCAGGTGCTTCGTCGGTGAGCGTGTAGATGATCGTGGCGTTGCCCATGTTCCGGTCCAGAAAGATTGGCCTCGCGGCCTTAAGTCGCGGCGGTTCTGCTGGCTACTTTGCGTGTCAGGTGATCGACGCGCGGTAGATGCTCTCTATCGAGGCGTCGAGCGCTTTGTCGAACTCTGCGTCGGACTGCTGCGCGGTGAGCCCTTCGGCCAGCGCGCGCGAGAAACTCGCAGTCATACCGTGGTTGCGGGCGAGCCGCTCGTTGGCTTCTGCGCGGCTGTAGCCGCCCGACAGCGCGACGAGGCGCAGCACGTTCTTGTGCTTCGTCAGGTCGGCGTAGAGGTCGTCCTTAGTCGGAATCGTGAGCTTCAACATCACACGCTGGTCGGGCTTCAAAGCGTTCAGCTCTTTCAGGAGCGCTGCCTTGAGCAGGTCCTCGGCCTTGTCCTTGTTCGGGGTTTTGATGTCGACTTCCGGCTCGATGATCGGAATGAGGCCCGCCGAGAGGATTTGCTTGCCCACCTCGAACTGCTGCTTGACCACTGCGTCGATGCCCGCGGCATTCGCCTGCTTGATGACCGAGCGCATCTTCGTGCCGAACACGTGCTTCGCCTTCGCTTTCTTCAACAGGGCGTCGAGACCTGGATTGGGCTTCATGACCTGCACGCCGTCTTTTTCGTCGGCGAGGCCTTTATCGACTTTCAGGAACGGAACGACGTTCTTCACTTCCCACAAGTAGGTGGGCGTGGGCTTGCCGGCGATATCGCGGTCCATCGTGTTTTCGAACAGGATGGCTCCGATCAGACGTTTGCCGGAGAAGGCCGGGCTTGCGACGATTCGCGTCCGCATCGCATGGACGACGTCGTACATGCCTTTTTCATCCGTCCACGCATCCTCACTCACGCCGTAGAGTTTCAGGGCTTTCGGGGTGCTGCCGCCGCTTTGATCGAGAGCCGCGATGAAGCCCTTGTCGTTCTTGATCTTCTTCAGCTGGTCGTCAAATGTGCTCACGGGAACTCCTTGCGGTGCGACGGGCGTTCAGCGCCAACGGCGGTGCTTAGCCAAAGCGGCCAGTTTAGCTCAGGCACCGGCGCTGCATGCGCTTAGGCGCGCGGTTTTTTGTTGCCCCAACACGGTGCCCTCGAAGCGCACCCTGGTCTATGATCGTGAACATGCAAGGTCCTGATGAGCAAATGCTGGCCGCTTTCGGCGAATTCGTGCGCGCCCAGCGTCAGCTCGCCCAAGTGTCACAGCGAAATCTGGCCAAGATGTCCGGGGTCTCGGATTCGTATCTGAGCCAGATAGAGCGCGGCAACTACAGGCCGTCGCCGCAGGTCGTCAAAGCACTGGCCCAGGCGTTCGGTCTCGAGCCAAAGCAGCTTTACACAATGCTCGGGTTCATCGACGAAGAGGACGGCGGTGTCGCGCCGAACGTCGAGCAGGCGATTCAGCTCGACCCGCGGCTCGACCCGTCGCAAAAAGAGGCCTTGATCAGGATCTATAAGTCCTTCGTAAAAGAAGATTAAGCGATGTCAGCCGATTCGCCGCCACGCCCGTGGCTCGCCCTCTACCAAGGCGTGCCGCCGAATATCGAGCCGAAGGCCATTACCGCGCTCGACATGTTCCGCGCGACGCTGCAGCGTCGCCCCAGCGCCCCGCTGGGGCACTACTTCGACCGCTCTATTTCCGCTGAGCAACTCGACGCGATGTCGGACGGGCTTGCGGTCGCGCTCCAAGCCCGTGGCGTCGAACCCGGCAATCGCATCGCGATGTATCTGCAGAACGTGCCGCAGGTGATGGTCACAGTGCTCGCCGCGTGGAAATGCGGCGCCGTGATCGTGCCGTGCAACCCCATGCTGCGCGAGCGCGAGCTCAAGAAGATCCTGTCAGGGTCCGGCTGCCGCGTGCTGGTGTGCCAGGAAGACTTGTACGCGGACGTGGCGCAAGCCGCGATCCCATCAACCGCCGTCGCGCACGTGATCACCACATCGCCGCTCGAGTTCCTCGAGCCGGAAGCGCCCCTGCCGACTGTGCTGTCGGGCATGACGCGCATGCCGAATCCGGGCACGGCCGATCTGCTGACGCTCGCAGCGGAGCACGCCGGGCAACGGCCAAAGCCGGTCGACATCGACGGCGACGACGTCGCGTTCATGGTCTACACGTCGGGTACCACCGGCGATCCGAAAGGCGCCATGAACACGCACCGCAACGTCGTGTTCGCGACGCACGTGTATCGGCATTGGATCGGGCTCGGGGAAACCGACACGATTTTGGGGCTGGCGCCGCTGTTCCACGTCACGGGCCTGATCGGCCACGTCACGCTGGCGATGCTCACGGGCGCGCCGCTGGCGTTGTTCTACCGCTTCGACGCGAACGAGGCGTGCCGGCTTGCGGAGCGGCACAAGGCCACGTTCACGGTGTCGGCCATCACGGCGTTCATTGCTCTCTTGAACAGCGACGCGATGAAGACGCGCAACCTGAAGTCGCTGACGAAGGTCTACACGGGCGGCGCTCCAACGCCCCCCGGGGTGCTGGCGGATTGGCACGAGCGCACGGGCACGCGTATCCAACCGATGTACGGATTGACGGAGGCGACATCGCCGACGCACATGACGCCGCATGGTTTGGCGCCGCCGATCGATCCGCATACCGGCGCGATGGCCGTCGGGGTGCCGGTGTTCAATACCTACGCAAAGGTCGTCACCGAAGCCGGCTACGACGCCGCACCGGGTGAGATCGGCGAGTTCGTGATCGCCGGGCCGCAGATCGTGCCGGGCTACTGGCAGAAGCCGGAAGAGACCTCGAAGGCGCTCGGGCCCGACGGGCTGCGTACGGGCGATGTCGGCTTCATGGACGAGAAGGGCTGGTTCTATCTCGTCGATCGCTCGAAGGACATGATCGTAGCGTCGGGCTTCAAAGTGTGGCCACGCGAGGTCGAGGAAGTGCTGTATCTGCACCCGGCCGTGCGCGAGGCTGCCGTCGTGGGAGTTCCCGATCCGTATCGCGGTGAAACGATCAAAGCCGTGATCAGCCTCAAAGCCGGGCACTCGGTCACGCCCGAAGAGATCAAGGCGTTCGCGCGCGAGCGCATGGCCGCTTACAAGTATCCGCGCATCGTCGAAATCATGGACGAGCTGCCGAAAACGACGAGCGGCAAGATCATGCGCCGCCTTCTGCAGCCGACCGCGCGTGCAGCAGCGTTGCAGATGCAGACCGTGGAGTCGGAGCTCGCGACGGTGTCGTACCCGCAGGTTCGCGCGGCGGTCGAAGCGCGTGCGGTAATCGAAGCTGGCGCTATGTGGCTCCGGCTTGCTCGCGGCCCGCTGCCACTGTCGCTTGCGGAAACGCTGTACGAGCGACTGAACAAGATGTTGTCGTACTTGCACGACGACGGGCGTTTCACCGATCGGGAAGCATTTCTCGACGCTAACAAGGCCTACCACGAAACTATCGTGGGGCTCGCGCAGAACGAGCACCTTTCGAACGGCTTCGAGCGGCTGCGCCTACGCCAACTGTATGGGTCCGTGTTGAAGGACTCGCAGGCTTCGGTCGAGCAAGTCGTGTATTTCCACGAATTCCTGACCGACGCGCTCGCGGCGGGCGACGCACAGGGCGCACTGAAGGCGATCATGTCGTGGAGCAAGGTCACCTCCGCTGGCGTTCGCAAAATCGTGGGTTACGACGAGGACCCCGCGACGATTCGCGATGAGCTGCGGCATGGCAGCGTCATCGAAGACTTGTCGCTCGGTGTTGCGAAGGAGCAGGAGAGCCTGGCCGGCGACGTCGACGCGCTCGTGCAGGCGCTCGACGCGCGCGCGGCGCTCGAGATCGGCATCACCCAGTCGCTCGGCACGGCGCTACAGATCGAGGCGGAACGCGATACGCTCGTCGCGCGCTTGCGTGCGTTCACACCACTTGTGCGCGGCGCGGGTCCCGCGCACGTGGCGCGGTATATTCGCGCGGACGACGCGTTCCACCGAGTGTTCTTG
Source organism: Gammaproteobacteria bacterium (assembly GCA_003155415.1). Taxonomy (GTDB): domain Bacteria; phylum Pseudomonadota; class Gammaproteobacteria; order Steroidobacterales; family Rariloculaceae; genus FEN-1219. The sequence goes on along the minus strand of PMCP01000165.1, from coordinate 4,690 downwards.
AGCCTGCTGCGCAATCCGTATCTGTTCGAGATCTACAGCTCGATGGATTTGCCTGAGCTCATGCGGCGCGTGCTGACGGTGGCGCCGGCCTCGATCCGCGAGGTATTCGACGACCACAAGGGCTTAACGAACGCCCTGCGTTCCGGCAGTGCGGATGCGACGAGCGCGGCGATCACCGAGCACACGAACCGCGTCCGGGCCGCGCTCGCCGCCGTCTTGAAGACCGCCGCAGCCGCGCCCGAAACCGCCAAACACGTGGCCTGACGCGGGTTTTGGGCCCGCTGCGTAGTCACTACGCAAAAATGCTTGACGCGGCCCGCATGTGCGTTGCACACTACGCACACGTTCTTGAGACATCCCACCCAACAAAGGAAACGCCCATGCCGAGCCCGAATTACCTGAAGCAAGCCACTGACGCCGGTGATCATTTCCTGTCCACGCTGGCCGAAGGCCAGGAGACGTTCCTGAAGTCGCTGGCGACGCTGAGCACACCGCCGCCGCCGCCGTCGATCCCCGCCTTCGCGACGACGCTGCCGACGATGCAGGAAGTGACTGAAGCGAACTTCGCGTTTGCGCAGAAGCTCATGAAACAGCAGAAAGATTTCATCGACAAGCTGCTTGCGGCGAGCACGCCGGCCAGCCACTAAAAGCCAGTCCCAGTCGGTGGTCGCGGCGCTCCCCCCCCCAACGCCGCGACCACCGCAATTTTCGCTTTCGATCACCGAGCACCGCCGGTAGCATGAAGCTACCGCGCTGAATGCCGCAAAGAGCCGAGAGCTTCGTGGTCGAAGAACAACCAAAACCAGAACCCACGCTCGTCGACCGATGGGTCGAAGAGCAGCAGCAGTGGCAAAAGACGCTACTGACCTACATGGACTCCCTCGGCAAGAACGAGGACTTCCTCGTCCACTTGGGGAACGCCATGCGCGGCTCGCTGCTGGCCGGCAAGCCCTATCCGCGCGCCGAGGCCGCGGCGGTGACGGCCGCCGAGACGCCCGCCGATGACCGGCTCGACCGCATCCTGCATGCGCTGCACCAGATCGAAGGGCAGCTGACCGACCTCAAGCTCTCCGTCGACGAGGTCAAAGCCAACGCCAGGAAGCGCAAGGATAAGAAGAAGCACAAAGACAAGGGCGAGGACGAGGCCGACGAGTGAGCGAGGAGCCTCCCGAGCCCGCACCGGTCGAAGACCGAGAGCGCGAGCTCGAGGCCATGCTGGCGCTGTCGCGGCGTAGTCGCGCGCGGCTCGAGCGGCTCTACGAAGTCCTGAACTCACCCGGCCACTACGGCGTCGGCGCTACCCCCACGACGGTCGTCTATCGCGAGAACAAGCTGCGTCTGCTCCGGCTCCTCGACGAGAAGGGCCAGCCACGCGCCGGGCCACCCGTGCTATTCGTGCCGGCGCCCGTGAGCCGTTACTTCATCATCGATCTTCTCCCTGGGCGCTCCTTCGCGGGTCACGTCGCGGCGGCCGGCTTCGATGTGTTCATCGCCGACTTCGGCACGCCGACGCGCGAAGATCGATTCTGCGATCTCGAGTACTACGTCGAAGGCCTGGTGCGCCGCTGCGTGCGCACCGTGTCTGCGTTGACTGAGCGCCCCGCCATCAACATCGTGGGTTATTGCCTCGGCGGCACGCTGTCGCTGCTCTATTCGGCGCTGCACCCGGAAACCGTCGCTCGGCTCGTGCTGTTGACTACCACGGTCGACGGCGATGTCGAAGGCGGCATCGCATGGGTCGCCCACAAGATGGGCCTGGCCGGGGAAAGCTACGACGAGCCGCGCCTCGTGCCGGCCGCCGAGGTGAAAAGCTGGTTCGAGATGCTGTCACCGGGCTCGAACAGCACGGCAGGGCGCGTGCGCGACCTTTGGGAACGCCTCGACGATTCGCCCGAACGTTTACGCGACATTCGCACGATGGCGAGCTGGGTGGACGACGTGGTGCCGGCACCTGGCCGGCTGCTCGCCGAGCTGTATCAGAAGTTCGGCCCCGGCAAGAACGGCCTCATGGCCGGCACGGCCACCGTCGGCCGCCAGCTGATAGACTCGACCAAAATAACAATGCCAGTGATGTCCGTCTCGGCCGAGAAGGACACGATCTCGCCTCCCGAAGGTGTCGATGCAATCCGGCGGCTTGTGCCGCACGCCGACGTCGTGCGGCTGCAGGGCGGGCATGTCGGCATCGTCGCCGGACGGGCGGCGTCCGGGCTGTGGAAGCGAACGGTCGAGTTTCTGGCTGCGGGGAGTGGAGCGGGTGACCGAAGATGAGGTTCTGAATTGGCGCGGTCATCGGATCCACGTGTCGGATACCGGTGACGGCGAGCCATTGCTGCTCGTCAGCGGGCTCGGTTGCGACGCCGCCATGTGGGCGCCGTTCATTGAAGAGTTCGCCGGCCGCCGCATCATCCGCTTCGACGCGCCGGGCACGGGGCGCTCGACCTCGCCGTTGGTTCCGGTGTCCATCGCGGCGCTTGCGGAACTCGCCGCCACCGTGCTCGACCAGTACGACATTACTTCTGCAGACGTGATCGGCTTCTCTTATGGCGGTGCGGTGGCGCAGCAGCTCGCCTACGATCATCCGGACCGCATTCGCCGGTTGGTGCTTGCGGCCACGACTTGCGGGCTCGGTTCGGTGCCGGGCTCTCTGCAGCCGATCGCCGCGTTCGCGAACACCCTGCGGTTCTATTCGCCGGCCTATTTCGACCGTGTCGTGCCCACACTGTATGGCGGTGCGACGAGCCGTGACGCGAACGCTCACGCGAACGAAATCATCAAGTGCCCGACGAGTCCGTCGTCGTCGTACGGCTACGCGATGCAGCTGCTCGGCGCCGCCGGGTGGACGAGCCTGCCGTTCCTCGACCGCATCCGGCACGAGACGCTTGTCATCAACGGTGACGACGACCCCCTCGTGCCGGTCGCAAACGCGCAAATGTTGGCGCAGCGCATACCCCGCGCCACGCTCGAGATCGTCGAACAGGCAGGCCATCTGTTTCTCTGGGACGATGCGGCGAACCTCGCTCCCCGCATTGGGCGCTTCGTCAACGCGCCGCCGCGCGTGAACTGACGGCCTCGCTGGTTCGCCGATACAGCGATCGGGCAGAATCGTTGCCCATGAAGATCGTGGTATTGGTTCTGGCCTGCCTCGTCGTGCGTCCAGCCGCGGCGGAGCTACCGCCCGAGATCGCACGCCTGTTGGCCGGGCTCAAGATTCCCCAGGACGATGTCAGCGTCGTCGTCCAGGCCGTCGATGCGCCCGAGCCGATCCTGGCTCACCTGGCGGACGCACCGCGCAGCCCTGCGTCGGTCATGAAGATCGTCACCACCTGGAGCGCGCTCGAGTACCTGGGCCCTGCGTATACGTGGCCCACGGAGGTCTACTTCCTGGGCCCGTTCGACGGGCGAAAGCTTGACGGCGATCTAGCGCTGAAAGGTTACGGCGATCCATACCTCGTCGTCGAAGAACTATGGAAGCTCTTGCGCACGCTGCGCGGCCAGGGGCTTACCGAGGTCGGCCGCAACCTCGTGCTCGACGACACTTTCTTCAACGTCGACGAGCCCGAGCCCGGCGAGTTCGACGGCCAGCCGTACCGCACATACAACGTCGTGCCGAATGCGCTGCTCGTGAATTTCAAGGCCGTGCAGTTCCAGTTCACGCCGGACTCGGCGCACGGTCGTGTGCAAGTGTCGATGGATCCGTTGCTGCCAAACCTCGAGGTCCGCAACAACCTGCAGCTCGTCGACGGGGCGTGCCACGGTTTTCAGGCGGGCATCGAGTTCAACCATGCCGATCCGAGGGCGCTGGCCGAGGTTGAGCTGAACGGCAAGTTCTCGCGGCGCTGCAACCCGTACGGCATGGGACGCACGGTGCTGCAGCACGACACGTATGCGTTCGGCCTGTTCACGGAGCTTTGGCAGGAGGTTGGCGGCGTGTTTCGCGGCCAGCTGCGCAAAGCGCAGATTCCCGCCGACCAGACGCCGGTGCTCACATGGCGGTCGCGGCCGTTTGGCGAAATCATCCGCAGCATCAACAAGAACAGCAACAACGTGATGACGCGTCAGGTGCTATACACGCTCGGCGCGGAATCGGCCGGCGCGCCGGGCACGCGCGCGAATGGCATTGCCGCGATACGCTCGTTTCTCACATCGCGAGGGCTCGACATCCGCACGCTGCAGCTCACGAACGGCGCGGGCCTGGCACGCGACGAGCGTGCGTCGATGCGCCTGCTGACGGACATCCTGCGGCTCGCGTACAAAAGCCCGTTCGCGCCGGAGTTCATGGCATCGCTGTCGCTCGGCGGTCTCGACGGGACGACGCGCGGGCGTTTCGTATCGCGGGATGGCGACAGCCTCATGCACGTGAAGACAGGGCGCCTGGATCACGTGTCGGCGCTGGCGGGATACGTGCACACCGCGACGCGGACCTATACGGTCGCGATCGTCATGAACTCCGAGGACGCGCACCGCGGCCCGGGCCAAGAGCTCGAGGAAGCGGTCGTGCGCTGGACCCAAGCTCAGAAGTAGCGTCGTCGCTCCGAGTTGGGGGCTCCTCCCGGCTCGTGCCAGTCTGGGAGGGCGGCGCGCTATTGCGCTGTGAAGCCGCCGTCGAGCGCCAAGGTGTGAGCGGTGACGAACGACGATTCGTCGCTGCAGAGCCAGAGGACGGCGTTGGCGGCGTCGGTGAGGGTGCCGA
>PMCP01000145.1:26835-30021 GCA_003155415.1 Gammaproteobacteria bacterium | reverse complement strand
GGTTTCAGGCGCGGCAGCATCGCCATTTGCGCACGCGACTCGATCTGGAAAACGCCCATGGTGTCGGCGCGCCCGATCATTTCGTACACACCACGATCCTCAGCCGGCACCGTCGCTAACGTGAACTTACGGCCGTCGAACCGCTCGATCAGCTGGAAGCTGCGCCGCACGGCGCTCAACATGCCGAGCCCAAGCACGTCCACCTTCATGAGGCCGAGCTCTTCGAGATCGTCCTTGTCCCATTGAATGACGGTTCGCTCCGGCATGGCGGCATTCTCGACCGGCACGAGCTCGTGCAAAGGCCGCTCCGAGATCACGAAGCCGCCGACATGTTGCGACAGATGGCGTGGGAACCCGAGCAACGATGCCGCCAGCTCCAGCCACCGCTGCACTCTGGCGCTCTTGGGGTCGAGCCCCGCTTCGCGAATGCGCGTCTCGTCGGCTACTCCGCTGTCCCACCATTGCATCGTCTTCGCGAGGGCGGTGACCTGAAACTCATCGACACCGAGCGCCCTGCCTACATCGCGAATCGCGCTGCGCGGCCTATAGGTGATGAGGGTTGCGGCGATCGCGGCGCGTTCGCGCGAATATTTTCGATAAATGTACTGAATGACTTCCTCACGACGCTCGTGCTCGAAGTCGACGTCGATGTCCGGAGGTTCGTTGCGCTCTTTCGAAATGAACCGTTCGACCAGGGTTTCCATTCGCCCCGGGTCGACCTCCGTGATCCCGAGACAGAAGCAGACGACGGAATTCGCCGCCGAGCCCCTGCCCTGGCACAGAATGCCGATGCTGCGTGCGTGATGGACGATGTCGTACACCGTCAGGAAATAGGCTTCGTAGTGAAGATCGCCGATCAGCGCGAGCTCGTGCTCGATAAGTCGCCGAACTTTCGGCGACTCGCCTCCGGGCCATCGCCAGCGGCAACCCGATTCCGTCAACGATCGCAGATGGCTTGCCGGCGTCTCGCCATTCGGCACGACCTCATGCGGATATTCATAACGGAGCTCTCTGAGCGAGAAATCGATGCGATCGAGGATTGCGAGCGTCTCGCGCAGCAACTGCGGCGGATAACGCCGAATGAGCTCCGACATGGGGCGCAGCCGCCGTTCCGCATTCGAATGTAACGCCGTGCCAAGCTTCTCGAGCGGAGTCTTCTGCCGAATAGCTGTCAAAGTGTCCTGCAACATGCGTCGCTCGCGGCTATGCATATGAACATTGCCGGCAGCGACGAGCGGCATGCATAGCTCAGTGCCTAGCGCTTCGGCTTCCTTGAGCCAAGGCCGATCATTACCCGCATTCAGCAACTCGACGGCCATCCACAGCCGGCCGTCGAAACGCTCCTTGAGCCAGTGACCGAGACGAGTTCGTTCTTGTTGCGGAGTGGCTTCCGGCAACCAGAGCAGCAGGCCGTGGGATTGCAGATACCGGTGCAAATCGTCGCGGCCGATGAGGTATTCGCCTTTGACCGCAGCTCGGCGCGCCTGACTGATCAGGGCACACAACGCCGAGTAGGCTCGCCGGTCTTCGGCAAGCACCACTACTTTCAACCCGTCCTCGCAAACGATTTCGCTGCCGACAACCAGCTTCAGAGGCAAATCTTTCGCGGCCACATGGGCGCGGACGATGCCTGCCACGGAGCACTCGTCCGTTAGCGCAAGCCCCGCATAGCCAAGCTCGAGTGCGGTTTGCACGAGCTCCGCAGGATGGGACGCACCGCGCAAGAACGAAAAGTTACTGAGGCAGTGAAGCTCAGCGTAACCGCCGGAGGAGCTTGCAACATGGGCCATCGGCTGCGACTCTCAACCGAACAACCCGTGCAGATGCCACACACGGCTACGCCGGTCGCGGAATACCCAGAGCTTCTGCCCGTGCGAGCTGACAGCGGTGTAGTAATCGCGAGCGATGTCCTGCTCGTCCCACCAACCGCTTTCGATGCGCTCGGGCTCCGAGGTGAGCTCGATCGAGCCTCGGTAGTGGTCGCGCGCAACAGCAGAGTTGAGAGGCACGGGTAGGTGCAGCAACCACAACGGGCGGTCCTTAAGCTCGAGCCATTCGCCGCTCTTGGCTCGGGCTGCTGTCTCTCCGTTCAACTTCGCCCAGGCTTTCTCCGGGCGGTGCTCGGCCACGGCGCGGACGGCATACACCGCAGCAGCGCCGAATCGCTCCTGAAGTCGTTCGAGCAACGCTCGCGTCAGAGTACCTACCGGCACTCGCTCGAATAAATCTACCGCTTCGAGCGTAAGGGGCACCAGAAAGCCGGTTCGAATACGCACCGCGATGGCAGGCACCGGCAACTGACAGCGTTCCAATCTGTCTCTGATCAGGTGCAGTAACTGCTCCTTGTCGTGAGTGGGCTCGAGCAAATCGAACTGCTCGATCGTCGGCGCACGATGCAAATGCTCGAAGCCGATCTTGAAGGTGCGGATTTGGGCCTGCTTCCTGCGCAGCTCAGCGCCGAGCTCGTCGAGTATTTGCTCGAGGGCTTCCAGGAAAATGGCGCTATCGGTGCTTTCTTCCAACAGCTCGATCTTCGAGCGAAAGCTTACCGGCCGATTGAACCCTACGCGCATATCGACCTGCCGGCCGAAGGCTCGATCGAGCTCGTGCAAGTAGGCCACGCCGACGCGCCGCGCAAACCCGTCGCGCGGCAAGCGGGCACATTCGCCGACGGTTCGCACACCGAGCTCCCGCAACAGCTCCTGCACGGACTGCGGCCAACAAGTGACCGCAAGCGGTAACGCGCTCAACTGACCCGCCAACTCGTGCGACGACAACACATCGGCGCCCGCCGCTCGCCCCAACCACAGCGCAGCGGTTGCCGTAGGGGCCACGCAGAGCCGAAACGTGAAGCTGCGCCGCGTCAGCTCGTCGCCAAGCTTGGCTTTGATGGCTTCGAGCGAGCGGAACAGTCGCAAGCTCCCCGACACTTCGAGCAGCATGCTATCCGGCGATTCGATGCTGACCAGCGAAGTGAGTGCCTGTGCCCACCCCGCCAACGATTCGAGGCTCGAACGCTCGGCCCCCAGCGAGCGCTCGAAGGCCCGCAAGGAGGCTGCCAGCGCGAACGCCGTGCTGAGCCGGCAGCCGGTTTCGATGCCAGTGGCCCGCCCACTCGCGTTGACCGCGACGACCGTAAGCTGACTGTGCTGCTGCTCGACTACGACAGCGGGGGTGTGCAGAACC
>PMCP01000145.1:7490-26762 GCA_003155415.1 Gammaproteobacteria bacterium | reverse complement strand
GTGCAAGCAACGGTTGTTCGAGATCGACGATTCCAGGACGCCCACCACGACATTTCAGGACTTGAATCCGGGTGACAGCGGCGTGCTGCGACAGCATGATTCGCAACGCTGCAGGCGAGCGCTGCTGACGAGCGCTCTGTGGCCTGAACAACACCGTCCAACACGACTGATCTTCGGCGGCCAATTGCAGCCGCCGCAAAATCACGTCATCGGCGGCTGCCACCCATGCCAACACTCCAGCACTCGATCCGGAACGCACCGTCTGCTCGACGGCCCACAAGCGGCTCTTGTTACCTTCCGCCGGATGAATCATCAGCAAACATTCGGTGTCGACGCCGTACTGCTGCAAAGCCGGCGCATACGGCACGAACGGCGGAGAAACCCACGCGATCCACTTTTTTGCTTTGGCCGGAGCAGAGTGTGTCAGCGCTGCCATGGCCGGCATCAGCAACGCAAGCTCGCCAATGCCGTAGCCGTCGACGAATACCTCGGTAATGGCGCCCCTGGGCCAACCGCCGCCAGGCAGATAACTATCGAGCTTCGGGAAACCGGTCGAAATGACGGCACGGGCGGCAGCGGCACCTCTGCCTCGCCAAACGCGCGAATTCAATTCGTTCCAATCCACCGGCTTGCTTGGCTGTTTGAGCCATCACTTCATCGAATCGCGAACGACACCGACCACGACGCCCTCAATGGCTAATGACTGCTCTCGCAGGTCTACCTGGATCGCCGAGAACTCAGGGTTTTCAGGCATTAACCAGACACGGTGGCCTTCTTGCCGATAGCGTTTGACCGTAACTTCGTTGTCCAAACGCGCTACGACGATTTGCCGAGCGCGCACGTCCGGTGTTCGATGCACGGCCACCAGATCACCGTCCAAAATCCCCGCGTCCCGCATGCTCATGCCATGAACCCGCAACAGGAAATGCGGTGGCTTTCTGAACATCTCCGGATCGATCTGATAACGAGCTTCGATGTGCTCCTCGGCCAAAATCGGCTGGCCCGCGGCAACGCGTCCCACCAAGGGCAACCCCATCTGCTCGCGCATGGAATCTTTGAGGCGAATGCCTCGTGAGGTGCCGGGCAAGAGTTCAAGCACGCCCTTTCGCTCAAGCGCCCGCAGATGCTCCTCGGCCGCATTGACCGAACGAAACTTCAAAGTTTTGGCGATCTCCGCACGCGTCGGCGGCATACCGGTTTCATGCATAACTTTCTGAAGCAGCGTCAGAATTTGCTTTTGTCGGGGAGTGAGCTCGCGCATTTCTCGATACCTGTATATAAAACCAGTCTGTGCCTATATACAGCCTTACATGGCGTTGGGTCAAGTCGCCAATTTCGGAGTCGAAAAATCGATTGCGGGGTCGATTCGCGAATCGAAAAATCCACCTCGAATCCTCAATGTCTGCAAACGACGACGTGTAACAAACGCGTACAACATTTTGAAATTGCAGTGCCGCGCGCTTTAGGAAATAATGCCAACGGTTTGTCACTTTTAAGTCAGGGGTACTCAATGGCCACAAAAATCCAGGTTGCTATGCGAGCAGCGCTGCTCGTCGGCGGCTTCGCGATGGTGACCGGCTGTGCGAAACCAGTCACCAAGGAAGAACTCGACGCGGTACGTGCTACTGCTGAAGCCGCACAGAACGCAGCGAATGCTGCGCAACGCACGGCTACTCAGGCACAGCAAGCTGCCTCGGGCGCACAGAGCACGGCGAACCAGGCTCTTGCGGCTGCGCAAGCGGCCCAGGCGTGCTGCGATGCGACGAATCAGAAGCTCGATCGCATGTTTGAGCAGCGCCAAAAGAAGTAAGAAAAACTCCGGGATGCTGCCCACCTAGGGTGCATCCGGTTTTTCTTAAAAGCCGCCAAACACTTGGCGGCTTTTTTTTCGCCTGCTTGTTTTAGGCCCGTCTTTCGGTATCAGTTGCCGGCAATGGGCACATTGCCCGCAACCGGCACGAACTCGGGGATACCGAGACCGCGTTGCGCGATCTTCTCTGCCACATCCCAGTGCAGATCGACGCGTCTCTGCTCCGAGGCAACCACGTAGGCGCGCGTGAGACTTGTGAGCGGCGATTCCTGAGTGGGTTCAAGGGCCGCGTTGGCCGCTTCAACCTTCTCGCCATCCACATTGCTCTCTGGCAAAGGCGGGTGCGCCTCGACGTACAAGCCACCTTCAGCCGTGAAACCGATCTTTACCGACTGATTCACAATCTGCACGATAGTGCCGACCGGTACCGTCTTGAACATCACCTCGATGTCCTCGGGGAACATTCGGATGCAGCCATGCGTGACGCGCATGCCGACACCGGACGGCAAGTTTGTGCCGTGGATCAGGTAACCAGGCAGGCCGAGGCGCAGCGCATGACTCCCGAGCGGATTGTCCGGGCCCGGCGGCACGACTTTCGGCAGAATGTCGTCACGCTCCGCATGCTCGGCGCGAATCGAGTCCGGCGGATACCAGCTTGGATTCGCCACGCGGCCGGTCACCTTCGTGATACCTAGCGGAGTGTGCCAATCCATTCGGCCGACGCTGATCGGATGCGTTACGACGCGTCGCGCGCCCGGCGCGACACCGCTCGGCGGCGGACCTGAATCTTCCGGGAAGTAATACAGCCTGAGCTCGGCAACGTTGACGACGATGCCGCGACGCGGTGCGTGCGGCAGCACGAACTGCGTCGGAATCGTGATTTCGGTGCCTTCGCCGGGCACCCAGGCATCGACGCCAGGGTTGGCGCGGCGCAGCGACTCAAAGCCGACGTTGTACGTTCTCGCCAGCGCGACGAACGTGTCTTCGTAACGCGCCTTGATGTGCTGCAACTCGCCGACGACTTCCTCGTCATCGGCCACCCAATACTCGGCTGCCCGGGCCGTCGTACCCAGCGTCAGCAGCACCAGAAGGGAAAGGAGCCTGCGAGCCATCGGCGCCATTATACGGATCGCCAGCCTCGAGGGCAGAGCGCGAATCGACAATCCGTAAGTCTCAGTAGCGGATCAGGCACGCGCCCCACGTGAAGCCGCCGCCGAAAGCCTCGAGCAGAAGCATATCGCCGCGTTTGATGCGGCCATCGCGGATGGCCGTATCGAGCGCCATCGGCACCGAAGCGGCCGAGGTGTTGCCGTGGGTCTTGACCGTCAGCACCACCCTCTCCATCGGCATCTCGAGGCGCTTCGCCATGGCATTGATGATGCGGATATTGGCCTGGTGCGGAATCAACCAGTCGATTTGGCCCTTCTCGATATTGTTCTTGGCGATGACATCGTCGACGAGGCTCTCGAGCGTCCTGACGGCCACTTTGAACACCTCGTTGCCCTTCATCCGCAACGCCGGGATATCGCTGTTCTCGCGGTGGCGCGTCGACACGCCGCTCGACGCGTACAGCAGCTCGCGATAACGCCCGTCGGCGCCGAGCGTCGAGTAGATGATTCCCGGCTCCTCGGCAGCCTCGAGAATCACGGCGCCGGCGCCGTCGCCGAACAGCACGCAGGTCTCGCGATCGGTCCAGTCCATGATCCGCGACATCGTCTCTGCGCCAATCACGAGCGCACGACGGACCTGGCCGGTGCGAATGAACTGATCGGCCACCACGAGCGCGTACAGGAATCCGGAGCACGCGGCCTCGAGACTGAACGCCGGCGTGCCGCGGATCCCGAGCTTCTCCTGCACGAGGCAACCCACGTTCGGGAAAATCAGGTCCGGCGTGGTAGTGCCGACGAGCACGAAATCGATGTCGGCGGCTGTGAGCCCAGCGTCCTCGATCGCCGCGAGTCCTGCCTTGTACGCGAGGTCGCTCGTCGCTTCGTTGTCCGCCGCGATGTGGCGGTGCTCGATACCAGTCCGCGTGCGGATCCATTCGTCGGTCGTGTCGACCATCTTCTCGAGATCGAAGTTGGTCAGAATCTTCTCCGGCAGATATTTGCCGGTGCCAATGATGCGCGAATACATTAGTGCGGCTGGCTTTCTATGAGTTGGCCGATCTGGACGAGAATGCCCTTTCGGGCCTCCACGATCGCCGTTTTCACGGCGTTCTCGAATGCAAACTGATCCGCCGAACCGTGGCTCTTGATGACGATGCCGTTCAGGCCCACGAGACTAGCACCGTTGTAGCGCCGGGCATCGAGCCGTTCCTTCAACGCTTCTAACGCGGATTTCGCGATGAGCCCCTGTATGCCGCGTAACGCGTTGCGCTGGAACTCTTCTTTGAGAAACGCGGCGATGAGCTTCGCCACGCCTTCCATGGTCTTCAGCGCCACGTTGCCGACGAATCCGTCGCTGACGACGACGTCCACGTCGGAATGAAAGATTCCGTCGCCCTCTACGAAGCCGATGTAGTTGAGACCGCTCTTCGATAGCAGCTCGCCGGCCTCGCGGACGACTTCGTTGCCCTTGATGTCCTCGACGCCGATGTTCAGCAGGCCGACACGCGGCCGCGCGACGTCGAGCATGTCGCTCGCGACGACCGAGCCCATCAGCGCGAACTGCAAAAGTTGCTGCGGCGTGCAACCGACGTTGGCGCCGAGATCGAGCATGTACGTGGGCCGCTCGCGGCCGGGAACCGCAGAGATGATCGCGGGCCGGTCGATGCCCGGCAGCATCTTCAGCACGTAGCGCGCGGTCGCCATCAGCGCACCGGTGTTACCCGAGCTCACGCAAGCATCGGCCACGCCTTCCTTCACGAGCTCAATCGCGCCGCGCAGCGACGAATCTTTTTTGCGCCGCAACGCATCCGCAGGCAGCTCGTCCATCGTCACGACTTCGGTTGCCGGCTTGAACCCGAGCCGCGAGCCGTAACGATCCTTGGCATCACGGCGCGCCTGCTCGAGCACTTCGGGCAGACCGACCAGGATCAGGCTAACGGAATCGTCGCGCTCAAGGGTCGCAAGCGCCGCGGGGACAACGGCGTCAGAACCGCGGTCGCCACCCATGGCGTCCAAGGCAATTGTCACCTTGCGACTCATCGGCGACTCGAATCAGGATCCGGCTGGCGTGAGACCGGAGGGGCTATAGCTCGCGGCACTGAGGCCGTACGACCTATTCTTGCTCGGTTTCTTGCGGAACTTCGAAAATCTTCTTGCCGCGATAGAAGCCGTCGGCCGTCACATGGTGCCGGCGGTGCGTCACGCCCGTCGTTGCATCCGCGGACAAGGTCGGGCCGGTCAACTTATCGTGCGCACGGCGCATGCCACGCCGGGANNACTGCGCGCCACGCTACCACAGTCTGCGAGCCGCTCGTGCTTCGGCGCCAACGGCATCGAAACGATCAGCTCGTCCTCGATCAGATCCGCTGGCGAGAACCGGCCATCCGCAAACTCGAAGGGCTCGTACCCTTCCGGAACGGTAGCGGGTGTCGACTCCGCATCCGCCAGCACCACTTTCACGCAACCTGCAAGCTCGTGACGAAACGGCTCTAGGCAGCGCTGACACGTAACCTCCACGGCCACCGTGTACGTAAGGTCCACTTCCAACCAGCCGTCGCGCCGTTGGCCAAACTTCAGCGACGCTCTTACACTGCCCGCGTCGGAATGCAACATGCCGACAAGTCGCGTTAGCCTGCTGAGCTGAAGCTCGCCGCTGAGCACACCTTCGCGGTCAGCGAGCGATTCCAGCTCGCGCTGACTGTACCAAGCGTGCAGCGAGCCCGACATAGGCGGCGCATGATATGTGACCGGGTTTCTGACGTCAAAACCGCAAGTTACGCCACGTGAGCCACGCTGCCCTACGTCCCCGCCTTCTGATCCTGGCCTCGACCTCCCGGTACCGCCGGGAACTGTTGTCTAGGCTGGGCCTGCCGTTCGAAACCAGGTCCCCGGACGCGCCGGAGCTGGCGATCGAGGGCGAGGCGCCGGCGGCCATGGCCGCCCGCCTGGCCCTGGCGAAAGCGCGCGGCATCGACGCCACCCACGCGGTCGTCATTGGGTCCGACCAGGTCGCCTCGCTTGACGGCCAGCTGCTCCGCAAGCCCGGCGACCATGTTACGGCGGTGCGACAGCTCGAAGCCTGTCAGGGCAGGACGGTGACCTTCGACACGGCCGTCGCATTGATCGACACGCGGACCGGCGCAACGCTGCAGCACGTCGATCGGACCGAGGTCCGCTTCGCGACGCTCGAAACCGCGGCGCTCGACCGCTACGTGCAGCGCGAACAACCTCTCGACTGCGCGGGCAGCTTCAAATCCGAGGGGCTCGGTGTGGCGCTGTTCGAGCGCATCGACTCGAGCGATCCGACGGCGCTGATCGGCCTGCCTCTGATCTGGGTCGCCCGCGCCCTCAGGGAGCTCGGCGTCGATCCGCTGGGGCCGACTGATTCTTGACCTCGAGCGCGGTCAGCGCGGCACGCAGATCCTGCGGTAGTGGCGCGCTTGCCGAAAACGGCTCGCCTGTCTCCGGCCATTCGAATGCGACGGAATGGGCGTGCAGAAACATCCGTTGCAGCCCGAACGTCTTTAGGTAGGTATTGAAATCCTCGTCCCCGTAACGGTCGTCACCGGCCACGGGGTGGCCGACATGGTTCGCGTGCACGCGGATCTGATGCGTGCGGCCGGTCGCAATGGCAACCTCGAGCAGCGACGCGGTCTTGCCGTAGCGCTCGAGCACGCGAAATGTGCTCTGCGCCGGTTTGCCCTCGGGGTCCACTTTGACCCGCGCTTCGCCGCTCACGCGCCGTGTCACGAGCGGCGCATCGACCTCGATCGTCGCCTCAGGCCAACGCCCTTTCACGAGTGCCAGATACTGCTTATCGATGCGGCCCTCCCGGAGCAGCTCGTGCAGCACCCGCAGCGCGCTGCGCCGCTTCGCGATCAACAGCACGCCCGAGGTGCCGCGGTCGAGCCGATGCGCGAGCTCGAGATCCTTGGCCGTGGGCCGCAGCACGCGTAGTGCTTCGATGCAGCCCAAGCTGATGCTGCTACCGCCGTGCACCGCGAGTCCGGACGGTTTGTCGATGACGAGAAGCCGCGAATCCTCGAAAATCACCCGATCTTCGAGCCATGCCAGAGTATCGGGCGCCGCGGACGGTGGAGTAACGGGTTTCGAGGCCACCGGTGGCACTCGGACCACGTCACCGGCCTGCAGCCGGTGCTTCGGGTTCACGCGCCCGGAATTGACCCGCACCTGCCCGGAGCGGATCAGCCGATAGATGTGACTTCGCGGTACCCCTTTCAACGCGCCGAGCAGATAATTGTCGAGACGCTGGCCAGCGGTCTCGGCATCGATCTCCTGCTGTCGAACCTTCGACTTATCGGGCGGGGATGGGGAGGGTTTTTGCGGGGGATTCAATGGCGTACGAATTGAGCACCGACACTCCTATGTTATAGTACCCGTGCGGGATGCGGTTAACGCGGTCAACAATACCGGACGCTCCCGAAACCTTATTCTGGCGGTAGCTCATCAAGGCGAGCTGCCAGCGTTAGGAACATCACTGTTGGCGGACCGGACTCGGACCCGCAATCTGCGCAAGGCGATGGCTCTCCGTAGCGAACAACACGACCGAAGTCGATTCACGGATCGAGCAACGCCGCTGCTTCCACTCGCCTACGCCGCCGGCAGCCCTGTCGGTCGCACCTCCGCGCAGATCGCACACCGACTCTCCGTGCACGCCTCGTATGCACTGAGGATTTATGAAACGCATGTTGGTGAACGCAACTCAACGGGAAGAGTTGCGAGTGGCCATGGTGGATGGCCAAAAGCTCTATGACCTCGACGTCGAGACCCCTTCACGAGAACAACGTAAATCGAACATCTACAAAGGCCGCATCACTCGGGTAGAACCGAGTCTCGAAGCGTGCTTTGTCGATTACGGCGTCCAACGCCACGGTTTCTTGCCGCTCAAGGAAGTCTCGAGCGAGTACTTCGTAAAACAGCCTGAATCCGGCGACCGCGTAAACATCCGCGAGGTCTTGCGCGAAGGCCAGGAAATCGTCGTTCAGGTCGAGAAAGACGAACGTGGGACGAAGGGCGCCGCCCTGACCACCTTCATTAGCTTGGCCGGCCGGTTCATCGTGCTCATGCCGAATAACCCGGGCGCGGGCGGCGTCTCGCGCCGCATCCAGGGTGAAGAGCGCGACTCCGTGCGCCAGTCACTCGAGGACCTCCAGGTCCCCGACGGCATGGGCTGTATCGTCCGTACGGCCGGCATTGGCCGCGGCACCGAAGAGCTCAAGTGGGACCTCGACTACCTTCTGCGCGTATGGGAAGCCATCAAGCAAGTCGTCGTCACACGCCCTTCTCCGTTCCTGATCTACCAGGAAGGCAACGCGATCGTCCGCGCACTGCGCGACTACTTCTCGAACGACATCGGCGAAATCCTGATCGACAGCCCGAGCATCTATCAGGAAGCCGTGGAGTTCATGGAGCGCGTGCTGCCAGCGAACATCAAGAAGCTGAAGCTCTACGAGGACACGGTGCCGCTCTTCACGCGGTACCAAATCGAGAGCCAGATCGAATCGGCTTACAACCACAAGGTGCAACTGCCGTCGGGCGGCAGCATCGTGATCGATCGCACCGAGGCTTTGACTGCGGTCGACGTCAACTCCGCCCGCTCGACGAAGGGCGACGACATCGAAGAGACGGCGCTCAACACGAACCTCGAGGCGGCGGATGAAGTCGCTCGCCAGCTCCGAATCCGCGACCTGGGCGGCCTCGTGGTCGTCGACTTCATCGACATGGGCCCTCAGCGCAACCAGCGCGAGGTCGAAGAACGGCTGCGCGCCGCGGTGCGCCACGATCGCGCGCGCATTCAGATCGGCAAGCTCTCGCGCTTCGGTTTGTTAGAAATGTCGCGGCAACGTCTGCGGCCTTCGCTCGAAGAATCCACGCAGTCGGTGTGCCCGCGCTGCAGCGGCGCAGGCAACGTCCGCGGCGTCGAGTCGCTGGCGCTCGCCGTGCTACGTCTCGTCGGCGAGGAAGCGCGCAAGGAGCGCACGGCGAAGGTCATTTGCCAATTGCCGATGGACGTCGCCAACTACGTGTTGAACGAGAAGCGCGACTGGGTGCAAACGCTGCAAGAAGGCAACAGCGTCGCGGTCGTGATCATCGGTAACCCGGATCTCGAGACGCCGAACTATCTCTTGCGCCGCGTGCGCGACGACGAAATTCAGCTGCCCGAGAATGCCGGCACGAGCTACAAGCTCGTCCAGCCGAAGCCCGATCCCAGCGTCGCGTACGAAGAGATCAAACGACAGGCAAAACCCGAGGAAGCCGCAGTCTCGAACATTGTGCCGACCACGCCGGTGCCGACACCGCCCACGCCTCCGCCCGCGCCAGTCGCGGAGCAAGCACCGAAGGCTGCCGCACCGCAGCAGTCATTCTGGGCGCGATGGTTCGGCTGGTTGTCACCGGCGCCAGCCGCACCCGCAACTCCGCCGAAGACTCAGGAGGACGGCGAGCGGCATCGTCACGGACCGCGCGATCGCGATCGCGATCGCGGGGGTCGCGGAGAGCCCCGCCGCGATCGGGGCCGGGACCGCCATGGCCGCGATCGAGACCGCCCGCGCGGTGATCGGGGCGACCGCAACGAACGCAGCGACCGTGGCGAACGTAACGACCGCAATGATCGCGGCGACCGTGGTGACCGTGGTGGTGACCGCGATCGTAACCGCGGACGCGGCCCACGACCGCAGCACGGCGGCGACGGGCAACAACAGCGCCCACCGCGCGGTCCAGAACAGAACGAAGCGCAAGGCTCGGGACAAGGCCAAGGTGCGAGCCAAGGTCACAGCCCCGGTCCGGACCAAGGTCAGCAGGGCCAAGGTCCCGGACAGGGACAGCCGCAGGCCGCCGGTGGTGGCGAAGGCGGCGGCGGCCGCAGTCGCCGCTCGCGTAGCCGACGCGGTCGTGGCGGCGGTGGCGGAGGAGAAAATCGCCAGCGCCAAGACGGCCAAGGTCAACAACGCAATGGCGGCGGCCAAGGCAACGGCCCACCCCCGGAGCGGGAGCACGCCGATGCGCAGGCATCGCGGCCCGCCGACGCAGACCAGTCGCATGAGCACGACCATGGGCATTCGCACGCGCACGAGCAGCGCCCCGAGATACCGCGCGAAGCACGGCCCGCCGCAGAGCAGTTCGAGAGGCACACGCCGACCAACGATTGGTCGCCACCGCCGGAGCCGGCCTTCAGGCCTGAACCGGTCGAGCGCCCTGCACCGCCGCCGCCACCCGCGACGGGCGGCGACAGCGCTCCCGTAGGTGGTGCGAACAACGACGAGCGCGGGCCGAATTAACGGCGCGTCGATGGCCGAGCCGCGTGCCATCGACGCCCACCGTGCTGCCTCGCTCGTCGAGGGGCTGTTCGGGGCGTCGATCGTGCCGACGCTGACGGACTACATCCGTATTCCGAATCAGTCGCCGGCGTTCGACCCGGACTGGGAGCACGGCGGGCACATGCGGCGGGCGATGGACCTGATCGTCGCGTGGTGCCGCACCCAGGCGATCGCCGGCATGCAGCTCGAAGTTCTGCAGCACACGGGCCGCACTCCGCTGCTGTTCATCGAGGTGCCCGGACAGCTCGATGACACGGTGCTGCTATACGGCCACATGGACAAGCAACCGGCCATGACTGGCTGGAGCGAAGGCCTGGGCGCATGGCAACCCGTATTGCGCGGCGACCGGCTATACGGGCGGGGCGGCGCCGACGACGGCTATTCGACGTTCGCGTCGCTCGCAGCGCTCAAAGTTCTGCAAGACCAAAGCATTCCGCATGCTCGCTGCGTCGTGATCATCGAGGGCTGCGAGGAAAGCGGGAGCGGCGACCTGCCGCACTACATCGAGCACTTGCGCGAACGCATCGGCACGCCGTCGCTCGTCGTATGCCTAGACTCCGGCGCCGCCGACTATGAACGCCTCTGGTGCACCACGTCGCTGCGCGGAGTGATCAGCGGCAATCTGCACGTCGGCGTGCTGCGCGAAGGCGTGCACTCGGGCGACGCGAGCGGCATCGTGCCGTCGAGTTTTCGAATCGTGCGCGCGCTGCTGAGCCGCCTCGAGGACGAGACCACCGGTAAGATCCGTCCCGATTGGCTGTACACAGAAATCCCCGAGCAACGCATCGATCAAGCGCGCGCAATGGCGGGCGCGCTCGGTGCGGCCGTGTGGGACCACTACCCATGGCTCGGCGCCATGCAGCCGGTCACGCAAGATCCGGTACAGATGATCTTGAATCGGAGCTGGCGCCCGCAGCTTGCAATCACCGGTGCGGCAGGCCTGCCCGAGCTCGGGCTCGCCGGCAACGTGCTACGGCCGAGCACAGTCGTGCGGGTCAGCGTTCGTCTTCCGCCCGGCGTCAATGCCGAGCGCGCGAAACAGCGCCTGATCAAACTCCTGACGGAAGATCCACCGTACGGCGCCGACGTGCGCTTCGAACAAGCGGAGGCCAACGACGGTTGGAGTGCGCCTGCGCTCGCGCCTTGGCTCGAAGCGGCTTTGACCGCATCCTCGCAAACCTACTTCGGCGCGTCCGCTGGCTATCTGGGCGAAGGCGGCACGATTCCGTTCATGGCCATGTTAGGCGAGCGGTTCCCGGAGGCGCAGTTCCTGATCACCGGTGTGCTCGGGCCCGAGTCGAACGCGCATGGACCGAACGAGTTCCTGCACATTCCGACCGCGCAGCGGCTTACCTGCTGCGTCGCGGAAACGATTCGCCGCCACGCCCTTCGCAACGCTTGATTCGAAAGCAAGATCTCTCGCGAAGGCAGCGGGACGCTATTCGCGGTTGGGCAGTGGCGTGGTCTTCAGATGCTCGACAAGCCCCACGCTGGCTTCCTCGACGAGGTCCAGCACGTACTCAAAGCCCGTGCTGCCTCCGTAGTACGGATCTGGCACGTCAAGGCGGCCGAGCTGCGGCGCGAACTCGAGGAAAAGACGAATCCGGCCGTGATACTGCGGCGGCGCTCGATCGAGCAACGTGTGCCGATTCAGCTGATCCATCGCAAGCACGAGCTCGAAGTGCTCGAAGTCCCGATCGGCGACCGCCCGCGCACGCAGCGCTGTGAGATCGACACCACGCCGTTCCGCGGCACGCACAGCGCGCGGATCGGGCGGGTGTCCCGTGTGGTATTGGTGAGTGCCTGCGGAGTCCACGAGCACATCGAGCTCCGGCGCACGCTCCGCGAGCAGTTTGCGAAACACGCCCTCGGCGGTTGGCGAACGGCAGATGTTGCCCATGCAGACGAACAGCACGCGCCGCGCAGGCACCCTAGCCGGTTCGCCTCTACCGACGACGCGTTTCAAATTGGCGAGCAGCTCTTTCACCGTGTTCTAGCGCAGCGGGCGCGTCCGCTCGAGATAGCTCCGTACCTTCGCGAGATCCTGCTCGGTATCGACGGCAGGAGACGGCGGCTCGACCGAGTCCGCGACAATGATTCTAAACCCAAGCCACAGGGCGCGCAGCTGCTCGAGCTTCTCCGCTTCCTCGAGCGCGCACGGCGGCGCCGCGCTGATGGCCTTCAATCCGCCTGCGCGATACGCGTAGAGGCCAATGTGGCGGCGCACCATGGGCATGCCGCCATCGCGGGGCCAAGGGATTGGCGCACGGCTGAAGTACAGCGCCCAGCCGTTCTTGTCCGTCACGACCTTCGCGAAATTCGGGTCGCGAAACTCTGCCTCATCGGCAAGCGGTGTCATCAACGTCGCGATCGTCGCCTCCGGATGCCAGCCGAGCAAGCGGGCCGTTTGCGCGATGCAGAGCGGCGAGATCAGCGGCTCGTCGCCCTGTACGTTCACGATGATCTGCTGGTCGTCCCAACCGAAGCGGTGAGCGAGCTCCGCGATGCGATCCGTACCGCTCGCGTGTGCCGCAGAGGTGAACTCGACCGGCGCTCCGAATTTGCGGCACGCGGCNNTGGTCGTACACCCACTGGATCATCGGCTTGCCCGCGATGTCCTTCAGCGGCTTACCAGGCAGCCGCGTGGACGCGTAACGCGCCGGTATTACTGCAATGAACCCGTCCGTCACGAGGTTCGGACTCCGAGATCGCGCAACACGAGACGCAGCAGTCGCGCCGTGGAGTCTGCGTCGAATTCGAGATCGACGACCACGCACCACACGTCCGCGTGGGCAACCTGCTCGCATTTGACAGCGTCTTTCTCCGTGATCAGCACGGGCCCCGGCTCGTCGAACGTGAGCTCGGCCGCGCCGACGTCCGCGTGATCCACAAGCGGATGCGGAATCACCTCGAGCCCCGCATCCTCGAGCAGATCGAAGAAGCGCTTCGGGTTGCCGATGCCCGCCACGGCGTGAACCGTCGATGTTCGGAACGACTCGAGTGACCGTTCGCGGCGATCACGCAAGTTGTACACGCGCGTGACGATGGCGCGGCCGCGGAACACGCCCGCATGGCCCCAGTCGCCACCGTTCACGACGATCGCATCCACTTCCTGCAGCCGCGCAGGCATTTCGCGCAGCGGGCCGGCCGGCAAGCACAGGCCGTTGCCCATGCCGCGCGCGCCGTCGACGACTGCAATCTCGAATCTGCGCCCGAGCCTGTAATGCTGCAGACCGTCGTCGGCTAGCACCACATCGATCGACCCTGCTTTCACCAACGCTTCGGCCGCGGCAACGCGGTCCGGGCCCGCCACCACAGGGCACTCCGTACGGCGCGCGAGCAGCACGGGCTCATCGCCAACTTCCGCGGGGTCCGCATCAGCCGCCACGGCTCGCGGCCACTGCGCGGACTTGCCGCGATAGCCGCGCGTCACGATGCCGACCCGACGACCGCGTTGTTTAAGTTGCGCGGCCAACCAGATCACGAACGGCGTCTTGCCCGTGCCGCCGACGCTGACGTTGCCGACAACGATGACAGGCACGGCCATTTCGACGGTCTTGAGCCAGCCGCGCTTGTAGCCTTCGCGCCGCAGCCAGGCAATCACCCGGTACAACCAGGTCGCGGGTAGTAACGCGAAGCGCAGCGGATGGTTTTCGTACCAGATCGCTTCGAAACCCGGTGTCAAAGGAGTCGCCTTCACAAACTAGCCCGTGAACTGCATTGCATGCAGCATCGAGTAGTAGCCTTGATGCGCGATGAGCTCCGCGTGGTTACCTGTCTCGACGATCGCGCCGTCCCGCATCACGACGATGCGATCCGCTTTCTCGATGGTAGATAGACGATGCGCAATCACGAGCGTCGTGCGGCCGCGCATCAGATGAGCGAGCGCCGCCTGGATGCGCCGCTCCGACTCCGTGTCGAGCGCCGACGTCGCTTCGTCCAGGATCAGCACAGGCGCGTTCTTGAGCAGCGCCCGGGCGATGGCAATGCGTTGCCGCTGGCCGCCGGAGAGCATTGCGCCGCGCTCGCCGATTCGCGTATCGAGCCCCTGCGGCAAGTCGGCCGCGAACTCGGCCACATACGCGGCCTCCGCGGCGCGCTCGATGTCGGCGCGCGGCGCTCCGGCCAGTGCTCCGTAAGCGATGTTGTTCGCGATGCTGTCGTCGAATAGCACGACGTCCTGGCTCACAAGGCTCACTTGGCGCCTCAGCTCGCGCAGCGAATACTCGCGCACATCGCGACCGTCGAGCAGCACAGCACCGCGGTTCGGATCGTAAAACCGCGGCAACAGGCTCACGAGCGTCGACTTGCCGCTGCCCGACTGGCCAACGAACGCCACCGTGGTGCCCGCGGCGACGTTCAAACCGATCTCGTGCAGCACGTCGCCCTTGGCCGCGTCGTAGGCGAACGATACGCCGCGATACTCCACTTCGCCACGCGCCCTGCCCGCGGTCGCAGTGCCGGAGTCCGCCTCCGCGGGCTCGTCCAGGATCTCGAACACGCTACCTGCCGCAGCAACGCCACGCTGGAACACGGCGTTAACGTTCGTTAGGCGCTTGAGCGGCGCAAATACCATGCCCATCGCGGTAATGAACGCAATGAAGGTCGGCGCATTCAAATCCGCCAACGAAAACCACATAACGCCTGCGACGCCGAGCGCCACGGCGTATTGAGTAAGGTTGTCGCCGAAGGCCTGCACGGCTACGAGGCGCGTGTTGAACCTGAAGTTGCGCGAGTTGACATCTTCGAACTGCCGCTGCTCCTGCTGCTGCCCTTCGAAGATCTTCACGACGCGATGGCCGTGCAGCGACTGTTCGGTGATTCGCGTCACGTCGCCCATCGAACCTTGAATGCGCGTGCTGTAGCGCCGGAACGCGCGACTCATGCGACTGACGAGAAAGGCGATCGCGGGCCCGAGGACGGCGACGATAAGTGTGAGGCGCCAGCTGAAGTACACCATGACGCCGACCAGGATCAGGATCGACAGCGTGTCCCGAATCAGCACGACGACCGCGTTCGAAATCGCGTCGGCCACCTGCTCGGTGTTGTACGTTAATCGCGAGATCAACATGCCGGTCGAGCTCTGGTCGAAATAGCGCGATGGCAGACCGAGGTAGTGCGCGAAAAGCTCGTTGCGCAGATCCCGGATCACGGAGCGGCCGACCCACGCGAGCCCGAAGATCGTCAGAACGTCCATCGCACTGCGAATCGGGAACAGCACGACGAAACCGAGTGGCACCCACCATGCGTCCTTGGCGGCACGCGGGTCCCCGAGCGCTTTCATAACCTCGCTCATGAGCGTCGGGACGAAACTATTGATCACGGCGTAAATGGACGCGGGAATGATCGCCGCCGCAATCAGCGGCCAATGCGGGCGCAGATAGCGCACGAGCCGGCGGGCAACGACCGCGAATGGCGTAGCGGCCGCCGAAACGGGCCTACTGGCGCTCTGTGAGGCGACGACGTTGTCCGACACTGGCCGGCCTCAGGCGTCCGGCGGTGTCACGGTCGCGATGTTGATCTTGACGAAACCGAGCTGCCCGACGACGTCCATGACCGTCACGACACTCTGGTGCGTTGCCGTTCCGTCGGCGCGAATGAATACTGGCACGTCGCGCTTCTCACCCATCAGCCGTTCGATTGCGGCGCGCAGAGTGCGGCGCTCGTTGTTCACGAGCTCGCGGCCGTTGACGATATAGGCTCCCGCTTGCGTGACCGAAATCTCGAGGCCGTTGCCCGCCGCATCGAGCCGCGTTTCAACGGCCGCTTGCGGCAGCCGAACGTTGAGCTCCGTCTCGCGCAGGAACGTCGTCGACACCATGAAGAACAGGACGAGCACGAGCAGCACGTCGACCAGCGAGATGACGTTGATCTCAGGCTCGTCTCTTGAGCGGCTGCTTTGCAGCTTCATCGCCGACTCCAAACACGCCCGCGCGCTGATGTTGCAACAGTGCATCGCTGAAGCGGATCGCTTCTTTCTCGATCTGCACGACGAGGCCGTCCACGCGGCCACGCAGAAACCGGTACGCAATCAACGACGGAATGGCTACCGCGAGACCGGCGGCCGTCGTAATCAGCGCTTCCGAAATGCCGCCCGCCAGGATGGCCGGATTGCCGACACCCTGTGTGGTTATAGCGGTGAACGCGCGAATCATGCCTGACACGGTGCCGAGCAGCCCGAGCAGNNACCGCGTGCCGGCCCGCGTCCTCGATGGCTTCCTTCAGGACTTCACGCGGGGCCTGCCTGTACGCAAGCCCCGTGGCAAGTACTTGTCCCAACGGGGAGCTGGAATGAAGCTGCTGAATTCGCTGCGCGTCGAGCTCGTTCTTCTGCACCCAGTCCCAGACCTGGTTGGTCAGAGTGCTGGGGATGACGCGCTTCGTCTGCAGCGTCCAAAGACGTTCGAGAACGATGGCTACTGCGATCACGGAGCTGGCGATGATCGGCACCATGAGCCAACCGCCGGCTTGCACGACCTCGAGCATGATTCGCTGTGAGCTCCGCTTTAAGCTGACGCGAAACTATAGCGCGCTGACGACTGATTCACTAGGGAAATTTGGGTCTACAACCCGGCCGACGGAACGGCCTGCCAATAACGGTGACGGACTTCACGTTCGGCCCCAACCGCAATGCCGTCGCGGGCCAAGTCGATGCTCACGGCGCCCGTGTCCGCGGTCACGACGACGGCCGCGCCGCCGCGCTGCCAACGGGCCGTGACTTCCGGTTTTGGGAAGCCCCAGCGGTTCGCGAAGCCGGCCGACACCACCGCGTGCCGTGCGCGAAGCGCGGCCACGAGCGCTGCCGACGACGACGTCGCGCTGCCGTGATGGGGAACGACGACCACATCGGCGGCACCCGGCTCCCCCTCGAGCACCGCCGCTTCGCCGCGGCGTTCGATATCGCCGGTAATCAGCAGCGAACCGCCGGGCGCGGTGATCTTCAGCACGCATGAGCTCTCATTGCCGAGCGGCGCGAAACCGGAAGCGGGATGCAGCATTCGAAACTCGACGCCGTCCCACCGCCAGCTCTGCCCGCGCTCGCACGTGTCACCGGGCAGCTTCGTGACGTCGGGACCATGCAGCACCACGACCGACGGAAACGCCGCCACGACGGCGGCTGCGCCGCCCGCGTGGTCGTTGTCCGCATGGCTCACGACCAGGACGTCGAGGCCGCGTCGGCCGTTCGCAGCCAGCGCCGGCAGCACGATATCGGCGCCGCTGTCGAAACCCGAGCGGAACGCCGGGCCCGCGTCGAACAACAACCGGTGCGAGCGCGTCTCGACCAGCACGGCAAGCCCTTGACCGACGTCGAGCACCGCGGCGTGTACCTCGTCCTCGAGCGGCACCGCGACGGCCGGCACGAACATCGGCACCACCGCGAGCCACGCGAGCCGGCGGCCGGGCAGCGCCTGGCCGCCGACGGCAAACGCGACCCCGCACGCCGCGAGCGCGAACGCGGGCCACGGCGGCAACGGCATTGGCAGCGCGGCACCGGGCGCAGCGCCCGCCGCGTGCAACGCGGCAACGACGACGCTCTCGAGCTGGCCGAGCAGCGCCACCGCGGGCGTAGAGATCGCTACGAGCGATTCGAAAGAGAACACCGCGGACGCGAGCACCGTCAGCGGCACGAGCACCAGATTGAACAGCGGGATCGCGACGAGATTCACGAGCGGGCCGACGAGCGAGATCTCACCGAAATACCACGCCGTCAGCGGCAGCAGCGCGATCCCGATCGACCACTGCAAGGTCACGAACGCCCGCGTAGCCGACCAGGTGCGGCGCCAGCGATCATCCTCGTGTAATGCGCGCAAACGCCGCGGCCCTTCGAGCGCGAGCAGAATCGCGACTGCGACAAACGACAGCCAGAACGATGCCGAGAGCGACGCGAACGGATCGAAGACCAGCACCACGAGCAGCGTAGCCGCGAGCACCTGCCACGCGCTGACGCGCCGGCGGCTTACGAGAACGAGCAACGCGACCGCGATCATCAACAGCGAGCGCTCGGCGGGCACGGCGAAGCCGGTCAGCGCGGCGTAGTACGCGGTCGCGGCCACGCTGACAGCTGATGCCGCTTCGAGATCGAACGCCGCGAACGGCATCGGCAATCGCAACCAGATGCGTCGCACCGCGACGAACGCGAGCAGGCCGAGCAGCGCCACGTGCATCCCCGAGACCGCCACGAGATGGCTCGTGCCCGTGCGGCGAAAGTCGGCCCAATGCTGGTCGCTGAACAGATACCGCTCGCCGAGCGCGAGAGCGGTAATCAGCGCCGCACCGTCGCGATCGGGCACGGCCGCGACCAGCCGCGCTGCCAGCGTCGAGCGAAACTTCAGCCACGTAGCCGCAAGGTCCGTCCGCGCTGGCAATGGCGCCGCGCTGCGCACGTAACCCGTCGCCCCGTAGCCGTTCATGAGTAGCCACTGCTCGTAGTCGAATCCGCCCGGGTTGCGCGCCCCGTGCGGTGAACGCAGGCGCACGGTGAGCTTGAATGCGGCGCCGCCCGCGAGATCGGCAGGTGCCTCGTACCACGTGAGCCGCAGCCGCGGTGGCACGCCTTGCGGCCGTGCGGCATCCACGGTGAAACCGAAGGTGGCTTGGCCCGGCGCAAGCGTGGGAAACGTGTCGATCGAGCCGCTGACTTCGTAGTCACCCGCTGCCGGCGGCGCCATGCGCTGCGCGAGGCGCGCTTCGGCCGTGAGCACGGTCCATACGCACGCTGCGGCAAAGGCCAGCACCGGCCACGCCCACCGCGCACGCAGCACGAGCAAGACGATCAGCAGCAGCGGCGCGCACCACACAGCGCCGGGAAGCGCCGGCAACGCATGCGTCGCGAGCGTGCCGAGCAGCCACGCGACTGCGGCAACGATGAGCGGCGCGCTACGCATGCGGCGCTGCTCGGTCACCGCATCGACAGAGTTGGCTAGACGGGCCTCAATAGGCCGTCCTTGAGTTCGAGCACGCGGTCCATGCGTTTGGCGAGATCGGTATCGTGCGTGACGACGACGAGGCTCGTGCC
>PMCP01000145.1:6259-7417 GCA_003155415.1 Gammaproteobacteria bacterium | reverse complement strand
GGCATCGCGACGTTCTCGAGCGCCGTGAACTCCGGCAGCAAGTGGTGGAACTGGTACACGAAGCCAAGCGCACGATTGCGCAGGCGTCCGCGCTCCGCGTCGCTGGCTTTCGTCATCGACGTGCCAATCACGCGCACTTCGCCGCTCGTGGGCTCGTCGAGCCCGCCCAAGAGTTGCAGCAGCGTGGTCTTACCCGAACCCGACGAGCCGATGATCGCCACGCGATCGCCCTTGCCCACGCGCAGCTCCACGCCGCGCAGCACCTCGACGTTGCGTCCGGCGTCGCTGAAGGTCTTCACGAGCGCGATGGTTTCGAGCATGGCTTCGCGGTCATTCATAGCGCAGTGCCTCGGCCGGCGGCTGACGGGCGGCGGCGAGCGCCGGATAGAACGTGGCGGCTACGGCGAGCACGATGCCCATACCGCAGATCTCGGCCACCTCGAGCGGCCGCAGCTGCGTCGGCAAGTCGCTCAGGAAATACACATCGGCGGACAAGAGATCGATGTGCAGCCAGGCTTCAAGCAGTTTCACGACATTGCCGAGCTGCCAGCACACGAGCACGGCGAGCACCACACCGAGCAGTGTGCCGATGACGCCGATCGCGGTGCCCTGGCTCGCGAACAACGTCATGATGCTGCGGGGCGTGCTGCCGATGCTACGCAGAATCGCGATGTCGCCGCGCTTGTCGCGCACCACCATCATCAATGTCGACACGATATTGAATGCCGCGACGGCGATCACCAGCGACAGGATCACGAACATGATCGTCTTCTGCAGCTGGATCGAGCGGAAGTACGTGTAGTGCAAGCGTGTCCAGTCGTCGATGTAGAAATTGACTCCGAGCTCGTTCGCCAGCTGCTTGGCCGTGACCGTTGCGACCTCGCGCGCGTTATAGACGTCGCGAATCGCAAGCCGCAGACCCGTGGCGCGCCCCTCGGTGTGGTACAGGCGCGCGGCATCGGCGAAGCTCACGAACACGAGGCCGCGGTCGTACTCGTACATGCCGGCATCGAACACGCCCGCAACCTTGAAGCTGCGCACGCGCGGGACCATGCCGGCTGGAGTCACGCGGCCTTCGGCCAGCACCAGCACGATCTCGTCGCCAATATCCACGTTGAGTGCAGTCGCAAGGCGCGAGCCGATCACGACGTTGAAACT
>PMCP01000145.1:0-6187 GCA_003155415.1 Gammaproteobacteria bacterium | reverse complement strand
TCCTGCCAGTCCGCAAGCGGGCCTTCGTAACCGCTGATCGACGCGTCCGACGCCATGCCGAGAATCCGTGCGCGCAGCTCACTCTCGAATCCGTTCATCACCGACAACACGACAATCAATACCGCGACGGCGAGCGCAATGCCTATCATCGAAACCGCCGAGATGAACGAGATAAAGCTGTGGCTGCTGCGCGCACGGAGATACCGCGCGGCGATCGACAGCTCGTAGGGTTGACGCAAGCTCATCGTCAGTCGTAGCGCAGAGCGTTGCCGGGCGCCACGGCCGCGGCGCGCCGCGCCGGATACAAGGTGGCGAGCACCGACACGACGAGCGCGACGGCCGGGATCGCGATCACGTCGAACAGGTGCACCTCGGACGGTAGCTGCGTCACGTAGTACACATCACCCGGCATGATCTGGAAGCCGAACGTGTGCTCGAGCCACGGCACGATCACATGGACGTTGAACGCCAGCACGAGACCGAGCGCCGTGCCGAGCACGGTGCCAACGACGCCGATCACGCCGCCTTGCACGAGGAATATGCGCGCCACCCGGTGCGGCTCGAGACCGTACGTGCGCAGGATCGCGATGTCTTTCTGCTTATCGATCACGACCATCATCAGCGACGCGACGATGTTGAACGCCGCCACGCCTACGATGAGCATCAGGATGATNNGACATCATGAGCTTCTCGATGTGGATGGCCGTGAAGAGATTGCGGTGCTCCTCGGTCCAATCGGAGTAGCGCCACCTCGGATCGAGGATTGTTCCGAGCGACGCATGAAACTGCTGCACCGCGAGCGGATCGGTGAGCTGCACGGCAAGCCCGCCGGCAGCGCCGTTCAACCCATAGAGATCGCTCGCATCGCTCATGTGCACCAGCGCGAGACCGGAGTCGTGATCTTGAATGCCCGCCTCGAACGCGTCGGTGAGGGTAAACGACGCGTAGCGCGGCATCACGCGCCCGTTCGAGATCTTCGGCACCAGCAGCGTCACGGGGTCGCCTGGCTTGAGCCCCAGATTCAGCGCGAGCGTGCGGCCCAGGATGATGTGGCGGCTGCCCGGCGTGAGCGCGGCGAGGCTGCCAGCCTCCACGAACCGGCTCAAGTCGGACGCGCGTTCCTCATCGGGCAGAATGCCGCGCACGAGCACGGGTTTTAGATTCGTGCCGGCCGCGAGCATGCCCTCGATCGAGACGAACGGCGCTGCATCCACGACGCCCGGCATGGCCTTGAGCTGCCTCTGCACTTCGGCCCAGTCGGGGAAACCCTGCGGCGCGACGATGCTCGCGTGGGCCGTCATGCTGAGCAGGCGGGTGCGAGTCTCCGTCTCGAGCCCGTTCATGACGGACAAGATAGTGATCAACGCAGCCACGCCGAGCGCAATGCCGATCAGCGAGGCGGCGCTCATGAACGACACCACGCCGCGCCGACGGCGCGAGCGCAGGTAACGGAGCCCAATGAACCCTTCGAGCGGCTGAAACATCGAGCGGGATTAAACCATAACGACTGCGACGCCGGGTCGCGAGCCATGCGCCGGTGGCGCGGCGAGCGGGCTACGCCGCGAACTGTGACCAGCGCCACAAAAGGACGGCGCCAAATTTGAGGGCCTTTCGGCCGGTGCTATAGTCCCCAGCATTCCAGGGAGGATCGATCATGGGCAAAACCGTAGCCACGACGTGCATGTTCATTGCGTTGGTCGCCGGCGCCGCTCGCGCGGATACGCTGCTGATCGATGGCGTTGAATCCGACGCCCAGTCCGCATCGGCACGACCGAGATCCGGCATGTCGATGACCGCTGTCGAGTCGACGTATGGTGCGCCGGCACAGAAGCGCGCGACGGTCGGCCAGCCGCCGATCACGCGCTGGGACTACCCGGGCTTCTCCGTGTATTTCGAGCACGAGCACGTGATCCACGCCGTCGTTCGGCGCTAAGTCGGAAAACCGCTCCGGTAACCGCGGCGCAAGTACGCCGCGCTTCTTCGTACCCGCCAATCGACTTCTAGCACGTCAATCGCCCTTCAACGCCGCAAGCTGCTCGAGCGCGCGGCGTTTTTGTTCAGGCGAATGACCTTCGTAGTAACGGTCTATCAACGCGCGCGCGACGGCGAGCTTCAGCTCCGTGGCCGCCGCGGGTAGCGCTTCGCTTACCTGATCGAGCGCCAGCACCACCTTGAAATAGTGCTCGAGCTTCGGCTCTGGCAGCTGCGGATCCTTCGCTACCGCCGCGCTGATTCGTTCGTAGATCCGCGCCGCGTAGCTCGCCGCGAGGTTGCCGGCCGTGCGCGCGACGGCCGCGTCGCGCCCTGCGATCAGATCGTCCAGCAAGCCCATGCCCTCCGCGAGCCGAGCCAAACCGTCGGCGGAATCGAGCGCGGCCTCGGCTTTGGCCAAGTGCCGGCGCGCGGTTGCGAGTTCTCGTGGCTCGGCCATCGGGCTTACTGTAATAAAACACGCGCCCGCGCGTAATTACCGGTAGAGACCACAGGAACCGTGAATGACGAAGGAGGCAGCCTTTGCTGCGCTTTACGCAACCCACTACCGCCAGGTACGCGCCCTCTGCCGACAGCTGCTCGGCACGGCGGAGCGCGCGGACGATGCGGCGCAGGAAGCGTTCGTGCGGGCGTATCACGGCTTCGCGGGCTACGACCCTTCGCAACCTTTCGGCCCGTGGATCATGAGAATCGCCCGCAACCATTCGCTGGATCTACTGCGCCGGCGCCGCTTCGAGCCCGCGACCTTCGGCACGGAAGCCGAGGAAGCCGCGGCCGCCGAAGCCGACGACACCGACGGTCTCGGCGAGCTGCTGACCGCCGAGCGCGCGCGGTCCGTGCAGGCGGCCGTTTCCGCATTGCCCGAGCGTTATCGCGTGCCGCTCGCGCTCGCCTACTTCGCCGACGCGAGCTACGACGAGATCGCCGCGGAACTCGGCATTACGCGCACCCACGTGGGCACGTTGCTGTGCCGCGCCAAACAGGCGCTACGAAAAACCTTGGCCGAGGAGACTGCATCGTGACCTGCCTTTCCGCCGTGACCCGCTCCATGGTTGCAGACGACGCGTTGACGCCGGAGCAGGCGTCCGCCGCAGCCGAGCACCTGCAAGGCTGCGCCGCATGCAGCGCGAAAGTCGCCTCTCTGCGCGCCGAGCGTGTGGCACTGCGCGCCGCGCTCGAGACGGACGACGCACACGCGACGATTCCAGTGTTCGTGGCACCGGCGCGATCACGCGATCTGCTCGTGTTGACGCTCGGCGTGCTCGCGGTCGCAGCGGTAGCCGGAGCGTTCTGGACCGCAGTCGCGGCGAAGATCCCGAGCGGCCTGCAATGGCTGAATCCTTTTCAGTACGGCGAGCTCGCCGAGCGCGCCATCACGTTCACCGCTTTCTTCTTGAACGAGGGAATTACCATGCTGACTTCTACATTGAATCTGGTCGCTGCGACGCTAGCCATCGCGCTGCTCGCATGGACTACCTTAATGCTCGCCCGTGGTCGCGGCAGCGCCGCATTGCTCGCGTCGTTGCTGGTCGCCGCGGTGGCGTTGCCGAGGCCCGGACACGCGCTCGAGATTCGGCGCGGCGAAGGCGTAGTCACCGTCGCCACAGGCGAAACTATCGACGACACGCTGATCGCTGCCGGCCAGACGGTGGCGATCGACGGCACCGTGAACGGCGACCTTCTGGCGTTCGGCCGCACCGTCACGATCCGAGGCAACGTCACGGGTAACGTGATCACCGGCGCCGAGAGCGTTACGATCGAAGGCACGGTCGGCGGCGACATCGTCGGCGCCGGACGCGGCGTTACGCTGCGCGGCACGCATGTCGGCCGCAACTTCTTCGGTTTCGGCCGTGATCTGGACATCGATGCGAGCGCCGACGTCGCGGGCAACGCAATGACGTTCGGCGAGACAGCGCGTATCGACGGCCGCGTGGGCATCGATCTCAAGAGCTTCGGCGCGAACGTGCTCATGAGCGGCAACGTGCAGCGCGACTTCGAAGCGTATGCGGGCGAGGTTTCCGTGCTGCCCTCGGGGCGCGTCGGGCGCAACGTCACGGCTCACATCGACGCCGACAACAAGCTGCAGGTCGCGCAAGGGAGCACGATCGGCGGCAACGTGGACCGACAGATTGTCGAGCGCGAGCAGCGGCGCAATCGTTATCTGACCACCGGCTTCTATATTCGCCAGGTCGTGCGGCTCGGCGCCGCATTCGTGACGGGTCTGCTACTGCTGTGGGCGTTCCCGGTATTGCGCACGCTGTCGTTGCCGACGGCCGGCGCAGCGCTGCGCAGCGGCGGCATTGGGCTCGTGGCGGCAGTGGTCATGCCGATCGCGGCGATTCTGGCGTGCATCACGATCGTGGGCATCCCCATCGGCGTCTTGACGTTCATGGCCGGCGCGATTGGGCTGTACTTCGCAAAGACGGTCATCGCGCAGATGATCGGCCGCACGCTGTTCCAGTCGCCGGCCGGTCTACCGCATTACGCGGCAACGCTGATCGCGGGCCTCGCCATCGTGCTGATTGCGATCAACCTGCCGATTGTCGGCGGCATCGTGAACTTCGTGTTGACGGTGGTCGGCTTCGGCATGATCGTGACGCTGCTGCTCGGCAGGTTTAGCAGCCACAACGCCGCGGCTTGAGGAGTTCTGCAGATAGGGCGGCCGGGCACTCCGCTCGGCCGCTTTTTTTAGAGCGGCCTCCACGTGAACCCGCCGACCAGCGCCTTCAGGCTCTGCCACGGCGCCGACAGGCGCATCTCGGTTTCACCACTGCGGTAATAGATGGCAATGGCGCGGCCGTACAGCTCGCGCTCGTCGAGCAAGCCCCAATACCGGCCGTCGAGACTGTTGCCCCGATGATCGCCGATCGCAAGCACCATGCCTGCCGGAATCTGCATGTCGTAGTCGGGCCCGCCGCCATCGCGCAGATTCAACTGCGCGTTGCGATCGCCGAAGTGCTCGATCTCCCGATCGCCCAGCGGCTGCCCGTTGATCTTGAGCTGGCCGTTTGCGAGTGACACCGAGTCGCCACCGATCGCGACGATGCGCTTGATCAATCGCACGCCGTCGCGAGGCGAATCGAATACCGCGATGTCGCCGCGTCGCGGCGTCGCTGCGCCGAACATGTCGATCTTCGTCAGGGGAATCCGCACGCCGTACGCGGTCTTGTCGACGATCACGCGATCGCCGGGCATCAACGAGTACTCCATGGAGCCCGAAGGCACGTAATAGTGGTCCGCGAGCGACGAGCGCGCGCACGTGACCGCCGCGAGCACGATCGCAAGCGACACGAGCTCGGATGTCCAATTGATCTTGCGTTTACCTTCGGCCATAGCAGTCCCATCCTTCCGCGTTACGCAACTTCGGACCGCCGTGCGGCGGCGAGGTTCAGAACCAGTCCTTCCAGAACATCCACCACGGCCGCAAAGCCGGCGCTGCGGCGGGCGCAGCCGCGGATGGTGGCGCTTGCGCGTCGGATTGCTGCACCGCGAGCGTACCGCGGTCTGACGTATACGAGAGATCGTCGCAGCTCGGCGGCTCGTACGGCAGGTCCGCGAGGTAGACCGTATCCGAGCCTTTGTACTGGCCGGTGAAATAGAGCGGATCTTCGGCGACGTAGTCGCGCTTGAGCGCGCCCTTCACCGCGTCGAGCGTGAACCGCTCGACGACGTGCATCTGCCCGCTGTGCATCGTCAGCGTATCCGCCGACAGCACACCGGGCTTGAAGCCGACGGTGTCGACGACCAGCACGCCGTTGTCCCAGCTACCGATCGAATGCCCGGTCACGCTCGGTTCGATATTCGCAGGGTGCGCCGTCTCGTGCAGGTACACGGTGCGGTCTAAGCCGGGCGCGCCGTACTGAATGCGCACCGAGTTCTCGTCCTGCGTGATGCGGTTCGTGAACGTCTCG
The DNA here is from genome assembly GCA_003155415.1 of Gammaproteobacteria bacterium. Classification (GTDB taxonomy): domain Bacteria; phylum Pseudomonadota; class Gammaproteobacteria; order Steroidobacterales; family Rariloculaceae; genus FEN-1219. Next base: position 284 of record PMCP01000145.1, on the reverse strand, counting down.
AACGTCCAGTCGAACATGATGTTCGTGGGCTTGCAGCTAAGACGCGGATTCGCGCTCGACGCCGGGTCGAAGCCTTCCGCCGCCTTCTTGCCGGCGTCGGTGAGCGGCACGGGGCTAGGCCGCACCCACGCCGTGTGAATCGCATCGTCCGCCAGCGATTCCGGCGTGCCGCGAGCACCCGGGAATGCGCGCACGCCTTCGGGAAGCTGCCCCGAGCCGATCTTGTCTGCGACGCTGATCGGCACGAGCGCGCCGCGCAGGCCGCTGCGATCCGTCATCACGCG